>CAYYKF010000061.1:2687-12927 GCA_964441035.1 uncultured Candidatus Poseidoniales archaeon
CATGATGCTGCATCAGACTCGTATCGCTCCTGCCATGTACCGTTTTGCGTCAAATTACACCACATCGTGACACCAAGGCCATCTAAGAGCCAATCAGGCAATGTTTCATTGAGGACAAATCGCTCATGATAGACATTGATTCCAGTATCAATCGGGGCAACCACACTGTAGGCACCAAAACTGGCCTCTGGTTCAACTTCTTCAGCCTCTTTCGCATCGCTGCCAAAACAGCCTGAGAGAACCGAACAGAGCAAAATCAGTGTCAGGAATGAGGTGTACTGTCGATTCCGCATGGTGTGCCTCCGGCCCTATGGGGCCGGGTTCCCGGCTTCAACCCGACGGTGTGTTTGAAATCGTAACCAGAACGCAGCAGGAATCGAAACCAATAGCAAAGATGCAACCAATGTCAGAGCAGAGCCTGTGACAGCCCCATAATCTGGAATCAGACGCATTGCAAGGAGGGCATAGAGACTGACGGACATGCCACCAAGCATCATTGGTCCGACCGCGCCGCTTGGTACAGCCTCACCTTGTGAAATCCAGAGTGCGACCATACTGGTCAAGAAAATAGCAGGGAAAACTGATGCGATTCCTGCAAGCAATGGTGAGCCTTGTTGGGAGAGCCAAACGGCAATTCCAATCGCGCATGCTGCAGCAGTGCCTCTGGCTGCAAGTGTCAGTAAACCCACCCTATTTTCTCCCTTTGGGGCGGGATGGTGCTCTAGAGTTGCCCACAATCCAAAAGCCAGGCCGATGGTTAGTGCCACGCAGCCAACAAGAAGCGGGTCGATATCTGAAAACATTAGCACTGAAAAAAATGCACCTGTAAACCACACACTGAGATTGATGATTGTGATGGTTGCCAATCGCTTCCCAAATGACCAGTCGGGAATTTTTGGAGGAACCACTCGCCACAACCATAGGAATACAGCATTCAGCAACATACCAACTGGGACCATGCCCATGGCGGATTCAAAGGCTGATTGATTTGAATCTGCAAGCCACATGAAAGCGGTTGCAGGAATAATTGTGGTTGGAACCGTTCCAATAATTCCGCCAAGAATCCCTCCAAATTTTTCGATTGCAACGGTGACTGCAATCGCAACAAGACCGGCTAAAGTTGCAGCCAGAATTATCTCAGAATTTGAATCCAAATTCAATCCTCCGATTCAGCGACGGACTGCTAATTATCCCAAGATTGCCAATCGGCATCACTGTTTGGAGCCCGGAAGTAATCTTGGCCTTCGTGCTTAATCCACTCATAGCCATCCGCAGCAATCGTGCCACTCGCATCCTTAGCAGGTCCTGAAGGTCCATCAATCACCATTTGTTGTTCAACCACATTGGTTTGGTCTTCGGTGATCGGCATCCCTTCTGCATCCAGTGCATCATCCAATTCTGCGCGTAGTCGTTCCAAACGGATGCCTTGATGCGCACCAATCATGCGTAACATCAGAGCGTATTCTGAGCGAATGGCAATTTCTTCCAATTCTTCCTTTGAGCGGGCTGCAAAGAGTTCTCTCTCGAATTTTGCCGCCCTTCTGTTGCGGGTCACAAAACCAAACAATATCCAACTGAAAATGGGTACACCACCGAAGATGCCAATCAAGTCCCAAGCACCGAGGCCAATCGCTGTACCGGGGAGCACAATTTCAAAACTGTCGACCGGTTCATCTCCAGCATCTTTGGGGTCGGTGCCTTCGCGTTCCTCATCCGTGTCTGTCCAACCATCATTGTCATCATCAGTGTCCGCATTGTCACCTTCACCATCGCCATCGAAATCGGTACATTCTTTGTAGTCTAGAGGGAACACATCCTCTTCATCTGGACATCCATCGTTGTCATGGTCACCGGGACTGGAAAGCTTCGGTAGGATGTCGATGCTGTCGTTGTAACCATCATTGTCAAAATCAAACAAATATGGGTCTGGATTGTTACCACTCTGGTTGTCACCAAATCCATCTTCATCTTGGTCGAGCCATTGAGTTGGATCGTTGGGGAACATATCCGGCAATCGTCCACTCAGGCTATCTCCATAGCCATCACCGTCCGAATCGGCGTGTTGTGTAGGGTCTGCGATGAACGCGTCTGGATTCGTCCCAGACGGATTGTCACCGTACCCGTCGCCATCGATGTCTCCCCATTGAGTTGGGTCATTTGGGAACTTGTCGGCTCCAACACCCATCGGATTGTCCCCCATGCCATCTCCATCAGAATCAGTCTGCTGTGAGGGGTCGAACGGGAAGGCATCAGCATTATTGCCAACACCATCATCATCAGAATCCTGCCATTCGTTCGGATCATTAGGATAAGTATCACCCTGATTTCCACCTAATTCGTCACCATGACCATCGCCATCGGTGTCATTCCATTGGGTTGCATCATTGACGAAGGCATCGTCCTCGTCAGCCACTCCATCTCTGTCGGAATCTTGCCAGCGGTCAGGATTGTTTGGGAACCAATCGCCTTCTGAGCCATACGGATTATCACCATGACCGTCGCCATCGGTATCATTCCATTGCGTTCCATCGCTTGGGAATTTATCAGCCATTGTGCCGCTTGCATTGTCACCGTAGCCGTCTCCGTCACGGTCCTCCCATTGCGTCGGGTTTGAAGGGAGGTCGTCGCCTTCGTCCGACCATCCATCCCCATCTGAATCTGTACAACCGTACCGGTCCTCTGTACTGTTGCCCGAGGCGGCAGGACAGGCATCACCTTCGAAGCCAATGAGTTGGTCACCGTAGCCGTCACCATCCCAGTCCGTCCATTGTGAGGAATCGTTAGGGAAGACGTCGTTCTCATCACTCCATCCATCAAAATCTGCATCGGGGCAACCATAACGGTCGCGTGTAGATTCACCAAAGGTTGATGGGCATGAATCTCCAAATAAACCAGTCAAATTATCTCCGTATCCATCGCTATCAAAATCAGAATATTGTGAGGGATCATTTTGGAAGACGTCACCTTGGTTGGAATATCCATCGCCATCATTGTCAGGGCATCCAAGTAAATCTATCGAAGAATTGCCAGAGAGATAGGGGCATTCATCAGGTTGATTTCCGACAGGGTTGTCTCCAAATCCATCTCCATCCGCATCCTCCTGTTGTGTAGAATCAAAAGGGAAAGCGTCCAAGGGATTAGAAACATGATCATTGTCTTGATCCAAATCATAAATTCGAAAATATGTAGTATGACTCTGAAACATCAAACTCTCTCCAATGAATACATCCACCGAATTGGAAGACGATTGGTGACTAAATCTAACTGGAGAAGTTCCTATGCCATCACCCTTGAATGGTGTGTTACTGCCAAGCACACCTGCGGCAACTGTGACGTTTAGAGTTGAAATCTCACAATGAATACTGAAACTACCTGTCCAAGTTTGACCACTTGGTGTAGTATAGTCATATGAAGACATTGTCAAATGGGCTACAATCCGATCTTCTGTGAGTGCAAAGGCCCCACCTAACAATAGGTGCATCCCATTCTGTGTCAAATTACCTAAATCATATTGAACATGGTTACCTGATGTTGTATTCACAATACTCAGAATCAAATCATGTGGTAATGTTGAAGATGTAGTAACACATAACCATCCAAACCGATCACCGCTAAGTGCAAGGATGGAGGTACGTTCGGCTTCACAATTCTCCTGATTCAAATCGACTGCGTTCCAATTTTGCCCAGGCAACCTATACTGGGCAACAACATCTGTATCAGAGCCGCTGGAACCGGTCAACGCCACAATTGTACCACTTTCGAGAAAATGGATGTTGCCATCCATCGTGTGGGGAGAGGGGATTTCAGACGATTCAATGGCTGTTAGATTGTGGTCAAAACGTGCCAAGATATTGGTATGTTCAGTGTGTTGAGTGTAAGAACTGCCACCAGACCAATGCGAAGAATATGTATTTCCAACAATAGACATTCTTGCTTGCGGACCGTTAAGACCCCCATTATAGAAGAGGTGGATAGCAATGGCAAATTCAGTGCTGTTGGAGAACGTTTGAGCGTATATCCCAGTTCGAACGCCATGAGAGTTCGACTGAGGAGAATGTACCCATGTAGGAATAACTTCCCAATCAGCGATACTGAAATTTGAGCGTGATATCTTTGCAAGGAATATGTGTTCGCCATCTTGCCCATTTGGCCATGAACTACTCGAATTGACCACACCACCCCATGAAGAGTACGGATAATCCTCATATCCTAGCGTACCTGCAACGATAAGCCAATTAGAATCTAGAATAATGAGAGTATGGGCGCCAGAGGTGTGCCAAGATTCTGACGCTGTTGGTGTGAATCTCGATGGGTAACTGCTCCATACTTCATGAGAATATCCTGCAGCGGATAAACAGGAACCGGTGCGATCGAAATTCATCAGAAGTGTTTCGTACTGGTTTACAGTGTCGCCGTTAATCAGAATAAGATTGGTATTTGCAGTTGCCAATACAAAATACGTTCCATCTTCTGCTTGCCCGTAATCCTGCACTCTAGGAGATACGCTTTGTGAAGCAATACTTACACAACTATCGTAATCAATATCGAGGCGAAACGTATGCAAGTTTGCTGCAGATGGAACTGAACCGTTGAAAGCACCGATTTGCTGTTGTGAGGACCCTGTGGATTGAGGTATAATCTCATCATCCAATGGGTCTGGAACATCAACACTCAAAGCAAATGACATCGTCAAGAGCAGGGCACAAATCACCAGGGTAATGATTCGACTCATGCCTATGGCATGAGGGGCCTCTACATTAATCGGTTTCCTCGATGAATTCTACCGATTCTTCGCGCGTATTGTTCAACTGCACGAACATAACACATGTTGCAATCAGTAGTAGCAAGATGGCGAATGACATGGCACCCACAATAGCCATGCTAACACCTTCGCTAGAGGATGAGGTGGATGCTTGGAAGCAACTTTCTGCGCCTTCACTTGAGAGGTAAAGATGGGTGACTTCATTGGTTGAAGCGTTCGTATTCTTTAGCGCACGGACATAGATGGTTTGGTTCTCATCAAGCATACCGGTCCCATCTGAAATCACATTGTTTTCCAGAGGGTCAAAGTTGCGAACTAAATCGCAATACTCGATTTCAGCAGATGTGTCTCCGGCCTTGAATCCATCGAGATCTCTCCAGAAATCACGGTGTTCCCAGCCTCGCCATTGAATGAGTGTGACATCTCCGGAGACAGCATACTCGATTGAGTCACCCTTGCCGACACCGACCTTGTTGTCCTCAAAGGTAGGGGAAACCATACTGACGTTGATGGAGGTGTCCAAGTACCAATCCTTGGCATAATTTGCAGCATCCATCAATGCAGGCAAGGCTTCAGCTTGTCCATGACCGTAGACATTGTTTTGGCGATTTTTCGGTGCCGCATCTTCTAAACACGGCTCATTCGCAAGCATGTAGTGACATTGGCGATAGGTTGCAGTCTCCTGCATGATATTACGTATTTCCAATGCGTTGAGACTCGGGTTTGCTTGATACATTAAGGCTGCAAGACCTGCAGCCCCAGGTGTCGCCATACTAGTACCGGACATTCCTGTGTAACCTGTAACGGAGTTTGCTTCAACGGACATGACATTGGAGCCAACGAACGCAATGTTCGGTTTGATACGACCTTCTTCGGTTGGACCTTGGCTAGAGTAAACAGCAATTTTTGTATCCTTGTCGAGCGCACCGACTGTGATGACGTCTTCTGCACTTCCCGGTGTTCCAATCTGTGCGCTGACCGCACTGTTACCTGCGGCGATGAACAACGCAATTCCCGCATACATCATTTCGTTACCCATGCGATTAACGCTCTCTTCTTCTGAACTGGTCCACTCAATTACACCAGGCCCACCAAGACTCATGCTGGCAGCGCGAATGTTGAGTTTGTGACGCATGTCAACAGTCCATTCCATTCCCATCATGACACCAGAGAAAGAACCTGAACCACCGCCATCAAGCACCTTGACACCAACCAGTTGTGCTTGTGGTGCCAATCCTGTATGCTCATAGGTCGGTGCGCCTGTTCCAGCAGTTGTACCCGCACAGTGCGAGCCATGTCCGTGGTCATCGTAAGGGAACACTTCTGTTCCATTCGTCTTACCAGGATTATTCACTGCATCATAGAACCCGATAATTTTCGGGTCATCAGTCGAATTGTCATCATCTAGGTCATCAAGTCCGACATGCAAGCCATCAATGCCTGTGTCAATGATTGCAACAACAACCCCGGAACCATCATATCCAGTTTCATCATAAATGTCCCATACACCGTGGACATCCTTGACCTCTGCATTGCTTACTTCCAACACGCCATCAATCTCAATCATCACCACACCGGGTATATTTGAAAGAGTCACAAGACGATGGATGCTGACATTGCCAGCGATGCTGTCGATGACATGGAATCGATGTTTGACCTCGAAGCCTACTTCATCGACCAACCATTTTTCATCTTCAAGAGTGGGTGTATGGTCAAAATCAACAATGACGCCAATGTAACCTCTTTCATCAACCCAATCATGTATGGTACTATCAATCGCAATCCAAATTGCATCATGAATTCCATCCTTGTCTTTGTCCATTGAAGTGTTGTCCCACCAGCGTTCTACAATCGGCTCATCAGAACCCGTTTCAATTGGTGTCGCGGACGCGATCAGGGGCAGCAAAAGCAGTGCAATTGCTCCAAGAGAAATGAGTGCGCGCTTGTTCTTGTGAGCCTTGCCTACCATGGGAATCACCCTACGGGTGAACCCCTGTAGATTTGAACCAGCCGGTTACGTGCGCTCACTATTCAGCTCCAAATTCAGTCAAAAAATCGCATCACGCGTCGCGGCAATGTTCATCCGATGTGCCCCTAGTGTACGTCACATGACTAAGATGTGGGGGACGTTTTTTCTGTCCATTCTGCTGGTATCAACACTGAACTTTTATGCCGTGGTTCGAGAACCTGACCGCGTGGATATCGCTGATATTCACGAACATGTTCAAGAGACGGTGAAGGTGCAGGGAACACTGATTTCGTGGGTTGAAGATCCGTATAGTGATGGCTCTGATTTAATCACTTTACAGATTGAAGATGACTATGATGTCGTCAAGGTTAACTGGAGAGAAACGACCGATGATTTGCCACCGATTGGTGCGACAGTGATTGTCGAAGGTCAGGTTCGAGAATACAATGGCAAGATATTCATCGAATCAAAGGGCATGGGCGCAGTCACACATAAAGAGAGTGTTGAAGTGAAGGATTTGGGCTTGACTTTGAGTGATTTCGGTAAGGATCCTGCAAAGTATGACAACGAAATTGTGAGTTTTACTGGATACATTGGTTATGCCATCGAACCGAACGAAAATTATCAAACATTCACACTCACCGATAATCCGGTATATCTCAACTCAGATCACAGGTTGTATGTCTCCCTGCAGGGGCGTGTCGACAATTGGATTGAAGCGGGCTCCAATATTAATTTGACAGGGTGGGTCCAATTCGATGAGCGTAATTACCGCTGGCAGATTATCGCTCAAAGTTCGACCATAGAGGTGCTGGATGCCACTGGACCAAAGCAACTCTCCTGGCAGACGGACCCTGAACTATGGTCGTATGATGTTGGTAAACTCGTCCAAATCAACGGTGAGATGGTCGTCGATGAGGATGGTCTGTTCTGGATTATGCCACCTTCAAATTCAATGGTTGAAAGACTATGCATTTTACCCACACAAAATCTACAATCAAGTGCACCAATTGGTGAACTGGATTACATCGGTCGTCTAATCTGGTCGGAAGAACGTGTCACTGTTTGTCTAGAAATGACTGGGTTTGCGCCAACTCTAGTGCAAAATGAGAACCCACCAGAATACACCGAACTGGTGGACATTACATCATTCCCAACTGATTACATCGGACAATTTGTGAATGTCACAGGATATACAACATACGCACTTGAACCAAACACGGACCCAAATGATGTCAACCCAAAATACTCAGGTTATATCGGAAACCACTACAATTACATTTCAAGAACTACACAAATTCGCTTTGAAGGCATGGGGACATTGGAGACTTGGACTGAAAAGGGAACTCAAATTAATATCACAAATGCAAGAGTCGAGTGGGATGCATCGAGTGGCCGATTGGAGTTAATCATCGACCCATATACCTCAATTTTTGAGCGTGGTGAAGTTCCTGAAGACATGGATGAAGAAATCTTTGACTGGACTTCAAGTTGGGACATGGAATGGTCCCAAGATTTCCCAGACCGTACAGCTTGGACATATCAAATCAATGATATCGTCAATGTGACAGGACAAATGGTCACTGAAGATGGAATTAATTGGATTAAGGATACTGGAAGCGAAAGTAAACTCTGTTTGGTCGATTCAAATCACGATTATTGGCAAGGAACAATCGATGGGAGTGCCACCTCTTGGGAAGGACGACTTGTAATCACCGACACAGATAGTGCACAAAGTACCAGAATCTGTCTTCAAATCTAGGAGGTGTTTACTTGCTGGAAGGCGTGATGTTGGAATGGGCGTGGCTCATGGCTGCGTTCTTCATCGGCGTTTTCCTAGGTTGTATGACTGGTCTCATTCCTGGATTCCACGTCAACAATGTTGCTCTCATCGCTTTGTCAATGTCGCCACTGGCAGTTTCTGCCGGGATTCCATTGGAGGCAGTGGCTGCGATCATTGTCAGTATGGGTACAGTTCACACGTTCCTGAATTACATCCCAAGTGCGTTGGTCGGTGCACCTGATGGTGATACTGCGCTCGCACTATTGCCCGGTCACAGAATGCTGATTTCAGGACATGCTGCCCAAGGCGTTGCCTACTCCGCGCGAGGAAGTCAACTTGGATTGCTTCTGAGTGTCCCTTTGCTGCTGTTTGCAAGACTACTCTTCGGTACCAACCCGGGACTCGGATTGTATGAGATGAGTCGAGAGGTATTACCTTGGCTACTACTCACAATTTCGGCATTCCTCATCCTCACTGAAACCACACGTCTTGCTTGGCCAATATGGATGCAGAAAGCGACAAGTTGGGCGCGCTATCCATTGAAGAAACCAATCGAATTCACTATACCAATCGCCAATTGGAAGATTCATCGCCGCTGGGAAGCGATCGACTTCAGACTTGGAGATAACTCACGGATTGCAGGAATGCTCGCAGCAACCGCATTCTTCCTACTGGCTGGATTCTATGGATGGGCTGTATTCATTCTGCCTGGACGTTCGCCAGTTGGAATGCCTTCAGCGACTTTGCTGATGCCTGCACTTGCTGGTCTGTTTGGTATTGCCAATCTCATTGACATCTATGTGACAACTTCCGAGATGCCTCCACAGGAGCAGAATTGGGAATTACCTCCTGCCAAACCACTGATTGTACCGTGCTTCCTATCTTCATGCTGTGCAGCAGTGATGGCAATCCTTCCTGGAATGACTGCGGCCCAAGCAACGGTTGTGGTCATGAGTGCGCGCAATTTCTGGGGTAGATTGACTGACCCAGATTACATTCCTGCTGATTTCGAATATGGCCCTGGTGGGGTGAATGACCCTGCTGCTCAAGCCAGAATCGCTGAATATCGAAGAGAGACTGCGCGCCTACATGGTTTGGATGAGAGTGAATTGGCCACCACTGCTGCACCGATGATTGTTCAAGAGTCTAACGAATGGGATACAGTTGTAGGAAGTGAAGTTCAAACAATTGGCACACAAGTGGTAGCAAATCAACCTGAAATTGTTTCATCAGAGGATTATCTAATGCTCAGCAAAGCTCGTGAAGTCAAGGCAACATCACCAGACCTTGACCTAGAAGCGCAAACCCGTGAGCAGGACCTTGAGGTCATCGCAGTTCTATCTGCAACCAACACTGCTGTCACCGTCATGGTCCTGACATTCCTGTACCTTGTATTGAGGCCACGTTCTGGTGCTGCATTAGCGCTCAACATGATGTATCCCATCGACCAATGGACAATGATTGAGCCACCTTCTGATTACATCCGATTGATGGCCATCACCATTGCCTCAGGCTTGTTCGCTGTCCCTGTCATGATCAAGGTTGGACAAGGTATGCTCAAGTTGCACGAATTGATTCCACTGCGAACCCTCGTGATGAGTGTGATTGGCTTCGTAACAGTCCTTGTATGGCTATCCACAGGCTGGATAGGAATTGGTGTCCTAATTGTGGGAACTGCGATGGGACTAATGCCTCCAAGAATAGGGATTAGACGAAGTCATGGAAT
>CAYYKF010000062.1:0-12798 GCA_964441035.1 uncultured Candidatus Poseidoniales archaeon
AACTGAGTGCTGACCATCATTCCACACTTTGAGGTCATCCATCGCGTTGATGAGGCGGCGCTGCATGTATCCTGACTTACTTGTACGGACTGCAGTATCGACCAGAGATTCACGGCCAGACACTGAAAGCATGAAGAATTCGGTCGGTTCAAGTCCACGCTTGAATGATGAGGCGACGAAGCCCTTTTCCTTCGCCCCTTTTGCACCACGTCGGAAATGGGATAGAACTCGGTCGTTATAGCCACGTTCAAGCCTCTTTCCACGCACTTTCGGTTGTCCGATAGAACCGGCCATCATGGCCAAGTTGTCCATCGAACCACGTGCACCTGATACAGCCATCATTACAGCTGGGTTGTCATCAGAAAGGTAATCTTTCGCAACATTACCTGTTTCTGCCTTACACTGATCAAGTAACTGCAGGATGTTCTCTTCAAGAGTTTCAAGCGGAGTTCGGCCAGGTCGCGTTTCATATCTACGTCCATCCGCACCAAACTTATCCAATTCTGCATCTACAGCAGCGCTAGCTTCAGTATTGATTTTCTCAATCAAATCCATTGCCTCTGCTGGTAGGTCTTCATCGTCAATACCTGTGGTGAAGCCCATCGCAGTACAAATCCCAATTGTCAATTTAGTCATTTGATTGAGGAAATTACCACCAACAGTGGTTCCATGATTTTGTACAACTGCATCTAGTAAACGACCATCTTCTGCACCGATTGCACGTTTGTCTAGAGTACCCCCTGTTACTGCTCCGTCATTAATCACGACCTCATCTTGACTTCGACTTGTGTATCTTAGTGAGAATCCGCTGGGAACGATTAGACTAAACAGATCTAGGCCATAATATCCAGCAACTCCATCGACAACATGTTCCTTAGGAAGGTCTCCTGACCAACCAATTTGGCCAAGAACATCTAGTGCGATTCCTTTCGGAATGAATCTATTGTTGTGTGTTAGCAAATATGCTCCAGAGATGTGATCGTGAATTCCACCAATCACTGAGCCACCGTATCGTGGAGTGATAATATGTTCTTGAACTCTCATCAGAATCTTGGCTTCTGCTCTTGCTTCCTCGGACTGAATGACGTGTAAATTCATTTCGTCGCCATCAAAATCTGCGTTGTAAGGTGTACAAACGGCCAAGTTGAAGCGGAATGTCTTTCCTTCCATGACACGTACTTCATGAACCATCATAGACATCCTGTGCAGTGAGGGTTGCCTGTTGAAGATTGCAACATCTCCATCGATAAGGTGTCTCTCAACAACCATTCCAGGTCTAGGATTACCATCCAAATCAATCGTTGCCAGTCGGTCTTCTACCTTGGTTCGTATATCTTCATCCACTTCTGGGCTACCACAGTGTGGACATCTGACTAAAAGTTCAGCAGGGAATGGTGCTCCCGGGTTTTCTTGTTCCCAAACCCAACGTTGGTGAACGATAGCGCGAGGGTCTGCCATATCCAAGGCTCTGCCATTGGCATCCTCACCCTTGAGATTACAAATTGTTGCATCTAAATCAGCAATCCACATGTCCATGGTTTCTCCATCTGGAAGTCGAACTGTTTCTGCTGAAATTTCCATTCCCGGTAAGAAATTAGGTGCTGGAAGTACCTCGTTAAGATCCGGTCGAAGTCCAGGGTACGGCTCTCCGCGTTCAGGGTCGCCACAATGACATTCAGGATTGTGACATCGGAATCCCGACCACATTAGTTTGGTACGATCTGTAATCCTAACACGAAGGCTATCTCCTCGAATAATATAATTCACGCCAGGATGTACATCCGGACCGCGAAGAATCATCTGCCTGAGCTGTTCTCTATTTCGAGTTGTAACTCGTATGGGTACAGTCAACTCTTTGGCACATTGTACGGGGACACCGACTTGGTTGATACCCAGATTCGGGTCGGGACTAATCACTGTACGCGCACAGAAATTGACGCGCTTTCCTGAAAGGTTGCTACGGAATCTTCCTTCCTTACCCTTCAAGCGCTGAGTAAGTGTTTTCAGAGGTCGTCCAGAACGATGTCGGGCAGGTGGTATTCCTGCAGTTTGATTATCGAAATATGTCGTGACGTGATATTGTAACAATTCCCACAAATCCTCTACAATTAGTTGTGGTGCACCGGCGTCTCTGTTCTCACGTAGCCGCTGGTTAATTCGAAGTACATCCACCAATTTGTGAGTCAAATCATCCTCACTTCTGTCACCACTATCTAGGGTGATTGATGGTCTTACAGTAATAGGTGGAACTGGTAGCACCCTCATGATGACCCACTCGGGTCGACTTGAATGTGAATCCATTCCAATGAAAATCAAATCCTCGTCAGGAATACCTTCGAGATGCTCACGAATGTCGCGAGCATTCAACTTGTGCTCACCCTTGTCCTGCTTCTTTTCCTTGAACGTGGTAGGCTTATCTAGTACAATCTTACCTTGTTCAGAGCCACAATGCATGCAAACTGCACGCTTTACTCCGGAGCAAATCTTCTCAACTTCCTTGATTATCTTACTAAATTCTGTGGAACCGACACCATGCTTCTGGATTACATCGGTAATTCGATTTCGATAATAGTCTTGCTCGGACTTTTGCTCATCAATTGGGTGAGTTCCTTCTCGTTCGTGGAGCAGGATACGACTGCATGTATTACATGTTGATTTAAGTGAGGTTTTGATTAGATTTGTGAATCCAATGTGAACAACCGGCAATTCAAGTTGAATGTGGCCGAAGTGACTTGGGCATTTGTCATGCTTATTTCCACATGTTTCGCAGCGAACACCTGGCTCAATTACTCCCATCCGAGAATCCATCAGACCCTGGCGGAATGCGTGTCCGTCATCCTTGTATGTGTCAGCTGTCTTGACTTCTACAGAAGACATTTTTCGAATTTCATTCGGATCCATCAAACTAAATTTGATTGAAGCGATACGCTTCGGGATTGTTGCGACGTCTCTACTCATCTGCGGTCCTCCAGTTCAAGTCTCATGGCCACTCCAAGTGATTTCATTTCATCAAGAAGTAGCTTGAATGCATACGATGTTGAGACAGAGAAAACCTCTGCCTTATCACCATGAATGGGGCTAACATAGCAACGTTTACGCCAATCCCAATAAGCAACATGGCCGCTATCTGCACAGACGTACAAATCCCAGCCGTCGGATTCATCAAGCAAACGGTCCTTGATGACCATTGATGCACCATGGGCAATCAAACAATCGCGTTCCATTTCACCAAAGCGCAGACCACCTTGTCGGGCACGCCCTTCTGTTGGTTGGCGTGTGAGAATCTGTACGCGACCACGGCTCCTAGCGTGTATTTTTCCGCTGACCATGTGGTGTAGTTTCTGATAGTAGATTACGCCGACGAAGACTTGAGCTCCAAATTCTTCACCAGTTTCACCGTTAATCATACTCTCACGGCCAGTGTGGGCAAATCCGTTTCGAAGTAGTCCTTCTCTCAAAGAATTCTCCTTTTCGCCATTGAATGCTGTTCCATCAATGAGACGCCCATCCATAGAACCGACTTTGCCACCGATCATCTCTAGGATGTGGGCCACCGTCATTCGAGATGGAATTGCGTGAGGATTGATTAGCAAATCGGGGACAACTCCGTCGACAGTAAAAGGCATATCTTCTTCATCAACCAAACGCCCTATGACTCCTTTCTGGCCGTGCCGACTTGCAAACTTATCTCCTAATTCCGGGATTCTATTTGAGCGAACAGTCGCACGGACAAGGCGGCCTGAATCAAGTGACTCTGTGACAAACACATTGTCAACAAAACCTCCTTCGCCATGCCTGACATTCATGCTAGATTCTCGGCGTTCCTGTGCTTGCAAGAATGCACCGTGACTCTCTTCGAGGAATCGGGGAGGGCTGGTCTTTCCTACTAGAATCGATGGCACTCTGTCTCTGTCGATGGGTTTGTTTGACAATTCAATCTCTGGAGTTGGTAATCCATCCGTTTCAAGATGGGAATATGCTTCAGGTGCCTTGAGCCCTTTCACTTCATCAAGACCTGAACCTGGAATTTCAATTTCATCTACCTGTCCACCTGGGAAACGCTTGCGTTCAGCGTTGTAAGTTCGCACGAATGTCGAACGGGCAAGTGCGCGTTCAACACTAGCTCGATTCATGATAACTGCGTCCTGCATGTTGTAACCGTGGTGGGACATCACTGCAACGACGAAATTCTGGCCCGCAGGACGTTCCAAAAACTTGGTCGCTTGCATTGCACGTGTACCAGTCATTGAATTCTGTGGATAATGCAATACGTGCTGACGGGTGTCTGGTCGTAGTCTGAAATTGGCACTCGGAAGGCCAAGTGATTGCTTGACCATAGCAGTACCACCCGTAACGCGCGGAGTGGAGTTGTGTTCAGGGTATGGGACCAAGGATGCGCAGACTCCTAGAATCAATTGAGGGTCAATCTCAACATGAGAATAAATCAGGGCATCGCCAGTCTTCTTTTCCTTTCTGCGAAGTTTGTCTATGTCTTCTTGATAATAATTCAGTGGGACCTTGAATTTCTCTACTACTTTTTCCCCATTGGGCATCACAATCTGAGCACTCAGGTGTGCCTTTGAGATACCCTCTTCACCAAGATTCAACCATTCAACCATTGCAGGATTGATTGGCCTCTTATGTTTGGGACTCATATGGGGAAGATCAAATGGTCGCGGGGCAACGAGAAGATCTTCTTCTTCTTCAGCATCTACCCATTCTACCACGCCTTCAACGACTAAATCTCTGAATGTAATTGATCGGTCCCTCAAACCATCGAGGTAGCCCTTAGTCAAAGCCAAGCTACCACCGTCAAGAACCAAGAGTGGGCGAAGGATTCTTCCCTTGTCCGTATTGATGAAAATATCGCGATTGACAGCATCATGTCGAATACTAACTTCAGGACGTATGCGCCCACTTCGTCGACGACGCTTGAAATGATCTACCAACTTATGGGGGTTCATATGTAGTCCGAAAATATCACCGTTCACGTGAACACGAGCACCATCAGACCACCCGGCTGGACTAGGGTCGACGTCTGCCTCAGCCAGCAATTCCTTGACTTCTTCTTCATTGACTGCTTCGGAAATGTCAATCATCTGGGCTGCGTTCTTCACAAGACCGCAATTCTGTCCTTCAGGAGTTTCGTTTGGACAGAGACGACCCCATTGAGTCGGGTGCAGGTCACGTGCTTCAAAATGAGGTTGGCTGCGAACCAGAGGACTCGTAACTCTGCGCATGTGAGATAGTGCTGCAAGGAATGTTGTACGATCTAATAGTTGGCTAACACCACTGCGCCCACCAACCCAATTCCCGGTCGCAAGGGCGTGCATGACCTTGGAAGTCAGAACATCCGGGCGAAGACAACTGGTAATCTTAAGTTCTCTTTTGCGATTGTGGTGTCGCTCAAGTTGGTACTTTAGATCTCTAGCCAACTGTTGGAGGGATACTCGGAACAAATCTTCAATCAGGTCACCCGCCAATCGTACTCTCTTGTTGGCGTAGTGATCTTTGTCATTGGGTTCCTTATTCTTGATTGCCATTTCCAAAACTTGTCGAACGATACGACCAAGGAAAATGGCCTTTTTCTTGCGATTCTCTTCAAGATTCCCAAGATGTGGAAGTAATTCTTTGTCGAGAAGATTTTGGATACGCTGTTCGCGGTATTCTTTCTGCTGACCTGCGGCAAATTTCTTCTCAAGCCATTGCATTGCATCATCTTGTGTGTCTACACTGTATTCTTCATTGTCTTTGACTTCGTTGAGGTTTGCAACAATGTACTTGAAAGTCTCAGTTGGACCTGCAATCGCTTGGAAAATCTCTTGATCATTGTCAATGCCTAGGCTGCGCATCAATAATACAACTGGAATCGCAGTGGTTCCTGCACTACTAATCTTGACCATTAGCATGCCATCTTTGCGCTTCTCAACAGTGAGCGGTTTACGAACTCCTGCCTTCTGAGAGAAGATCTTCGCTACCTCTGTCTTTCGAGCATATCTCTTATTCATCTCAACAGTGACCCTGTTCGGTGCAAGGTCTTCCATTGAGATAAGGACTCTTTCTGTACCATTGATGATAAAATATCCACCAGGGTCACAGGGGTCCTCGCCCTTGCTATTGAGTAAGCGATGATAATGATCCATGTCTTCTTCACTCAGTTGTGGAGAGAGTTTCTTTGGCTTTTCTGCTGAACCTGCAATATGGTCTGAATGCAAATTGCAGCGCCGAGAGCGAACCATAATTGGAATGCTCCCAACTTGCACCTTCTCTTCGAATACAGGAGCGGGAACATCATCACGGTGAATGGTAAAATCAAGATAAACGGGAGACATATATGTCAACTTTCTCAACCTACATTCTAAAGGCAATGAAGGATGTTCAGAACCGTTAGCTTCGCGAATCGTTGGAGGTCCAATCTGCATGTTCTTCATGCGAACATGAATTTCGTGATCTAAAACGTCGAGTTTTATCATTCCGCCTTCGTCATCTTCAATCGTTTCGTCGGTTCCGATTCTAATGTTTCGAACAATGCTTTCAAATCTCGAGGATTGACTGTCCGCATTTGGAATACAATCATCATAAGATGCCAGTTGATGATTCACCAAACTTCGCTCTCTGAAGTAACTCTCAATGATTTCTTTCATGATTTAATCCTCCTTTGATTATGCACCTGCAACGATGAGACGATATGCTACGCTCTTTCCAGCCGAACGACTGTATCTGACCACACGAACGACTCTATTTTCTAGCCACCCAGCATGAAGTTCTGCATCTTCAGCCTCAACCATTTCCTTCAGAACTTGGACTGCAGGATCAGTAATCAGAATTTTTGGTAGCAATTCCTTTGCAAGACGTGTGCCCTCTCCAGTCAAATCATTGACTTCAAGGCCCCATGGCTCAAGTACAGTTGCTTCATCCTCAATAGGTACAAGTTCATGGTGAGGTACAAGATGATGATTTAGAACATTGAATCTATTTTCACCTTCAGGAATATCATCGTCATCCAATGCCTTCTGAGAAATTGTGATTCTGCGTGAACGGGTTCTCTTACGTGTTCCTTGTTCACGAATAATTGTCATTACAGAGTCGAGGTCTGGACTTTCCATTTCAACTCCGATTTTCTTGGCTACTTGCTCAATACTCATCTGCTTGATTGCGTCCATGTTTGCGTCATCAGCTAATTTATGTGCATGCTCCTCAGAAACACCTAATTCAATTAGGCGTTTTTTAGTTGAACTTTTAACGACCAAAAACGCAACCCCCCTTCGCACATAGGTTCGCAGTGAGCCTGTTTCTCGCCAGATAGAGTGGGCCTGACGGGATTCGAACACGCGGCCAACGGGTTAAAAGCCCGTTGCTCTACCTGACTAAGCTACAGGCCCATGGCTATACTATGGGCCTCACGCGGACCGAGGGGGTATTCAAAAGCATTGCCCTACAGCCATAGGCTCCGCAGGGGCCCCAGATTAGCCTGTCTCGGGGGGAATCGGCCTCAGCCCGCCTTAAGCCGAATTTGACATAAAGGTTTGCAAAATATTCATTGCTGGCCGACAAATAGAGAAAAAATATTGGATGGATTGGCTTGCAGTTGCCCGTTGATAGAGAAATCGAAAACTCGCAAGGTTTGGCGAAGCGTGTACAATGGAATCCAGCTGAATTAGACAGTATCTCATTAGTGGTACCTCAAACAGTATATCCGCCGAGAGAAGATACAAAATTGTTGGACGAAGCGATAGCCGGGCTCGGTCCTGGCGCCGGGAGACAACTATTGGAGATTGGTTGTGGGAGTGGAGCCATTTCAATTGCTGCTGCTAAGAGAGGATGGGATGTTACATCATGTGATGTTCACCCACTAGCCATTGCTGCCACCATCGGCAATGCCGCAGATAATCTGTGCTCTAAATCAATCAACGCTAATGAAGGTGGGCCAGGAGATGGTGGGAATTGGAAGCCAGAAAATGGAGCTGACGTAATTGCCTGGAATCTCCCATATCTCGATCCAATTTCAGAAGAGGAACAGGGACTGGGACCACTTGAAGATGCTGGCTTGATATATGCGTCAGGCGGTAAGCAATTGCTAACAGAACTTGAGAATAACCCCTTACTTCTCAGAAAAGGCGGCATTGTTCTTCTACTTCATTCCAGCAATTTGATTGGAAAAATATTGCCTTCAATGTGGCGCAAGGCCGGTTGGGCCACAAGAGTGTATGCTGAATCGATTGTAGGTGATGAAAAATTGACTGTTATTGCTGCATGGAGGCCGTTTGAAGGCGTGGAACCAATTCTACTTGAAGAATGTAAATCAACGAATCTGGAAATTCTTGATATCAACGAAGTTTATGGGCAATTAATCATGGCACGTAAACAGAGTGGGGGAAGGGGGCAGAATGGGAAGACTTGGGAGGACTCTCCAAAAGGATTTATGGGCAGTTGGAATTTATCGGAAAATTCTATAGAATGTGCTCCTGAGTTCCTACAAATTTCATCATCTGTGGCTTTATTGGATTGTCTATCTTCTCTAAAGTGCCTTCCACTCCCCAGCCATGCCTGGCAAAATTCGGGAGATATATTGTCTGCTGGAATCGTCGTCAAATGGCCCAATGACATTTACCTAAATTCTGCAACTGAATTTGCCAAGATTGGAGGGATTTTGGCCGAAAGTCGGTCCAAGGCAGATAATCTAAAAATTGCAATTGGAATTGGCTTGAATCGCTATGGACCCATCTCGGATGTTGCCACTGCTGGATGGAATGACATCAATGGTTTTGAAATATTTACGCGTGAGGATCTTTTGAAATCACTACATGCATCTATGAGTTCATTGTTTGAAAATCACCCTCTCGTCAAAGACATTGAAAATGATCAAATATTGCGTGCCCATTTTGCATCGATGAGGCCCTCATACTATCTTGGAAATGCTTCGAATAAAGAGGTTATTGGCCTAACTGAAAAGGGTCACCTATTGACTCGGTGTGGCACCATTGATTCATCGACTGATTTGAATTGGTCTTGGGATTAGTCCTCAGTTTCCTGTGATTTCCTCCACAAGCCCCAAACAATTAGCAGTCCACCGATTAGGGCGGGTACATATTCATGAGGGATTGAGCGATTAACTGTCATCTCGAACTGAAGAGTCGACGATGGATCTGCTTCCAAAATGACTCTATATTCGCCTTGTGGAACCTTGTCACTCAAACCTACTGAGATAGATTCACCCTTTTGCGGCGGGGTGTCGCCATCCATCAGAATCATTGAGATTGCATCATCACCGATTTCACCATCCCAAATTGCATTCCCATCATGAGGAATCAGGTGGACAACTACCAGCGAACAGTGCTCAAAGGGAACATCGCCATAGCACTCAGCTGCATACTCCACTTCAAAATTCAGAGATGCATCTGAAACTCCTGTATGGAAAGTCATCACTTCCTCAGAATCCTCGACTTCAACTGTTACTGGCTGAGTCCACACGGAAATGACAATTGTCGAAATCAATAGAGCCGCACCAACTAGAACTGCAAGGTCCCATGCTGGAACACTCGGTGCATCACCACCTCCACCCATAATGCTCCGTGCGAGGTTTAGCACATCAAGATGTTGAGGCGGTAGACCCCTCAAATATTTTTAGATAATTCTATAGAAAGTTCACTTGGAATCCAATCCAAGCCTTTCTCTAACCAGCCTAATCTTGCCTGACATCGTGGCCGAATAAATTTCATCACCTTCATTTGAGAGAATTTTTAGCCATTTATTCTGGTCCTTCAATCGAATTCTAAGAATTGCCTTTGAATTCTTGAAATCGTAAAGTTTCCAATTCTCTACTGGTGCTATTTGTGAAATTATTTCTTTGAGTTCTGCCCTGGTAGAAACTCTTGGCGGTACGATGATTCCAACCCATCGGCGTTTGTCCCTCAAAGCCTTCGTCAAACGTTGCGCCATACCAATCCGACATACGTCGACCTTAACATGCCTCGTACTGTCCCAGTGTCGATGGCAGCCGAATCGGATGAGGAAATGCCGCCCTCACCTCCAACGGTTTCAGATGTGATTCGTAATCTTCTGAGTCCATCCACTCTGCCCCATGTTATTTTGCTAGGTCTTGCAGGAATCGGACTTTATCTAATCTCGGCATCTGATTCCGGAACTTTGCTGGCATTCGGAGTTGCAGGATATGTTGGCCTTACAATCGGATATGCATTGACTGCTTGGATGCAAGAAATGAAAGTGATTCACAGATTCAGCCACTTTCAGCCAATACCAAAAGACCGGTCATTCTTCGAACGAATTATACTCTATTGTGTCCGGATTGTATCTTCTTGGATTTCTCCCTTATTGCTTGGATCAATTCCATTTGCAATAATCGCCATATTCCTCACCTCCGATTCTGGCAAAGAGCAAGTGATTTACTGGGCCATGAGCTTGGCTGGCTTATTCGTAGTCTGGTCCTTTGCACAAGGTCGCGCGCTAGCAAACAGTTTGCGTATAGTTGTTGAATCAAGAGCAGTTAGACTTGCTTCGACTGAGAAAAAATCACGGCGGTTTACTTCTACTACTGCACATATGGTGATTATCGGTGTTTTTGCAGCAATTACATACTGGGCTCTCGTATCTGGAGCGAAGAACACCGAAGAAATGACACTTCTGGAAAAGTTAGGCCCATTCATATTCGCTCTTTCTGCGGTTGCGATTCAAGCGCTTCTGTTCTGGTACACCACTACACGCCGAGAAATTGATTCGCAGAGAAAAGATACTGCAGCGTTTGGATTCACCTGGGGATTATTGGTTCAATTGTTTGTAACTTGGCACTTACTCAGTGCATTGCGTAGATTCACTGATGATAGTTGGGGCCTCATGCTAATCATTGAAGAATTGATATTGATGGTGATGACGGTTGTTGCAGCGATTTGGAGTCTTGCAAAGGACACACATAGGCGTGGATTCAGGCTATTCAACAAAGAGAATGCTGTATTCTGGGGGTTGTCCTTTGGTGTCGCTTATTCTGGTTCGATTGCCATGATTGCAGTTCTAGGTTCAAAAATTACAGAGGACTTACCAGGTATCGGCGATGTTGGATTGTCGGCCTCGATCGGCATAGGACACCTCATTACAGCAGCAACCATGATGTGGATTCATGCATGGCGAATTGGTGGCCTAGCAAACTGGTTGGATTCTGCTAGAATCGAATCCGAAAAGCAGGAGGATGAGGACGAAAAGGTGGAAGAATCCATGGATGACTCTGACAGTTCTGATGATTGGGGCGAAACTGGTTGGGAAAAACCAGAGGACGTTGTAGACGAATCTTCGACAAGTATACCCGGCGCAGAAATAGAATGGAGTGAGGGTGACAAAGAGGTAGAGGCACCAGAACCTGTGTTAGAAGATGACGATGATGACGAAGTTGAGCTCGTTGACTTAGATTAATGCAATCCACCCGAAGATTCTCTGGGTAAACCACTTACCACTGCCACAACCCTCATTCTAGATTCTAATTCGGGTGTAACGCGTGCACCAATAATGACTTGAGCATTGTCAGATAGACCATCGGTGAATGCTTCGGCCACGGCTTCGACTTGTTTTAGAGTCATATGTGGGCCTCCTTCTACTTGTAACAAACAACCCTCTGCACCACCCACTGCAAGGGCGGCCATCGGTGCAGATAGGGCCTTTTCATAGAGATCCACTGCATCATCACAATTTCCTTCAGCAACCATCATTGTCGCCATACCCGATTTAGAGACAATCGCCCGTAAATCCATCAAATCCAAATTAATCAATCCGACATGCGACAGAGTTCGCATTAGACCTTCTGCCAATTCTTCGACCCATGCGGAACCCCTCTGCCAATCGACACCGCGTTCACGCGCTTGCCAGGCCATACGATCTAAAGAAAGTTCGACGCATACGTGGCTGACTTTGCTGAGGCGTGTCAACGAATCTTCAGCAATCTCATATCTGACAGGTTGGGCTTCAAAAGGCATTGCTGCAACCGACAGCACAAGACAACCTGCTTGAGATGCTTGTCGCGCGAACTCTACAGCTGCACCAGAGCCAGAACCCCCTCCTAATCCAGTCAACAAAAGGACCATTTCTGCCTGTTTAAGGAAACGTTCAGAAATGGGTAGTAAGGCACGCATTCTCGCCTCGGCTAGAAGAGGCATTGCTGCACAGCCTTCAGAATTTGATGAGTCGCCCAACATTAGTGCGTGGGCGTGATGGGCACCCTCCATCGAGGATTCATCCGCATCAATTAAGGCGAGATCCACGAAACTCGCACACCTCTGGTGAGCTGCTTTGGCCCAAGTACAACCTAGACCTCCGATGCCCACAATCAGCAGTTCACCTTCTTCCACGTGCACCCCCCTACGCCGAGGGGACATGATGATTGTGCGTCAATTTCGGCCTACGTATCTCGCATACCTACGGCGAGCATCGCGGGCCCAAGCGTTATCTGGCTCGATTGTCAATACTTTCTCATAATATTCAACTGCACTTTCAAATTCAGACAGGTACTTCCCGTACAGATGTCCGAGATTTGATAATACTGGAATACAATCTGGTGAATCTTTCAGCATTGACAAAAGAAGGTCTTCGGCCGCGGTAAGATCGAAACTCTCCATAAGGGATTCGGCTTCATCTAATTGATCCAATTGAGAATCGCTGAGATCGTATGTGTTTGCCCACGCGCGGTCCGCCATAACATACCGCAAACAGCCCTCACACTTCAGAATGGCGATAATTTGGGTCGAGCGCGCGGGCGCGCGAGAATCGGTACGCTGCGGGGTTGCTAGGTCGAGTCGT
>CAYYKF010000063.1:0-12555 GCA_964441035.1 uncultured Candidatus Poseidoniales archaeon
GCTAGATGTGACTTCAAGATTGTGGCGGGCAAGAAGTTCGCATCGTGCCTCATCACCCAGAGAACGGACTGAATCGGGCGTTTGTCCCGCAAGAGCTTCGGTTGAAATTGGAAATTCTGTCAAATCATCGAGTTTTGCAGTACCCCATGGCATCAACAATCGATCATCACGCGCAAATAGGGCATAGGCTGCGGAGTCAAACAAATCTGCACCCAAAGCAACACAGATTGGAAACAAATGCGGGTGGCCGCACCCAAACATATGCACTGGTCGTTCCCAAGGAATGTGTTCGCGGCAGGCGAGCAAGATTTCCACGAATTCTCGATACCTCTGACGTTCCATCAACGGAACAATGCCCCCAATGGGGTGTATTGAGAATTCTTGGGATGCCATCGCCTCAGCACTTTGGCGTCTCAAATCGGTATGCAAACCACCTTGAATTGGACCATTCAGAAGAACATCACCTGCTGCTTCGATAGAGACTGGTCCGCGTGAAGCTGTTTCAATTACTGCATTTTCAATCTCTTCCCGACTCATTTCGGGGGTACCAAATACATCAAGCATGGTTGCAATATCCACGCCGATTTCCCGCTGGAAATTCACAATCTCTTCGACACCTACCTCAACATCCCCGTAAACGTAATTTTGGAATGTGCCGGAATCAGTCATGATGACTCCCGGATAATCGAGCAAAGAATGAACTCCATCTGTGAGGGCTTTGGTCTTGAGTTGGTCATGTTTCCATATCACGTAGGAATTGGTGATAATCGCTTCAAAACCATATTTCTCCCATAAATCTCGCGGCTCTATAGTGCGAATATTCGGGTTGATGACCGGCAAGAGTGCAGGTGTATTCAAGACATGTGTTGATGTATGAAAACGACCAATCCGAGCCCATCCATCTCTGGAAACCACCTCGAATTTTCCAGCATCGCCTTCACGACAAGGCACCGCTTCACGCGTCATCATGGTAAGGCGAGTCGCGTATGGTTTTCAGTTCACCGGCACCCCACATACGTGAAAATATATTCACCATTCCAGATGTGTGGGTGCTGTGAAGAGCAGTAGGGTAGCCACACTGTTGGTGTTGATTCTTTTATCTCCAGCGTTCTTTGGCGGTCTGGATTGGAATAAAGATACGATTCCAGCAACTGTTGCAGACCCTTCAGAATCTTCAATATTGACCGCCTGTAATAATGAAGAAATATTGAGAAAAGAAAACTCTGAAGATCTAGAGAATAGATGGATTCCAAGTACGTCTGCTGAATGCGCCCCGAAATCAAACGGCACCCTCGTATTGACGCTTGATGACCAATCGCACCTTCCAAGTTGGTGGACATATCGGCAACAATTTCTCGATTTAGAGATGAGATTGACTTTCTTTATTGATAGATCATATCATCTTAATGAGACTGAGTGGTACTGGTTGCAAACATTTCAATCAGATGGACATGAAATTGGAGTTCATGGTAAGAACCACCTTAGCGTAATCGATTATATTGAGAATACAGGTTCGATTCAACAATACATTACAGATGAAATTATTCCAGAAATTGAAGCATTTAATGAACATGGTATCTATCCCACATCATTTGCTTATCCACATGGATTGAGAACGGATCAGACCGATGATGAACTATTGAAACATTTTAGAATCCTGAGAGCAACAGAGAAACAAATAGTGAATCGAAATTTACCCTTACATATTTCGGAATTTGCGAATCAAGTCATCACTGCAGGAGCGACAGATAGAGAGTATGATTCAAGGACTTATATCGAAGGGTTGATTCACGAAGCTGCACGTTCTGGGAAGGCCTTTACTACCTACGGCCATCGATTAGATCCAAACGACAATCCATATCACACAACTGAACCTGAAGATTTCATTGCATTCGCTACACTCGCAAAATCCCTAGGTATGCGATTCGGTACTGTTAGCGAATTGGCTAGGCCAGCACATCAAGAGGGTTTAGAACAAATGTATGCCTTTATTGGACAAGGAGAAATTGAGATTGCCAATAGAATGCTGGAAAATTGTTGGACATTACCTCGATTTGACGAAGTTTGTTTGGAGGGAGACTTTCCAAAATGGAATGAAGACCCATACGATGAAAATTATTGGCGATTTGTATTTTACAGTTTGAGACCTTTGAAACATCTGTTGTATGCTTGGAAAGAAACCCAGAATGTTACTTACAGAGACCACATGCTAGATTTGGTTAGCAGTTTTTCTGATGCTGATGATTCTAGTCCTTGGATCTATGTTCACCACGCTGACAAACATGGAGCCGCGTTCAGAGCAATGGTACTCACAGAAATTCGTTGGACATTGGCACATGATTACGCGATTAATTCAGAGGAAGTTCAAATGCTGGAATCTCTTATTCATAAGACTGCAACCTACTTGATGCACCCTGCAAACTTCGAATCAGGATACAACCATGGGTTCAATCAAGCCGCAGGATTATTGGCAATATCGACCAATCATCCATGGCTTCAAGATAGTTTGATTTGGGACCAAACTGCAAGAATTCGTCTAAATCAAATGATGCAAGGTGCAGTTGATTCAGATGGAGTGATGATTGAAAGTAGCACATTTTATCACAATTATATCCTGCTAAAGGTTGGTGAAATCATTAGTTGGGGTGAGAAAAATGAAATCGTTTTACCAGAAAGTGTATCTGAAAAATTTCCGCTAATGCTTGATTATGCTACAGATGTTGCATATCCTGACCTCAAATTGCCCTTAATTGGAGCAAGTAACCCTACTGCTGGTCTAAATTCAAAATCGTTTGAACCATTTGAGGTTCTCCACCCACGACTTGCTTGGATTCGAAGTAATGGAGAAGAGGGGCATCCTGGAGTTGCAAACCCTGAATTATTCCATACTGCAATTTATCCAGAATCAGGGCACACGATGCTTCGCTCATCGTGGTTAAATGATCTCCAAAATGTGAGTCATGTTGTTTTGGACGCTGGACCCTATCGAACCAGCCATTCAGATTTTGACCACTTTGGAATGACCTGGTTCAAGAATCAACCCATTCTCATCGACCCTGGATTGTATAGTTATGAAGATAGTGAAAAACGTGATTATTTCCATGGAACTTCAGCACATAATGTCGTCCTAATTGATTTGAGTGACCAACCCGAAACTTACACAATTGGTCAAACTTGGGTGTTTGAGGATGAACATTGGGGGGCGGTAATATCCTCAATCAGTATTGATGATTGGACTTGGACAAGAGCGGTAGTTTGTATTGGAAATGATACATTGCTTGTGTATGACCAAATAGATTCAACTAAACAACACAGATTTGACCTACTTTGGCATCTTTCTGCAGATCTCAATGTCCAACATTCAGCTACTGGATTCTCTGTAATGGATTCTGAACAAAATTACATTGCCCAACTTCAAACCATGTCAACGAGAAGCCTCAATGAACAAATTATTTTGGGCCAAGAGCAACCGATGCAAGGTTGGTTTGCAGATCATTATGAATCAATGATTCCAGCACCAGTAATTCAACAAACAGCAAATGGTGACGATTTTATTGCGGTATCACTCTGGAGTACTTCTGAATTGCAATCAACTATGGATGGAGATTTATCATTTGATCATTCTAGCCTGAACATACAAGTTTCAGAATCTGAGAATACTGTAAACATTGAACGAGGAAATGATGGCATTTGGACAATTGAAGTTGATTCTACATAACTTCAAATTGAATTAGTCCAATTTCTAGGTTGAATTGGCAGGTCTGGGATCCAATCTGGGACTTGGCAAGGAATCAATCGCACATCTAATCCTTGCAGAAATGCAAGGCGACTCTCGGTAATTTCAGCATCTGACGGAACTGCAATCCAAGTTGATGTCCCCTCCATAATTTCCTCTTCTAAAATCATGAATAGCATCTCATTTAATGGTGTGAATAGTTGAGTTATCATCAATCCGCGTCTTTGGCCAGATGCATCATCTACAATCACCATCCAGTCTTTTGATGGTGGCATCGGATACCACTTGGTCCTCAACGCTTCAATTTCTCCAAGATCTGCTTGTATTGCGATTTCCAACGGTGCGTGCCAATCTTCTGGATTTGAAGGCATATGAACACCTCAAACAAATTTCACGCTGCTGTGCTTCAATACAAATTCACGACCGAGTTCGTCGAAAGTATCGAGTAATGAAACTGAGAACTTTACACTTGATATCTCACCGGTTGCCAGAAGGTCATTCTGGATTCCTTCCAAAGTACCTGGTGCGGCCCCACATGCTAGACAAGCGCCATCCAAGTTTAGGATGAAATCTAGTAAAACACCATTCAATTCTGCTGATTCAACCTTGACGCCGCCACCATGCCCTTCAAGGGCTGCTCGAACAATGCCAAGGCGTGAAAGTATAGCAGGAACCATTTCTTCCTTACCAATGAGTGAATTTAGAGGGGTAGCCCTTAGTCGTGCATCCAATGCCAAATCAATATTTTCGGAGATTCTCTTATTGGCTTCTTCTTCCATTGAAGCGGCAGCCTCTACTCGATACAAATCAGCGAGGTTCTCTTCCTCCATGAATGTCCCAGAATGACCCTACATTTGAGGATGTGCCACTATTTCCGCACCTACGGTGCGTAAGCCATTATTACAGGGATTCATAAGGTGCCTTCTTCCCGAACATACTGTAGGAGTGCCTGCCATGCCCGACCAATCCATCCTCAAAGTCAAGGATTTACACGTTTCCATTGAGGAAACGGAGATTCTTCGGGGCGTTAATCTCGAGATTAATACTGGTGAAATACATGCTCTGATGGGCCGTAATGGCAGCGGGAAATCGACATTAGCCTATGTGCTGATGGGTCACCCAGACTACGAAATTACGTCTGGGAAAATCGAATTCAGAGGTGAAGATCTGACAGAGATGGAACCATGGGAAAGGGCGAGAGCTGGTCTATTTCTTTCGTTCCAATATCCACAAGCAGTTCCAGGACTCCAAGTCGGTAATTTCCTCCGGAAATCCGTACAAGCCATCCGAGGCGAAAGCGCGCCTTCTGCACGGGATTTCAGAGCCGAATTAAACAAAGCGATGGAAGAACTTGATGTTGACAAACAATTCCTTGGTCGTTACGTAAATGACGGTTTCAGCGGTGGTGAAAAGAAGCGATTTGAAATATTGCAACTTCTCCTAAACAAACCAACATTGGCTGTTCTTGATGAAACTGATTCTGGACTTGATGTAGATGCAATGAGAACTGTTGCAAATGGAATCAATGCCGCTGCAGGTGCTGATTCTGGATTTCTAATCATCACACATTATCAGCGCATACTTGAACACGTAAAACCAACACATGTTCACATATTGATTGACGGATGTATTGTCAAGACTGGAGACGCTGGACTGGCGATGGAAGTGGAAGAGAAAGGATATGATTGGGTCGATAAACCCTCAGAAATTCGAGTGTGATAAGATGGATGAAGCACGTGACGCAGTTGGCGAATACAAATATGGATTTCATGATCCAGAAAATGCAACAATTCGATTTGACAAGGGTCTTTCAGAACAAGTTGTCCGAGATATTTCAGCTCTGAAAAACGAACCTGAATGGATGACTGAAATCCGAGTGAAGGCGTTCCAACATTTTGATGAAAGGCCAATGCCAACATGGGGAAACATGTCGATGTTGGAAGAAATTGATTTTGATGCTATCACATATTTCCTGAAATCAAGTGATGGCACTAAGAAAGATTGGGATGATGTCCCTGAAGACATTCGTAACACATTCGACCGCTTGGGCATTCCTGAAGCTGAACAGAAGTGGTTGTCGGGTGTCACTGCTCAATACGAGTCTGAGGCGGTTTACCACAGCATTCGAGAAGACTTGGAGGAACAAGGAGTTATTTTCCTTGACATGGATTCTGGATTGAAAGAATATCCTGACTTGGTCAAGAAATGGTTTTGCTCGGTCGTACCTTATGCTGACAACAAATTCTCAGCCCTCAATACCGCTGTTTGGTCTGGAGGTTCATTCATCTATGTTCCAAAAGGAGTTCACGTAGAGATGCCAGTACAAGCCTATTTCCGCATCAATGCAAAGAACATGGGCCAGTTTGAAAGAACGCTCATCATCGCTGATGAAGGCAGTAGTATCCATTACGTAGAAGGATGTACAGCACCCACCTATTCAACGGATTCACTGCATTCTGCTGTTGTGGAATTGATTGCCCTTCCTGGATCACACATACGGTATTCCACTGTACAAAATTGGAGCGCCAACGTCTACAATTTGGTGACGAAGCGAGGAATTGCCCATGAAAATGCAACAATCGAATGGGTCGATGGCAACATTGGTTCAAAATTAACGATGAAGTATCCTGCTGTCATACTCAAGGGTGAAGGAGCACATGCCGAAGTCATTTCAGTGGCCTACTCTGGCAAGGGTCAACACCAGGATGCTGGAGCGAAAATTCACCATCTTGCTTCGAATACCACCAGCAAAATTCTCTCAAAATCAATTAGCAAAGGTGGAGGACGCGGTTCCTACCGCGGCATGGTGCAAGTCTCAAAGAAGGCTGAGAACTGTAAGGTCAATGTCGTCTGTGATGCATTAATCCTTGATGAAGAGAGTCGGTCGGACACATACCCAACCATGGAAGTTGCCAACCCAAGTTGTCGCTGCGAACATGAAGCGAGTGTTTCCAAAGTCAGCAATGAACAGGTGTTCTATCTGATGTCAAGAGGGCACTCTGAAGAGGAGGCACTCGCCATGATTGTAAATGGCTTCTTTGAACCATTCACCCGAGAACTTCCGATGGAGTATGCCGTTGAATTAAACAAATTGATGGCGCTTGAAATGGAAGGTAGCATAGGTTAGTAAGAGGTTGCTTACATGAGTTACTCATCACTAGAAGTGCCTGATAAGTCCCTTCATTTGTGGCGCTACACACCATGGCACAGAATTCATCCTAGCGGTAAGACAACCGAAATTCCTGATGCCATAGGGATGATGATTGAACTAACCTCATTGGATGGTTCAACAGAACCCGCAGGTGTGTCACTACACGCAGCAACAAGCGAAGATTTGGAACGCCTCTGTGTGAATGGAAAGGACGATGTGAGCACTCAATTTTTGCAAGCACTAAGTGAAGGAAATGCTGTTGTTCTAAGAGTTGAACGAAAAGCAAAACCAAGTCAACCAGTATTGCTCAACATCGAAAGTAGTGGGGATGTTTCAGCACTCCATCTTCTAATAGACATCGGAGAATTGGCAGAACTAGAATTGATTACAAGAATCACTGGAGATGTTGAATGGGCTGGCTTTTTGCGACAGGGAATCTTTGGCAATGGCTGCAATGTGAATGACATTGTCATCAATCACTTAGGTGACGGTAGACTCCTCAGAACTGATGGGATTCATCTTGGCAGAGATGCGCAAGTTCGTTGTGGGGCAATCAGTTCTGGTGCCAGCAGATGTAAGGCTGATTTACGATATACCATGGACCAAATCGGTGCGAATCTAAAGGTCAATGGCAGCATTCTTTCGTTGGACGGAATGCATAACGATCATCACGTAGAGATTCTGCATATTGCGCCAGAGACCTTCAGCCGTTTGGATTGGCACAGTGCCTGTGCTGGAAAATCAAGGACTATAGGGACTGGAATGCTAAGAATCGAAGCTGGTGCCAAAGGAGCAGATGCTGGGCAATTGTTCCACAACCTCTTGCTAAGCAAAGATGCCGAAGCGGATAGCATTCCAGAGTTGGAAGTCAGCGAAAATGATGTTGTCGGATGTGGCCATGGCACTGCGAATGGACCGGTGGATGATGAGCAATTGTTCTACTTGAAAAGCCGTGGATTCAAGGAAGGTGAAGCGAGGGATGTATTGGTTGCTGCCTTCCTAAATGCAACCCTTACAGATATGGGCAGCCAAACTGTCCACGAACACTTGTTGCAGATTTTGACGCGTGATTTGGCAGCGGATTTGTAATTTCAATTCGAAACATGCCTTCATATCCATCAGGCCGGTCCGTAGGACCGGAGAGGTCGTATGGAACTCGATGTTGAATCCATCCGGGCAGGTTTCCCAATCCTGTCTAGAAAGGTCGCAGGAGGCAAGGACCTCGTGTATCTAGACAATGCCGCGACAACCCAAAAACCTCAATCTGTGATTGATGCAATGACACGCTATTACGAACAATCGAATGCGAACGTACATCGCGCAGTGCACACTTTAGCTGCCGAAGCAACCGAGCAATACGAGGCTGCCCGCGATAATCTAGCATCATGGTTTGGTACCACTAGAGACAACCTCATTTTCACAAGCGGAACAACCGAAGCCATCAATTTGGTTGCTTGGGGCTGGGCGCGCTCAAATCTTGAATCTGGTGATGCCATTGTCATCACAGAGATGGAACACCATGCCGACATCGTTCCTTGGCAATTGCTCGCTGAAGAGAAGGGAATTGAGATTCGGGTTGTACCCATCGATACTGAACAAGACACCCTAGACATGGAGATCTTCGCTGCTTCACTTCCTGGCTCTCGATTGGTTTGTGTCGTTCATACCTCCAACGTTCTTGGAGTGACAAATCCAATCGAGGAAATCATTGAAAAATCGCACAACGCCGGCGCAAAAGTACTGATTGATGCGGCACAAGCAGCGCCACACCAGCGCGTCCATTTCAGCGACATGGGGGCGGATTTCGTGGCCATCAGTGGCCACAAGATGTGTGGTCCAACTGGCATTGGATGTTTGCTTGCAACCACAGAATCAATCGAAGAAATGGAGCCATTCATGTCAGGAGGGGATATGATTGAAACTGTCACCATGGAGAAATCAACCTTCGCCTCTGGCCCACAAAAGTTTGAGGCGGGAACCCCAAAGATTGCAGAAGCGATTGGATTTTCAGCCGCTGCAGAATATCTTTCTCAGTTCGATATGGCTGCAGTTCATGCACATATCCGCGGATTGGCAGAATATACTGCTTCGGAATTGAAATCAATCCCTGGCACAACGGTCTATGGAAACCATTCCATCCCAGAAGGCAGTGGTGTTGTATCCTTTTTACACGATACAATTCACGCTGAAGATTTGGCCAGGTTCATGGATGCTGGAGGTTTTGCGATGAGAACGGGGCATCACTGTGCTCAACCACTTCTGAATGCATACGGATTAACCAGCACCAACCGCGTCTCATTCTATCTTTACAACACCATGGAAGAAGCGGCTGCCTTTGTCGAACATTTGCGATATATTGTTGATAAATTCGGAGGCTGAATGCATGACGTGGCCAAAAGCCTTGCAAGCAGCAATCGACGAGTTCTCTGATGTCTTTGATCCAATGGAGCGCTACGAGATGCTGTTTGAATGGGCCAGTGAAGTCAATATGTTGCCCATTGACGAATGGAATGATGCGAACATGATTCATGGCTGTCAATCTCAAGCCCATGTCGAATGCAGGCTTGAAGATGGTCTATTCTACATGCGCGGAGGGGCAGATGCGCAAATCGTTCAGGGCCTGATGGCAATTACTTGTCTAGCCGTCAATGGGCGACCCCCCGAAGAAGTCGTGGAGGTTGCACCGACCTTCATTGACGAGATGGGGCTCAAAGCATCTCTAACACCCAGTCGCTCAAACGGATTCCTCAATATGTTCAAACGGGTCCAAGATGAGGCGCGTTCACTGATGGAGGAAGCATGATGAGTGACAAACAGACTGTGTTGGATGCGTTACAGATTGTAGATGACCCCGAATTGGAAATCAGTATTGTCGAATTGGGTTTGGTCTATGACGTCCGCTTCGAAGGAACACATGTTGAGGTCGATATGACGCTGACAAGCCCTGGCTGCCCGGTTGCACCCGAAATCATGGCTGCTGCTCATCGCGCAGCGTTGACTGCAGTAGGGGTCGAGAGCGTACATATCAATCTGGTGTGGTCACCCCGGTGGGACCCACGCAAGCACGCCAGCGAAGATGCGCTGATGGACATGGGGCTGTTTTAGAACAATTCACTTCATTCCGAATTGCCTTTCAAGGGAATGCCCATGTCCATGGCCTTGAAGATGTATTTGATTGATAGATACAGAGGAATTTGGAAAAATAAACTCACAATCCAAACAAACCAATATTCTGGCCACTCAAACCAAGCCAGAATAATGAGAAGCGTGAAAATACCGTCTACAAGTGCAATAATCATTGTTCGAATCGCGGGACGAAGACTAACTGGTTCGCCGTCAGGTGAAACCATTTCATCACCGTTGCATCTCAGCAGCACGCACTGTGTTGCGCATCAGCATTGCAATGGTCATTGGACCGACACCACCAGGTACTGGAGACAAAGCACCAGCAACTTCAGCCACATTTGGATGGACATCTCCTGACAAATGGTATCCCTTTTCGGATTCGTCTTCAACCCTATTTACGCCGACATCAATGACTGTTGCACCCGGCTTAATCCAATCTGAATTCACCATGCGCGCGCGACCTGCTGCAGCGATGACGATGTCTGCTTCACGACACGTCCCCGCAAGGTCTTGAGTTCTGGAATGTGCAATCGTGACTGTGGCGTCTGCGCCTTTCTGGGCCAGCAGTAGAGCCTGTGGCATACCAACAATTCTGGAACGACCGATGACAATCGCTCGCTTGCCTGAAAGATTGGTTCCAGACCATTCTAGCATTCGCATGACGCCTGCTGGTGTGCATGGTAGCATACCCGAGATATCACCTTGCACAAGGCGTCCCAAATTCTCAGCATGGAATCCATCAACATCCTTGATTGGATCAATTAATTCAGTGATTGCAATCTCATCCATTCCGTCTGGCAAAGGTGACTGAACCAAGATGCCGTGGACTTCAGGGTCTGCATTGAGCGCTTCAACGCTCGCAACAACATCATCGAATGCAGCATTCGTATCGAGGGCTATTCGCGTACTGCGAATACCAAGGCGTTCGCATGCTCTCTCTTTGGCTGCAACATAGACGTGAGAAGCCGGGTCATCGCCAACAATCACGACGGCAAGATGGGGTGGATTCTCAAGCGCAGAGATTCTTGGTCCTAGTTCTGATTCGACTTCGGCAGCACAGACTTTGCCGTCAATCATCATCGCTGCCATGACTGCCGCGGTGTGCCTAGCGCACTTGATAGGTTCGGCGACTTGAAGAAGGGAAGATGGTTCGCCGGTACAGCGCCAACATAGCTTAGCTGGTAGAGCGGCTGATTTGTAATCAGCAGGCCGGGAGTTCAAATCTCTCTGTTGGCTCCAAATAAAATCAATAGAGTTCTAGGAGGTTTGAACTCCCTTTTGAGATTTATTGAGATGCAGTAATGATGAATCATATATGTAATGCCGATTTTAGGGGATATGTGTATCAATCGTCGATGTTAGATGATGCGGCTGAAGTCTCAAAGGTTGACTTTGTCGTATTGCTTATTGGAACACTATTCACATTCGCATCTCTATCAATCACACCAGATATAATTTCAGACATGCTAGGCGATATTGAGATTAAAGACGATGAGTGGGCGCCCCCTCTTGCAACTAACATTGCGAAACAATGGATTGATGCATACATGAATTCATATACATTCCATGAAAATGGTACAATGACATATACTTTGAACAAAGGATCGAGTTGGGAGACTCACGGAGAAAATTCAACGCATTATTGGTCCATTACAAATGACAATTTAGTAGAGATTAGTAATCTTGCATGGACATCCACTTTCAAAATTGGAATCAATGGGGACATGCTCTATGCATTACACCAAAGAAGTGCATGGATTGTCGATTCGGAATCACATTCATTTGTTGATAAGCAGACTGAATGCTCACTTCTTTTTTCACCCAAAGAAAGTGGCCAAACATGGCACTTCATTCATGGCCAGAAGTCATCTACCACGATGGATTTGCAGGAGATTATGGACTCGAGTTGTACAGCACTTGTTACTCCGATTTCAAAATACGGGCATCGTTTGACTTTTGCCCCCTCATTCTATGTGAATAATGGAGTATACACTGCCAATGACTTAGATTCCGGAACGACTGATGCCGACGACGACCCTTTACTGAGATTAAGATGGAGTTATTTGGATGATGATGCTGAAATACTATTCTCTCAGATGGACATTTTCCTTATTGTCAGCGGTACGATTCATTATTGTGCTGTTCCAAATCAATATGGAGACGGAAATTCGCATCCCGATTACGGATGCGAAATTTCTACAGATGGTTACAGTGAATATTGGGATGGTAATGACTTTTTGACAATTCATGAAAGAATGAGGAATATAGCTGATGCTTCTGGCGCAACATCGGTAGATATCAGGATAAAATATTATTGGGATAGATTAGATGGACCTTCTTCCGTCACAATAGGTTGAGGTGTTTCGATGTATCGAGAGGAATATTCATCGCTTCGAATACCTTTGGTCCTTGCTTTATTTGGCTATGCTAGCTTCGTTTATGGCGATTATGACTTTAGTTCATTTTTCAGCTCAACATTCGACCCTGAGGTTGACAATGAGGAATGGATTGCTAATGCGAAGCGCATTGGGGTCGCATTCTG
>CAYYKF010000064.1:0-12506 GCA_964441035.1 uncultured Candidatus Poseidoniales archaeon
TGAAATCAGATATGACCCGATTCAAATCTTTGACTGAGGCAGATGGTTACAATGCGGTCATCATGGGCCGAAAAACTTGGGATTCTCTGCCTGATTCGTTTAGACCACTACCAAATCGCGTCAATATCGTGATGTCAAGGGATACTGTGTGGTCTCATCCCGAGGCAGATGTTGCATTGTATCCCGGACGTGCGATTGAGATTGCATATGCTGAGGCTTGTGACGAGTGTTGGGTTATTGGTGGAGCGCAAATATATGCGATGTTCCTAGACCAAATAGAGGAAATCCATGTGACAACTGTTCACACCACAGACTCGGGAGAAACTGAATTTCCTGAATGGAACCGCAGCGGTTGGACTGAAGAAATTGTAGAAAGATGCGAAGCATCTGACGATGATGAATATGCAACGACTTATTCGATTTGGAAGAAAGGCTAGCTCTGTGTGTCCTTCGATAGGCTAACCTGCATGAGGTGCCAGTTGGAACGTTATTCATTACTCCACAACTTCAAGAATCAAATACCACTCCCAGTAACATGGCTCGCTTCTTGATGATAACTGCAACGTCTGGTACCAATCGTGAGCTTGCTGATTTATTTGCAACATCTGCAACGGCAAAAGGACATGATGCAGAGGTGGTAGATCTTGCTGAAATGGATTTGCCAATGTTCTCGATGGCGCGGTCTAAAGATCCAGAAAGCGTGCCCGACATCTCAGAATTTGTTTCTTCTATGACGGAGGCTGATGCTTGGATTGTAGTTGCACCAGAATACAATGGTTCTATGCCACCAACCTTGAACAATGTCATTGCCTGGATGTCTACTTCGATGGATTGGCATAGTTTTAGGGAAATGTGCACGGGTAAGCCTGTGGGTTTGGCTACACACAGCGGTGGCGGGGGAGCTCATGTAATCATGGCAATGAGGCAACAGTTTTCCTACATTGGTGCTGACGTTATGGGTAGAGTATGTATGTCTGGGAGAGATAAAGAAGCGAATCCAGAAACCATCGATTCGATGATAGAAAACCTAGCTGACTGACAATACAATTCAGAGTGATTTAGAGGTCAGAAATACTCCAATCCTGACTCGTGTGAAGAACCGTCCCATTCAATCCAATCTTCAGCCCCTGCTCCTTCGACTCTGTAATAGTCCACACCATCGAACTTGGTCCATTCATAACCCTGATTATCTTTGATGATTGGACTTTGTGAGACGACCTCCTCATCTGATGGGGTCGCGAGATTCTGTGAATTTTGATCACCTGGTGAGTCGACTTGAACCTCATCCCATACTTCTGTATCAGATTGATTGAAGAGCATGTCCTGTTCAATCATCTCTCTCCTTGAATCCGCCTTGATACCGGCACTCAATCCAAAGAAATGATCGTCATCTGCAATTGCCTTGAGAGCCCCTTGATCCATCTGCAGAAGGCGGTCGACAAGACTACCGATTCTGTTTGAAGCCCCTTTCGGCAACTCGCTTCGAACTTCCTTACCGGAGATATCTGAGGAGAATCTCAGCAATTCATCTCTCAGTGAATCGATATCGTCCAATCCGAATCGAACAAGACTCTTGAGATTGGCCAATTCAACTTCTTCTTCCTCATGTATCGACTTCTTTCGTTTCAATACTTGCATCCATGCAAGGGAATCCGGAAGGAGTTGAGCAATCATGTTGGTTTGCAGGAGTGTCAGCACAGACAGGATAATCACGCCGATGCCGACCGTCTGAACGATTGAATTCGAGAAGACCGCTTCAAAGTCCTCTTCCTCAAATGCATCCTTCAATTCTTCAAAATCCGAACGTACCGGTGAAGTTGGCGTGGTTGAGACAACGTCAACGACTGGACATCCATCCTGGGAATTCGCACCTCCTCTCTCGGTCGGACAAGCATCTGAGAGGTTGACAACACTCAGTTCGATGCCAGGCCAAGTTGAATCTCTTACTGAAGATGAGCTGATATGATAATTGTCGCCGAATCCATCTCCATCGTAATCACTCCATTGTGTTGCTTCTTCAGGGAATATGTCGATTTGGTCAGCCCAGCCATCGCCGTCTCCATCTGGACATCCAAGGCGATTTCCTTGGTCAGATGTTCCGTACTGTCCAATGCATGTGTCCCCCAATACATCCTCAAACCCATCGTCATCAGAATCCAAATAGTAACGGGAATCGTTGGGAAATGCATCCATCGAATCTGACCAACCATCGCCGTCTCCATCTGGGCAACCTAGAGTATCTCTCGAAGAGTTCCCCCAATCCAATGGACAATAATCGCCATCGTAGCCGATTAGATTGTCCCCATAACCATCTCCATCCGTATCACGTTGCTGTGAGATGAGGGAAGGGAAGGCATCAGCACCATCTGATACGGTCCAATTGTCGTCTGAATCGCTGTATCCATCATCATCACGGTCGACGCAACCCCTTCTGTCATAGAGTGACGAACCGAAAATATCGGGGCAGTCGTCTTCCCAATCGTCATCAAACCCGTCTGCATCCGAATCATTCTGTCTCAAGGAATCATCTGGATGGTCGTCATCAACATCGGCAAGGCCATCTCCATCTCGGTCAGAACAGCCAGTGCGATTCATAGTTGACGTTCCATATTCATTAGGACACCAATCAACTTCGGTCGCATTGGCATCATAAATTCCGATTCCAAGAAGATTTCTTGTTGAATTCCAAGAGGGCTCGGCCCAATTATCACCATATCCATCGCCATCATAATCAGTCCACTGTGTTGGATTGTCACTGAAGTTGTCCGCTCCATCTTCCCAGTTCCAATAAATATCAGAATCTGAATATCCATCGCCATCATTATCGGGGCAGAATACCCTATCAATCGTGGAGTTGCCCCAAGAAAACGGGCAATCATCCAATATCAGTTGACTGGAGCTTGCTTGTTCAGGGTCCAACCAGTCATCAGGAGCGCCATCAAGGTCGGTGTCATTTGCTGCTGCAAAATCTAGAGGGAATCGATCGGGGGAATTTGCCCCCTCTGCCCATTGGCCTGGACCCCCTTGTCGAGTGGCGTTTGATGCTGCATCCGGCCAATTGTCCCCATAGCCATCGCCATCTGAATCCGACCATTGAGTGGAGTCATTGATGAATGCATCAACACGGGCCGCGCCAACAGAATCGTTGTCACCCCATGTATCTCCATCTGAATCAAGCCATTGTGTTGGCTCTAAGGGGAGGTCGTCAAGGGTGTTCGCCCAACCATCTCCATCAGAATCCAGGCATCCGAAGTATTCCTGTCTCCAACTTGTACCTGCAATGTTAGGACAGGCGTCAGGTTCGGTCGCGTTAGGAACCCATTGGCCTGGGTCGTTTTGCGGCCTTGTGGCATTCATTTGAGGGTCGCCCCAATTGTCACCATATCCGTCGCCATCACTATCTTGCCACTGAGTTGGGTCATATGGAAATAAGTCTAGGTTATTCTTGATGCCATCACCATCTTGGTCAGGGAGATTGTTTGTTGGGATTGAAGCGTTGGCCATATAGGTGAAAGGATTGGTATTCACACCGTTGCTATAACTAAAACCCAGATTATTACAAACGTTACCATTTCCTTCACAAAATATCAACAATCCAACATCGCCCGTTTGGGTGACAAACCACACGAAATTAACTTGATTCCAAGAATTATTATTCATGTAATAAGGCGCTAGGTAATTGGATGGGCCGAACGACATCACATCATAATCAACAAGGGAATCATATTTGGTGTGAGATGCAACTGTGCATCCTGACACCAGGGTTGTAACATGGCAGTAACCCTCACTAACAGGAAACAGACCAATACGACTTCCAAAATCTGGAGGCTGTAGAAATGCATCGCCATTATGGTATGTGAGTTTAATCCAAGGAATATTTGGGTCGTCATCATCATAGCACCAAGTCACCCCTTCGATATCTGTAGCACAAAACCTGTCAGCATTCGGTAAATTTAGTGTGTAAACATCGACGCGGGAGTGTACAATACCATGCAACTCAATGAATGGAAGTGAGTGGTTTACAAGAGGGAAACCACGGAGAGTCCAGGGTAAAGTATCTGGTCCCGAGGAGAAATTGTGCTCCAGATTTCCTTCCTCGGTGAGTCCAATCCAAGTCCACGCCCTTGATGTGTTGTGTGGGTTGAAAAACGACATAACCTGTGTAAAGTTTGAGGAATTTGAATGAATATATTCCCACTGATACTCATAAGTTGGATTACCATTATCCGAACCATTCGCATAATTATGCAAACATTGCCCTGAACCATTGCTCGTGACAAGGCAGTTCCCCTTCTTCCATACAATGTTATTTGGAAGTGTGATGTTCGCTAAAGGTTGTGAATTAAGTGCATCTCCATGAGTGCGATCGATGCTGATTGTATTATCGGACCAAACGACTCCCTCTGCAAAGAAATAGGTGGGTGTTTTGTTCACTGAGGAATTCACCACGCTCTGTGAAACAGATTGATTTGTTTCATTCCATTCATATTCAAGGAATCGCCCATCCCCAGAGATTGCCGTCACTGAAGTATCCTGCCAGCCTCCTCCAATCAAGACGTCATATGCAACATGGGTGTAGACTACATCGACCTGCTCGGTCACATTCAACTGTCCAGAGGAACCGTTTGTGATGTTTTCTTGCCATGCAAAATTAAGGGTGAAAGAATGAGTCATCACCCGTGCGTCTCCATGGTTTGCGACCTTGATTTGGATGGTTTGGTAGTAGCCGGAATCAAGCGACCAATTTTCCTGATAAGAGAGTAATAGAACTTGACTGGAATGAGTGATGTTAACCAGAATTTCTTCTCCTCCGTTCGGATTATAGAGGAGGCAATCAAAATACATCACCGCATTCGCAGATATCTGCGGTATTGTCGCATTATCGGGGGTGAAGTCATTACCGCCTGCAATTGTGCAGTTAACTGAAGGGTTGGTTGCAGCGCTTACAGAAGGAGTGAGGAGGGCCAAGAATACGCTGGAGAATAACAAGGCCACTAGGAATTTCGCCCTTGTAGTTCGCGTGCGGTGATGGGTGGAAATAACGTGAGGCATTAACTTCTACCCATTGACCGATTTCTCCTCGCCTATATCATTATTAGTGCCTTAAAGGGATTCACTTGCGATTAGCGATTTTTCGATAAAAGTTACCGCTATCTCGCAGGGTTCGCACCTGAGTCTGATAGTCTACGTGATACAATCCAAACCTGAGAGAGTATCCTTCAGCCCATTCGAAATTATCCATCAAGGACCAATGGTAGTATGAACGAATGTCATAACCTTGTGAAATCAATTGGGATATAACCCAAAGGTGCCTTTTCATATGCTCTGGACGAAGTTTATCTTCTGCATCTGCAACACCATTTTCGGTTACTTCTATTGGCACGTTGAGGCGATTTAGCAATTGAACAGACCTTTCCAATCCCTCTGCATACATTGGATAGCCAAATTCGGTCATGATTTCATGCTCACGTTTGGGTAGATCGACCTCAATGGTCTGTGGCGTAAATGGACTCACCAATGCGTGAGTATAGTAGTTCAATCCAATGTAATCAAGCGAGCCTTTGGCATTGGGAATTCGGCGTCCAAACATTCGACCTTTTCTGAGTGCTGAAATAATGGCACCATTCCATATGTAATTCAAAATGAATGCTGTAATCCAATGCAGGAGATTCCATCGCCGCAATGGGTCGAATATGGTCACGTTTTTCGCCAAACCAATCTTTGCTTCTGGCTTGATTTTCTTCAATGAATGGTATGCTGAAGCATGAGCTCTCATCACATTGGTCATCACACAGATTGTTTTCGGAATCGAGCCTTTTCCAGGCGGGAAGAGTTTCATGTGGTAGCCCATGATTGAGAATACCTCTGGCTCATTGATGGTGCACCAATTGTTTACGCGGTCAGAAAGTATTGCGAATATTTTCTCACAATAATTCACCCAATAGAGAATATTCTGCTTGTTGAGAAAGCCACCCTTCTCTTCAAACCAGACTGGATGTGAAAAGTGATGAAGCGTTACCATCGGTTCGATATTTCTGCTCAACAAGTCATCAACCATGGCAGAATATTGAGCGACTGCATCCTCTCGCCATTCTCCTTCCTCAGGTTCTATTCGGCTCCATTCAATCGAAAACCGATAGTGGCCTACACCGAGTTCTTCGAGCAAATCAAAATCGGTTTTCCAATTATTCCAATGGTCACAAGCAGCACCACTCTGTTCCATTCCCTTCTCTTTCTCAAATGTGGACCAGTTGTTGTGATTGTTGCCCTCTATTTGGTGCGATGCAGTTGCGACCCCCCAGGAAAAATCAGATGGAAAATCCAATTTTTCAAGCGATATTGAATCCCAATCAAGATGCTTTTCAGGATGTTTCCAACAAAGTAACGCTGTGATGACGTTGTATGATGCGATAGCAATAATCGCATACATCCACCACAGCATGACAGTTGAGATGTGCCATTTTTGATAATGGCTTCCTACTCAAAGAATCCAATCAACCTGAGCAATAGCGACAGCTTACGCCGAGAATGTAGGTTTCATCGTCTTGCTCATCCTTCGAAAGTGGTTCTCGACACGCATAGCAGACAATGGTTTCAGTTTCTTCCAATTCTGGATTCAATGCAACTCTGCGATCAAACACAAAGCAATCGCCATCCCAATGCTCACCTCCAACTTCCTCAAAGTATCCAAGTACGCCACCTTCGAGTTGCCGGACATCTGCAAACCCTTCGTTAATCATGAGTTGTGAGGCCTTCTCACAACGAATGCCTCCGGTGCAGAACATGACTACGGGTTTCTGCTTGTCAAGAGTCGAAGTGGAGACGGCATCTGGGAATCCCCTAAATGTTGACAAATTGAAATCAACGGCATCTGAAAACGTTCCCAATCGAATCTCGTAATCGTTGCGAGTGTCTAGAACTGTTATTTCGCGACCTTCGTCAAGCCAAGCCTTGAATTCGGTTGGCGAAATGGTTTCACCGGTTGCATGCTCTGGTTCGATTTCTGGGCGGCCCATCGATATGATTTCCTTCTTGATGCGAACATACATCTTTCGGAAGGCCGGACGGTCACTGTAAGAGAATTTGATTTTGATTCCAGAGAATCGCTCATCTGATTCTAGAAATTTGATGAAACTATCAACAGCATCCTTTTTTGCTGAAAGAAAGAAATTGATTCCTTCGGTACTAAGTAGGATTGTTCCAAGCAAACCTAGTCGTTTACACTCCTCTTGAAAAGGTGCCCTCAATTCATCTCGATCGGGTAGAGAAACAAACCGATAACCGGCAATGTTAACGAAATCTTGTGGCATCGTTGACGTCTCGACAAGGTAGTTGTTCTTGAATTCTAAGGGTGGTAGGGGAGCTGGGATTCAAGACCCTGTATATTCCGTGACACGAATGCCCATACCACCACGCTTTGAAGGGCGTTGCATGATTCGGTCCATCTTTTTGTGGAATTCAGATTCAAGGTCAACTCCCATGGCCAATGCATTGCCCAATGTAAGAATGAATACATCTGCCAATTCTTCTGCTGCTTCTTCCTTCGGCTTCGCTTTCGTTATTGCTGCTGACAATTCGCCTAATTCCTCTATCACAAGTGCGAGTCGATAACCCATATCGTGACCATTGTTCTCTGGATTTGCAAAATCATGTTTGTGGTGGAATTTTGCAACTCTGGCCATCATTGTTTCAAACGACCCATTTGGTTCTCCTGTATCACCTAGATTGTTCTGTGCGGGGTGGTCCATCCAAGCATCAACATCTGTTGCTCGCGTCATGATTGTGCCGTTACCATTGCGGCCAATGAACCTACGCCATGTCAGCAATTGCCAAAATCGCATTGAAGACACGCGCTCGCATTGATGCCGCGAGATCTTCGACAGCATGGTGGTCAACAGGCGCAAGCCCGTCTAATGGGTCTTTTCCTGCTGCCCAGTTGCTGGAAAGAACCAGCCCTACGTGACGCTCTTCCTTCTCAGACATACATCGCGCTTCTCCACCAATGGTCATATTGACTGATGTTGCACCGAGACGAGAATATGCTTCAACATCAGCACGTGATTCAAACTGCGGGCCACTGGCTTGAGCTACAATTTGGCGCATGGCATTAGGGCCCGATCCATCTTGTCCGGTAAGTGTAGAAGATGCAACGGAGCTTAATTCACGGTTAAACATCTCAGTTCGATCAACATGTACTGCAGAATGGTCGTGGTAGGTCCAAACCGTACCTGAAATGTCCAGAAGATCGTCGACCACACCAACAGTACCTGGTGGGAATTCAGAATCCATTGTCCCAACACACCAAACGCTGATGACTGCCGCTGGTTGGAATGCAACTGCAGCATGCACATTGGCACGATGCTCAATACTGTGGGGAGGATTTACATCACCATTTGACGAGTGATGTCGGTAGATGAACAACAATTCATGCCCACTGACACTTACAACTGTGCATGGAACTTCGCCCCATTCTGATTCTGCTCTGAAAGTTATTGACTCAGCGCCTTCAATTGATGAGGCGAGTTCTGTCATTCCAGTTCCACAAATAATTGACAAGCGGGCCATGAGGCTCACCTCAAGTTACTCTTGAAGTCGGGCGATTAACTCAGACTTCTTTCCAGAGACTGGTTTACCAGCCGCCTTCAGAAGTTCCTTCAATTCCGCAACTTTCATCGAAGAATAATCAGGTGTATCTGAAGAAGGTTCGTCCTCTGTAGGTGGTACAGTTCCCTCTTCTTCTGACTCCTCAGATACTACTTCTTCCTCGTCCACCCCTTCTTCTGCATCTTCCGATTCATCTTCACCTGCGGCTTCAGCAGCGGCTAGAACATCTGGTGTTCCTGATTCTTCTTCATCGGACATCGCTGCCTCAATTGCAGCAGCCTTGGCTGCAGCAACGCGTGATTCTTCTTCGCGAATTTCGTCTAGTGTTGGTCCATCCTCTACAACAACACCCTCTTGCAGAAGTTGACTCTTGCGAACGATAACTGTTCGAACTGCTGCGACTTTGCGGACTGCCTTTTCAATTTCAGTTTCTAAATCACCTGAAAGAATCATCTTCTGCAATGCAATCCATGTGTTACGTGCCGCGGTCTGCAGGACTACATTTCGACACGCTTCACGCATCCCTTGCTTCTGACTGGTCTTCACACGACCCTGAGTGATAAGGAATGGTTTAACTCGAATAAAATAGCCATCATCTGTAACTGCATCGATGACATCGTCGACCTTTCCACGGTAGCGGCGAACTTGTCGGCGAACATGATCCTTCAGAACTTCGTGCCCCGCAAATTCGGTGATTGCATCCTGACCGATGATTTCCTTTACACGGAATTTCAATTTGACATTCATCTTGCTGAAATCGCCATCGAGTTCTTGTTGAATAATTTCGTACATGCGACCGATTAGGAGTTCATCTTCTTCACCCAGTGTTTCACCGATGAGTTTGAAGTGCCATGGCTGTCGAGGTGCCCGGATGTTGTACCATCGCTTGGCCTTCCACTTATCTTTCTGTTTTCGTGCTGCAGCACGTGATGCTGCGCCCTTACTGGCCATGAATTTCAACTCCTTCAGTCGCGGGGGCTACCCCACTAGCGGGCCCGCGAAATGCACTGAGTATATGAACGCCCCCTTTGCCTACGCGTGTGAAAATGTGTCAATATATAGCGACCCCTTCATAGGCTGACATCATGACGGCGTGCTGAGTCTAGCATGTCAATACACAATTTGACTTGGGTTGCGACTTCCAGTGGAGTTGGGGCCACTGAAGTGATTCAGGAGGCCCTAGAGTGGTTAACTGGAGGGGAAGCAGAGATCACACATGAAAAGGTGAAATCATATCATGGGCCGAAAATTACTGTCATTCGAGCAAAAATTGAGCGGAAAAAATCGGCACGTGAGGCCATATTACATCTCGGACCAGAGTTTCTGTCTGCGCTTGCAGAATCCGAAGGTCTAGCCAGTCGCATAGATGAGAACAATGCACTGCATATTCGATTGGATTTAGCTGCGTTGGTATCATCAAAAATCCAAAAGTCGGAATTCCAAGGAGATGGGGTTGTGAAGGGTAGAATCAAACTTGAGGTATATCCGGGACAGGATTGTCTTGAAATTGCACGTGAAATGCTGCAAAAAAGTTCTGAACGCGCCGAGCGGTTGGGACTCCCTGTGCCGCAAAATGTTGCAGATTTAGAGTGACTTAATTACAAGTATTCATAATCTAAGTCCTTTACCCAATATGCATGACTCATGTTGTAACCTCGCCCTGTGTTGACAAGAAATACCAGGAATGTGTTGCTGTTTGCCCTGTGGAAGCGTTCCGAGAATTACCTACATACCTCGTAATTGATCCTGACGAATGCATCGATTGTGGTGCATGTATTGCAGAATGCCCTGTCGAGGCTATTTTTGCAGATACAGATGTTCCAGCAGAAGAAGAAGCATGGATTGAACGCAATGAGGCTGAATCTGTTGATTCTGAAATTGCGATGGGCGATTCACCAATCCTTGCAGATGACTGACGGTCACGAGCATTAACGAAGGTTCTAATGTACGACTTTGGTCCTCGGACTGATTTACATGCCCATCGACCTTACTGAAATGCGCAAGGGAACAGAATTGCTAAAGCGAGGATTTGCAAAGATGCAAGAGGGTGGCGTCATCATGGATGTCGTCACACCTGAACAAGCACACATTGCTGAAGATGCAGGTGCCACCAGCGTGATGGCTCTTGAAAGAGTTCCTGCAGATATTCGTGCAGATGGTGGAGTCGCAAGGATGAGTCATCCAGATCTAATCAAAGGAATCATCGAAACGACCAGTATACCTGTTATGGCGAAGGCTAGAATTGGTCACGATGAAGAAGCGAGGGTTCTCGAAAATCTCGGCGTAGATATGGTTGATGAATCCGAAGTTTTGACACCAGCAGACCCATTTTACCACATCGCCAAGAATGATTTTACAATTCCATTCGTTTGTGGGTGTACAAACCTTGGTGAAGCAGTTCGACGCATAATGGAAGGGGCTGCCATGATTCGAACGAAAGGTGAAGCAGGAACTGGAAATGTTGTTGCAGCAGTACAACATGCCCGCTTGGTTGCTGCAGAAATAGAATTGCTCCAAAGTTCAAATGATGCTGAATTCGAAACCATTGCACGAACCATAAGTGATGGATTTAGGAGACTGGAAAGTGCTTCGGAACATAACCTTACAATAGAAAATACACCATTTGGAACAATGGCAGCAAATCATGACAGCATTGTCGAAATTCTTGGTGAAGTTCGAGAGATGGGGCGTCTACCTGTCGTCACATTTTCAGCCGGTGGAATTGCCACACCTTCCGATGCTGCGCTACTCATGCAACACAACATGGATGGAGTATTCGTTGGTTCAGGGATTTTCAAATCAGAAAACCCGAAAACGACCGCTGAGGCAATTGTTCTAGCAACGCATCACTTTAGCGACCCCGAAAAAATCGCAGAGGCTAGTGGGATGATGGCTGGCAGGGCAATGGATGGGCTTGAAATTGAATCCCTCGATGTCCGAATGGACCAGCGTGGTTGGTAAGATGGGGTTCGTCGGACGCTGGTTCGGATTTGAAGGATGGAAAAAGGTTAGTTCAACCCAAACTGTATTCCAGGTGATTCTTTGGAGAATAGGGTTTGCAATAGGATTAGCATTTTGTATTATTTCGTACGTCGTCGCTATCGGAGAGGACCCGACGGCCGAAGTGATTCTTGGTCTATTGGTTGCTTGGTTCCTGTTCTATCAATTCTTACTAAATTTCATTTTTGTACAAGGTTCGCGTTGAGGGATAATGATGGAAATAATCACAGAATTTGAGGGAGAGAGTGAAGGTAAGATTGCTTATCTCTCCGCGAGTCCGTTTGAGGTCACACACATTCTTAGAGACATGGAAAATTTGCCCAAACATCCTGTTTTTGGCCACCTATTGTTCCCAGAAAATGTTGATGGCAATGAAATAGCATGTATTGTTGCAATGCATGGAAGCCGAGGGTGGAGGAATCACCATCAAGATCATATCGACAAATGGTTGGAATCTGGAATGGCGGTTTTCCGCATCCATTCATTTGATTCAAGGAAGATCCAAAGTATCGTTGAGGATCAAATGATGGTTACGCATGCAATGATGTTGGCTGACGCATTCGCCGCATTGAAACTTCTACAATCTCATCCAAGAATAGATGGTAATCGCATAGGCATTTCAGGTTGGAGTTTAGGTGGAACGGTTGCTCTTTATTCCGCATGGTTGCCAATCTCTGAATCTCTGGCATCGGAAGGTGAAACGTTTGCCAGACACCTTCCATTTTATCCTGCAGCCCACATGCAACCCGATATTCAGCAATGGTCCAAATGTCCAATCAAAATTCTGCACGGTCGTGAGGATGATTACACACCTCTAAACTTCGTAACTGAATTGGTTGAAAGCATGCAATTAACAGGTGCAAACGTTGATGTTCACATTTACGAAGGTGCGGGGCACTCAT
>CAYYKF010000065.1:0-12273 GCA_964441035.1 uncultured Candidatus Poseidoniales archaeon
GCCTTCCCAGAAGGTTTCGTACAATCCAGTGGCCGTCCAAGAGTTCGTGCCACTGAACACGGCGTTACTGTTGGATTGATCGACAATCGCCCAATCCAAGTCGTAATCAAGACCAACCGTGAGGTCGGTTGCCTTCATGAAAATCCTGTGAGTGTAATCCATGTTTTCATACACGTTCAACGAGGAGATGTGTGCGGAACCATTCCCATACTCAAAGCAGTGCGATTTTGTGTCCACGAGCACATTGTCTTCGTATAGGTCCGCTTCAATACAGTAGAGGCCCTGTGGAAGATAGAAGTCGCCTTCCCAGAAGGTTTCGTACAATCCAGTGGCCGTCCAAGAGTTCGTGCCACTGGCCATGACGTTGCTGTTGGATTGGTCGACAATCGCCCAATCCAAGTCGTAATCAAGTCCGACGTTCAGGTCATCAGCTTTCATGAAAACCTCGTAATGGGTGTCTTGATACTGGAATGCGTTCAATGAGGAGATGTATGCAGGACATAGAACAACTGCACATGGACCGGTTCCATTTGTGTTATTTCCGCTACTAGATCCGTTATCTACAGGTAGTGTATATCCAACATTTGCATAATCACAATCAGAAACGCTCGGTGCTGTTGTTAGCATTGGTGAATAGCTAACAAGGCCGAGGTTGCTGTTGTCAAAGAAATCACTGATTGCAGCATCAATGACTGCCGTACTTGTTGTACCCCAGTAGTTGTCCTCGAAATTGATGTTGATGTTATTTGTATGGTCAACACTGATACCATTTCCATTGGTACCCATTCCGTTGTTGAGGAAGGTGTTGTATGTTGCATGAGGAACATTTCCTCCGTATTGTCCAATAATCATACCGACTTCAGAGTTGTCTTGAATCAGATTATACTCTAGAGCCCAGCCTTGGTAGAATGCCTTGACACCAATTCTGTTGTCTTCAATGACATTGCAGTACAATAATCCTCGACCACCATAAGCGGCAATGTCATTTTCGTCAAACAGACTGTAACTCACATCGATTCTTTCTGCATTAATTATTCCATGTCCATTTTCAGAGAAAGTAGAATTTGTAATGATTTTATCAGCAGAGTCAACACCAACTTGGTTGTTGCTAAACAAAACATTGTCGATGTATGCCTTGGTCGAACCAGCATATCCGCTAATTGCAATATTATTCTCAGAGAATACCGAATCTTCAATCAGAATGGACCCTTGATGACAGCAGTCGATACCAACTCCGCTATATGCGCGTGATACAGTTGTATTTCGCATAACGAAATCAACATCAAAATCATCGGTATTTAGTTGAATTCCACCCCAGTATTGAGATGTAGAAGTTGCATTCCCACTGTCGATTGTCATGAGAACAGGATTGGTTGCTGTGCCGAGAATATTCAAATCACCGCGTACATCTAACCAACCGTTTGGTGTGAAGTAAACCTCGACACCTTCTTCAATTGTCAGCGTATTTCCTGGCATTATAACCAGCATATCATCAATCAAATATGGATTACCTGATGCAGTCCATGTTTGATCAGAAACGACGTGAGTCGGCGTTGTTGTTGCAGATACACTTCCAATAACCCCGACCATCGGGACCAATAACAATAGCAGGCTTGCAACAATAGAACGTTGTCTTTGCATACCAACAGTTTCTTTTTCGAAGTATATAATTGAATTTCTTGGGAACCACGGGGGTCCCTCAATTTGAATAGATTACAAAGGGGGGTGCGAGGTGCACCCCCCTAAGTTCTCTTAATGTCATCTTGTGCTTATGTCAATCAAAGACCACATAGGCGTCGGCGCAAGAATCCTGCACCGAGCAGGCTGATGGTTCCAAGTGTTGAGCCAGCAGCTGCTTCACCAACATCGATGGAGTATCCACTCTCTGTCTCAACGAGTGTCTCACCCATGACGTCTCCGACCTTGTCAAGAGAATCTTTCTTCTCAACCTTGACAGGTTTCTTGTCGATCTTGACTGGCTTTTTCTCCATCTTCATCGGCTTGATTTTGGTTGGTGTTGATGCAGAGTCTTCTGCACAATCTCTCTCTGAGCAGTCCATCTTCCACTTTCCACGAAGTTCCCCTCTCCTGTCTTCGAAGTCTAGGTAGAAGCCGCGCAAGAATCCGTTCACGTCCTCAACATCATCCTGCCATACTCCACGGAAGCTGCCGTTTGCATTGTAAATACCTCGATGTGTGCCTGTATTTCCACGAACTTCGTACTCACCATGGAATGTTCCGTTGGTGAATTCACCCCATAGGTGTCCAATTGTTACGTTGTCGTGAGAAAGGATTTTGCCCTGGAAGTAACCCATTCCTTCGTCGTTGATGTTGTAGCCACCAACCAAGTACCCGCGAGGGCAGAGTGGTCGCTCATCGACAGCGTCTCCAATCCAATAGACGAGAATTCGTCCTTCAAAATCTCCTAGTCGCTCACGTAGTTCTGAAAGCGGCATTGGGCCGTATCTCTCAGCATCTCCGATGTAAATCACAACCGCCCAAGCGACTTCTCCATCTGTGAAGACGATTACTGCAATCGGGCAGCTTGAGTCTGCGTGAATCTCATCGTGAGTAATGCAGCCTTCAAACAGTCCTGCATCAAGTTCACCAAGTTCCATTCCTACAACATCAGTGCCAGCGATTTCCAAGAGTCCTCGGTCCTCTTCACTTAGTAGGTCTAGACTGGTATTCGCATCGACATACAGCGCTTCCTCGCCAAACGATTCCGTTACTTCATCTCTGAGATCTGTATCCATCGCGCTATCATCTGCACTTGCCATCCCGCTAAACGGGAGGATTAGCAATGCCAACGCGAGAAATAGACCTCGCATCATGTTCTTTCCACTTACTTGCTTGTTCTCCATAGGTTTTCTCACCTTATCTGATGTTTTGTACTCCGCAGTATATGACCGTCGGACGGGTTTTCCCGGGGGTTATACGGGCAAATTGCTTCGTATACCAACTGCATACAGGAAGTGTTGAGAACGGCATTGTTCATCGGTGTTACATGCGCGCAGAGAAATCTCTCTTAGATATGCGCGGCCGTCCACTTCGGGACTTACGAATTTCAGTCACAGATCGATGCAATATGCGCTGTCGATATTGTATGCCGCGCGAGGTATTCGGTTCTGATTTCGCTTTTCTCGCACGTGAAGATATACTCACCTACGAGGAGATTGACAGACTTGTCGGATTATTCATTTCTCTGGGTGTGCGTAAGGTTCGCCTTTCAGGTGGAGAACCCTTACTGCGCAAGGATTTACCTAACCTCATATCGATGCTATCTTTGCATGATGTAGAGATTGCAATGACAACCAATGGTGTCTTACTACCGCGATATGCTCCCGCACTATCCGCTGCAGGATTAAATCGTGTAACAGTCAGTCTTGATGCGCTTGATGAAGCAACCTTCGCTGCAATCACCGATTCAGGACACACTGTCGCGGCGGTTCTAGCGGGAATTGAAGCCGCAGAATCAGTTGGATTAGTTCCGATAAAAATCAACGCTGTCGTTAAAAGAGGCGTGAATGAAGATGAGATTATGGATTTGATAGAGCGTTTTTCTTCACGTGATATCGCTACACGTTTCATAGAATACATGGATGTTGGAACAACGAACGGATGGGCAATGGATGAGGTTGTAACCGCGAATGAGATTCGTAATTTAATTGGAGAATTGGAACCAATTGACTCCTCCCATCATGGCGAGGTGGCCAAGCGTTATCGTTTACCTCAAGGCGGAGAAGTTGGATTGATTACGAGTGTAACAGAACCTTTCTGTGGCGATTGCACACGGGCACGATTATCTGCAGATGGACATCTGTACACCTGCCTATTCGCTAGCGAGGGTCTCGATTTGTTAACACCGCTTCGTGAAGGTGCAAGCGATGATGAATTGTTAACACTAATCAAATCTTGTTGGTCCGTCCGTGAAGACAGATATTCAGAGATTCGTTCTGAGAATACATCCGCTCGCGCACGCGTGGAGATGTCCTACATTGGCGGTTAATCGAAGCAGGCTTCAGCTGTTTTCAGAACAATAGGCCATGGTGCATCTGTACGAATTGCAGGTGCACCCCATTTTGCGATGGTTGCTCTGTAGCCAGCAGATTGCAGACCGGATACCAGATTGACAATTCTAGGCGGGCCTTGGATTTCGCAATACTTTGGCAACATATCCGTAATAATCAGTGATTGTGTAGTCGCCAAATCAGCTTCACTAACCAGATGCCGCACTGCAGTTTCGGCATCTTCACCACAGAGCTCAATCGCTCTTTCAACGCTCATTGCAGTCAATGTATCTGAATCAAACAAGGGACCGGTCCACAGTGGACCTGAGATTCGTTTGTCATCTCGACGAATTGGATGACTGTAAGGTAAGAGGCAAAATGGTTGATTTGAAGCATCACCTTGTGGATGCAATCCTGCCTCAGTTGCAACTTTCAATTCATCAGGTGTTGGGGAAGCAACTCGCCAACCCAATTGTTCTTCGAGGACATTTGCGGCTTGGATTGAGCGATGAACTTTCACGGAGATTCTGATGTGGTGGGAGTCCCATGATGACAACAGCGGCATGATGCAACGGTCATGTTGGGCCGCGGTTCTTGCTACCGTAGCCATGAGCAATCGAAGCGCGGAGTCATGCGCCATCTCATCAGTTCGAATCCTCGCCCCATAGCGCCGCAGGCATGCGCTTGCGGATGAGCCGGTCAATGCTGCTGTATCGGTGGCGGTGATTTCCATAACCGCTCGCCTCGCACTCGATTGCATGGCTGAATCAAGGAATGGCACAGGTGAGCCGAACGGATCAATGTCCACCCATTGCCAACCGGATGAGAGCAAGACTTGACGCGAATCTTCGTTACGAAATTCAACACCTGGACAATTCTGTCGAGCGTATTCTAGTGCCTCTTCATCCAAATCTGCACCGACAATCAGTAACCTCTCTGCTTTTTCAGGAGGCAATTCAGTTAGCAAGCGATTGATGCGACTTCCAGTGGCGCACAATGCATCCAATGTATGAATTTGCGGTTTGTTGAACCATTCAGTATCAAGCATGTAATCCATCAATAGTACGCTACGTGTTCGACAATCTGCCATTGCAGGATTGTGAAAAGCAGATCGATGAGCGCGATCAGCAGGACCCTTTCCGTGCCGTTCAAGTTGTTTTTCCGTTCGTCCATCTTTGGTTGGTGGTAATCGGTGCTCTGTTCGCCCTTCTAGGACGACCTCGACCTCAGTCAATGCATCACCTCAATAGTGCTCGAAGACAATTTCAGGATTGGTATGAGTCACTTTGTGCCCATGATCACGAACAGCTCCCACCACTTGAGTTCCATTTAGGCGGGTTGAAACCCACTCTAAGACGGAATTTGCGTGTTCAGAGTCGACGATTAACACCATTCCCATACCCATATTGAAAGTCCGAGCCATTTCTTTGTCAGTGATTCCACCTGCACGTTGTATCCATTCGAATTCCGGTAGTGTCGGTAATGGATGATTGATGTGATATCCAAGGCTATCATGTAATCTCAGAAGGTTTGAGAGTCCCCCTCCAGTCACATGGCAGATACCATGCAGTGCATCGGCTGGACAGGGCCCATTACCAGCCCTACATGCATCGATTAGGTCGGTCACGGGATCGACATAAATTCGAGTTGGGTTGAGTAGAACTTCTCCAAGAGTGACTGGCCCATCACCCATTCGAACGATATCTCGAGTAGATTGATTGCTCTCAAATGGTGCTGGATCTGTGTATGATAGACCACTTCGTTCAACGACTTTGCGAACCAGAGAAAATCCGTTGGAATGGATTCCACTTGCAGGTAAACCAATCATTGCATCCCCTGCAGAAATATTTGCGCCGGTTATCGCGCTTCCTTTTGGCAACCAACCTAATGCAGTTCCAGACAAATCCAATTCAGTCACAATCCCTGGGAGGCTGGCAGTTTCACCTCCAGCTAGAGTGACTCTAGCAATTTGACATGCTTCGGCTAAACTCGCCCCAATTGCTGCATGTTGCTCTGGGTTTGGTTTTGGAACGGCGATGTAGTCCACAAAGGCAATGGGTTCAGCGCCGACACACAAGAGGTCATTGACATTCATTGCCATACAATCTATACCAACACCCGCCCAATGGTTGAGCATGGATGCAATTTGCAACTTGCTACCAACCCCATCAGTCGCTAGTGCTAGGAGATTATCACCAAATTCAATCAGGCCACCAAATCCTCCCGGCAAATCAACAGGCGCACCAGGAGACCCTGGTGTTCTCACTGAACGCGAAAGGGATCCAATCAATGAGGCAACAGAGGCACCCTCGAGGTCAATATCAACGCCGCTGCTGGCATAATCTAGGCCATCTTCCCCCTCGCTCATCGGACCCTGCGAGCCGAATCCACTCCTTCAGGGTGCCGTTTAGCACTCACTTCGTGCTACGCACGAGCAGACGTGAACGATTATACACAAAACAGGTCCTCCACAGGTTGGACGTGACTGGATGAACTCAATACAACGATTTCTTGTGCTCCTGCTGACAACTTTACTTCTGAGTGCAACCTTGGCAGGTTGTTTGGGGGGCGATGACGATTCATCATCTCCTGATGACGATGATACACAAACGGCCATGGATGATTCAGATGGAGACAGCATCGTAGATCTCATTGACAGTTGCCCCGATACACCAGCAGGTGCCAGTATTGACGCATTTGGTTGCCCAGATACAGACAATGATGGGGTCTCAGACCGCACCGATGCTTGTCCACAAGAAGCCGGAAGTGGTGAAGATGGTTGTCCGAGTACAGGTACGGATGATTCAGATGGTGACGGTGTCGCAGACATCAGTGACGCCTGTCCAGACACTCCAGAAGGTGCCACTATCGATGCATTTGGTTGTCCAGATACAGATTCAGATGGGGTTTCCGATGATGATGATGAATGTGAAGGTCATGATGACAACATCGATGATGACCAAGATGGAATACCTGACGACTGCGATAGTCTGGTTGACAACGATGACGACGGAGTCGCTAATATCTTTGATTTATGCGAAGGTCATGATGACAGTATCGATGTGGATCAAGATGGAGAACCTGATGGATGTGACCTTTCGGTTGATTCAGATGGGGACGGTGTCGTAGATAGTAGTGATAACTGCGCAGACACTCTTTCAGGAATTATTGTTGATGAAAACGGATGCGAATTAATCGTTGAAACTGTTGAGGTCAAAATAGGTTTATTGAGTCCACAAACAGGGGCGAACTCAGCCTTAGCACCAGGTCTTGAGCAAGCAGCACAAATGGCCATTGATGAAATAAATGCAGCTCAAAGCGCCTACAATTTTTCCCTCGTTATCGTTGATACAAAATCATCTTCCACGCATGCAAAAAATGCAGCATGGACCCTTATTGATTCAAATATTGATGGTGAAGCCGAAATAGCAGGTATCATTGGAGGCTCGTCTCTGAATATTATCAATGAGGGGATGGAAAAGCCACTTGAATTTGAAATCCCTGTGATTACGCCATTCGTTGACGCCGCAAGTTTGGATGAGGTTACAGATGACGGCCTGCTTTGGCGTGTCATTCCAAGCGAGGCAGATAGTGCCACGGCAGCAGCAATGTGGTCCAATATCTACGAAATGACAAACGTTGGTATCATTCACGTTGATGACGGATTTGGCCGTGCTTATGCTAGAACTTACACCGATTCTTACGGCGCAGAAAATATCTGTACCACTATCTCTTATCCATCCAATACCTTTGATTTTGAAGATACCGCGAATCTGATTGTAAATGCTGGATGTGATAATGCAATGATTGCAACGCATGCACAAGATGGTGCCATGTTAATTGATGCTCTTGGTGATGCAGGATTTATTGGTTCAGGTCCACGTGTTGTTGCATCTCACGAAGTTGGATTTATTGAATTCCCTGAATCACTGCAATCTAAGACTCGCGTACAGGGCATGGTAGGTGCCAATCATGGAACTTGGACATCTCCGCTATATCCTGCATTCAATGCGACCTATCAAACCGCATTTTCGGAAATGCCTGCTGCTCATAGTGCTAGTACATACGATGCGACCATGATTCTGGTTAGGTCTGTTATTCAGGCAGGTTCAACAGTCGGTCTTGATGTCAATACGGCAATTCCAACAATTGGTACAGAATATGCTGGAGTAGGAGGAACGATTGATTTCGATTCGCATGGTAATACACCGGGTATGAACTATGACTTGTTCCGCTTTGAAGTAACAGGCGCAGGTGAGTCAGCAGAAACAGACTTTGAGGAAATAGGCATCTGGAGTGTTTGGGATGGAATCGCAGCAAGTTGTCGTAGTAATGCAGATTCAGAAGTCATAGGAGTACTCAGTCCTCGAACAGGTATTCATTCACCATATGCTGTTGGAGAAGAGCGAGGCGTTGAACTCGGTGTTGAATTGCTCAACATCAATGTTCGAAACATCTGTTTTTCAATGACTGTAGCCGACACCCAATCGACGCAACAAGGAGCTGCTGCAGCAATGCAAGCACTTGTTGATGCAGGTGTATTCGGAGTCATTGGACCACATTCAACAGAAGAAGCCCTCGGTGCAATTCCTATCGCTGACTCGACCTCTACTCCCATCATTGGATTTGGTACATTCTCAGATCAAGCACTAGAGGAAGCATGGGCTAATGCAAATCCTGAGATCTATGATTATGGATATTTCTGGAGAGTAGGAATTGGTGTTGATCATCAGTCTGCAGCAGCCGCTGCTCACATTGCCAATCTAGGATATTCTAATGTGGCAATTTTGCATCATGACGGATTGGATGCGACTGCTCTGTCCACATCACTCTCAGCCTTGCTATCTTCAACCTGTTCCGTACAATCATTCAGCAGCGGTCAAACCGACTTCTCTACAGAAATCTCTGCCCTATCTGGATGTGATGCAGTCGTAATTTATGCAGAAATCATTGAAGGCGCAGCCATTCTATCTGAGATTTCAAGCCAATCTTTGACGATTGCAAAGATTGGAGGTCATGGATTGGGTGATGTGTCACTTCTGTCCACGGTAGCAGATACGAGCGTTCTTGAGGGACTTACTGGTATACGCATGGGTATTGATCACGATTTGGCAGAGTATGATCACGAATTGAAATATGTTTACAACATGAATTACGGCGGTGATGTGCCAGCTTACACCTCTTGGTCAGGAGATGCTACAATTCTGTTAGGTGGAGCTGCAGGTTCATCAGATGCTGCAGGAGACATTACGGGTGCACGCGTGAATCTTCTCATTCCCTTCTATGCAGAAAATATCGGTGTATCAAGCGGAGAGATTACGCTGAGCAATGAAACAGGCGATACAAGTCATACCAATCTTGACATCTATCAGTGGAGTGATGATGGCACTTTCACAGAGATTGGACAATGGCGCCTAGATCTTGGTTTGGTCATGTTTGATTAGATTGGTTTTTTCCAAGTAATTTGTCTGCAGCGGCAGCGAAATGAGGCTTTGCCTCTTGCATACGATGACCATCATCAATCTCCAATAATTCAAGCACATTGGAATTCTCTCTTACCATTTTTCGGGATGATTCAATCGGCACAATATCGTCTTGTGTGCCATGAAGAATCACAGTCGGATGTGCGATTTCTGGCCAAGACATCTTGTCTGCGGTTTTGATGAAATTCCAAGGGAGTCTGATTTTCTTTTGTAGACCTTGGTGAAAGTAAGGAGCAGATCCGAGAATCCTCCAACATGCCAACCTAATTTTTCCGGCCCCGCTACGCCAGAGGTTATCCAATCCAAACGCGGGCGCAATCAGTAGTAGAGAGAAATTTGCATCTGGGCGAAGCGCAGAGGCATTGGCTGCTGCTAATCCACCCATCGATGAGCCAGCAATAATGTCGTATTCATTTGAATCTATTAAACGGAGCAACACTTCAGTTTCCTGTTCGATGTTCCATCCTAGTTCAGACATGTTTGGTGCAGTTACATCCCATCCAAGTTCTTCGCGCATGTAATTTGGTTTTGAACCACCAGGGCTTCCCTCAAACCCATGGGCAAATAGTACACGCATAATCAACCCTCAAAGGTGAGTGGCTTGAATTCACTGCCTGGAACAGAACAGCGAGTCATTGGCACCTTGACGTTCTTCTCAAGAACACGTAGATGCAGTTCTCCTACTACGTGAATTGTTGATTCAAACAGATGTCCTCCATGGACACCGTGATTGTCATCTGAAAGGACAATGTGAATGTGCGTAAACGGTTCTCCATCGAGAACAGCAACATTCCCTTGTACACTGAGTAATTCATGCGGCTCTTTCAGAATGACGCGCTTGTAGATACTGTCATCACCGAGATACCCCACATCTGTATCTCTTACGCGGCCAATACCACTGGTGATTGCTGCGCCAGATACACCTTCCTTCTTGCAAACCACCTGAATAGATGTGTGAATTTCGTCGCCAGGGTCGAGCCTTACGAAGATGTCACTACCAGAACGTGTATACTCCATGCGCCGGCTGCTTTGTCGGCGACCTATGGAGTTGTCTGAAAAGATGTTAGAATTTCAATTGAAAGAACCTCCAATGGAAATGAACCATGCTATATTGTTACGAATTGGGACACTTCAATTGCACCGGAAATGGGGGGGTCTTGACCTCTCCTTCCACTAAGTTCAAGGGCTTCGGAGAATCGATGCGGACGCCCTGCTGGAGGACGTTCGATGCTACAGGTCCATGATTCGACTGCTAGATGGCGCTCTTTCCTACAAGAGACACATGCCAACGAGGTTTCGAATTTAGCCGCACAATGGCCAACCAACACCTCCATGAAAATTTCATTTGAAACGATACAATCATGGGATCCTGGATTCGCTGAAATGTTATTGAAATTCCCTAGGGATGTCATTCAAAATGGTACCAAAACGCTTCGAAGTATAGCACGGGAATCTGGATATGATGTTGACCTTATATTACGAATTACTCAACTTCCTCCAGATTCAAAAGTCAATCTACGAGAGATTGGTAGCGAAGCCATTGAGGGATTCATTTCAAGTGAAGTCATTGTAACTAAAGTCAGTGAATTAAAGCCTCGAATCTATCATGGTGTTTTTCGCTGCTCAAGTTGTGGAGCAACCGTTGAAATTTCACAACCCAATGAGCTTGAATTAATCGAACCACTTGGCTGCACGAGTGATTCTGGATGTGGCCTTAAGACAAAGGGTACTAATTCCGTTAGAATGGATTTGGTGTTGGAAAATTCACGCTTGGTCGACAACCAATGGATTGAGATTCAAGAGTTACCTGAAAATGTCCACGGAGGTTCACAACCAGCGCGAATGCAGGTGCTTGCAGAAGGGGATCTTGCCGGCATGAATTTTCCGGGCGACAGAATCACAGTCAACGCCATTCCTTACATTCGAACCCAGAAAAAAGGAGGTCAGAAAACGCCGATGTTCGATGTGTATTTGTCATTGATTTCAAGCGAGTATCGTAACACTCCATTAGAAGAATACAAAATTACAGACGAAGATATTGAAACAATTCAAAATCTAGCATCACGCGAGGATATTTTTGAATTGATGACGCGTTCAATCGCACCAAGTATCTACGCCACAGAATCTCTTACAGGAGTCAAACGCAGCCTTGTGTTGCAATTGTTTGGTGGCGTCCCCAGACGCCAGGCAGATGGTACCAGAACAAGAGGAGACATCCACATCTTACTGATGGGAGACCCAGGTGTAGCAAAATCACAACTTTTGAAATTCATGGGCAATCTTTCTCCAAGGGGTAAATTCACCACTGGTGGTGGAACAACTGCCGCTGGTCTTACTGCTGCAGCGGTACGGGATGCATTCAATGATGGGCGATTCTCATTAGAAGCCGGTGCACTTGTTCTGGCAGATTTGGGTTTGTGCGCTGTTGACGAATTCGACAAGATGGATGACAAGGACCGCGGTGCGATGCATGAAGCGATGGAACAACAAATCATCAACATCAACAAGGGAGGTCTGAGTGCCACGATGAGAACCCGTTGTGCAATATTGGCAGCCGCGAACCCTGAAAAAGGTAAATTCACAGAATATTTTCGAGGAAAGGAGTTACCATTCGATGAAGTTGATTTACCACCCGCAATGTTATCTCGCTTTGACATCATATGGCTGATTAGAGATGAACCTGAAGCAAGTGTTGACCAAAACATCGCCAAGCACATCATCCGCACCCGACGTGCTGGTATTGCTGAACACCTAATCGATACCGGACAGGCAGTGGACCC
>CAYYKF010000066.1:0-11960 GCA_964441035.1 uncultured Candidatus Poseidoniales archaeon
GCATTGTAACCATCTGCCTCAGTCAAAGATTTGAATCGGGTCATATCTGATTTCAATCGCCAAGGCAAATCTCCTTGGTTGCCAATACAACCTCCTTCATCCATTGCAACAATCATCGCAAGGCGCATCAAATCACATCACACACTGATTGGAGCAGAAATATGCGGGAGGTGTTCGTATCCAATAATCTCGATATGCTCGGCTCTAAAATCATCGATGTTCGTGATTGAGGGGTCAAGTCTCAATGCGGGTAGAGGTAATGGTGTCCTCGAGATTTGCTCATGCGCCTGTTCAAGGTGATTGAGATACAAGTGAGCATCTCCAATGGTATGGACGAATTCGCCAACCTCAAGGTCACAGACTTGCGCAATCATGTGGCAAAGAAGAGCGTAGGATGAGATGTTGAAAGGAACGCCAAGAAATACATCCGCACTTCGTTGATAGAGTTGCAATGACAATTTACCATTGGCGACATAGAATTGGAAAAACGCATGGCAAGGCATCAGTGCCATATCATCCAATTCACCGACATTCCAGGCACTCACGATATTTCTGCGACTCTCTGGATTGGTTTTGAGTGTCTCAATCGCACGTGCAATCTGGTCAATGATTTCCCCATCTTCAGCCTCCCACTTACGCCATTGTTTTCCATAAACTGGACCTAATTCCCCATTTTCATCAGCCCATTCATTCCAAATTCTAACTTTGTTTTCTTGGAGGTAGGCGACATTGGTATCTCCTGAAAGAAACCATAGAAGTTCATGGATGATACTAGGCCAGTGGATTCTTTTTGTTGTCACAGCAGGGAATCCTTCCGATAAATCAAATCTCATTTGGTGACCAAAAACGCTCAGTGTACCTGTTCCTGTACGGTCTCCACGTTCAACACCATCTCGAAGGATTCGCTGGATGAGATCAAGGTAAGCACGCATCTGAACAAGGTCAATGCGAACGAGGCGGTTATTGAATTGTGTCCCGCACCCTTTCAGGGTGCGCCGAGGGCAGCAAGTGAACCAATCAGTTGATTTGTAAAATGCCGATAAAGAGAACCAATTGCAGTTCTCTGTTCTTCGCCTTCGGAATCCAATATGGCCCTAATTGAATCTTCATCCTGATTCCCCCCACCTGGATGCAGCAACCATTCGTTCCAAGTGATTCCTTCTCCATATGAAACTTCGACCTTCTTCCAAGGTCGGAGAATCTTATCTCCTGGAGCCATGACTTCCCTTGCTCCAACCAAAACACAAGGATGCACTGGAACATCTGGGTGGCTTGCTGATAGACGTGCAACGCCGGTCTTACCCGTTTGGAGAAATGGCGCATCTGGGCGCCGGGAACGGGTCCCTTCTGGGAAAATCCCCATGACTCTACCATCGCCAAGGATGTCGGAAGCCCTCGACAAAGCATCTGCAGCCCCAGATTCCCTATGTGTTTTGATTTGCCCAGTCGTCCTCATGACGATAGCAGTATGAAAGTGATTGAAGTGCGAATCCTTTGCCAAGTAATGGAGCCGCCTCCGGGAACCACATATGACTGCAATCGGATCGATATGAGATGTGTGGTTGGCAGCAATGATTGCAGGACCTTTTCTCGGAATTCGGTGTATACCCTTGAAGCGCAGTTTGAATATTGTTCGAAGAAATGTCGGTATTGTTCGAAGCAGAAAAGAGTATGTTGGCGCCTTAGGTAGAGGGATATCCGTCCCAGGTATTTTACAAACTTCATGGAATTCCGCCAAGGTCGTCTGAGAAATACTCCCCATGGCACGCTCTACTGCTTCTTACTCTTCAGGGTTGCCGATGTAATCAACCTAAACATCAACAACGGAGACCCCTCGCCACACACCGTGGACAACCGCAGATTGACAGCGCTAGTCTTGCTTGGCTTACTATTGATACCAATCGGGTTGCCTAGTGCTGCCGCTTGGCAAGAAGATGGTTGGCTGACCCAAGATGTGGTTGGAGGCGAACGCCTTGCACTCGGAGATGAGTTCGGATGCCACGGACTACCAGGGCAAAATGTCTACAAGGATTACTCTGTAATCGAAGATTGTAAGAATTATCTTACTAAGCGTATAGATGCGTCAAAGTGGGGTTCACAACCGCTTTCGTTCGGCCTCTCAGAGGGAGAAGTCGGTACTGAATTATCTGTTGCTTTACAATCTGAAGGATTCCGTATTGTCGGTGATGTTGGAATTCAGATGACCAATGAATCTGAGCTATTGTATTTGACTCGGAGTGGTGGTAGCCTTGAGAAGAACGTCGCCAGTACAGAAGAAATTGAGCAAGGAATTCAAGAGAATGGTTACGCTAATTTGTATTGGGAGGCACGAATTGCTGATTTGAACATGCGTCGCGACAAGGACGTCCTCGAATGGATTGAGGAGCAACCATTCTGGTTCACAACATGGGGCGAATATTACTCCTCACTGCACCAAGCAGAGCAGGTGAGTGTTCAAGGTAACGAGATTATTCTGCGAGGAAGTAATTCTACAAGTGGAGGTTGGAACGTCCCTAGCACGACTTCAGTCAATGTTGTTGGCGCGAATATAACCTCTATTGCGCGAACTGACAACCTATCCTTTAGCACAATATCTGCAGAAACGCAACATCTTCGAGCCGGTTACCGTCAAACCAATTCTTCGCACGTATACTTGACCATACCCAACAACGTCGAGGTCAGAATCACTTTCGATGAGAATTTCGATAGTGCACTAATCAGTGATGCCAACTTCAATGGGCTGACACCTTTCATGGCGGTGGGGTATCACACCAATGATCTCTTTGAATGGAGTGAACCGTTCAAAGACAGCCCCGTTCGATTCACCTGGTTAATCGAGCCTAAACCAGATATTGAGCCAAATTGGATTCTCCTTGGCATTGCTATTCTCGTGGTACTTGCCGCTCCAACAGCAGTTTGGTGGGCGCTCAAGAAGGATAGAGAGGTGCAGCAACGTCAACAGGAAGAGGAATGAGTTCGGACCTCGACACCATTTTTTTGCATCATAGCAATGAATCGCTCCCCATGTGCATGAAGCGCTTCAGGAGGCAATACACCAGACCCCTGAATGGTACCTTCTAACATCATCTTAACAACTTCAACTGTGACCAAACCAGTGGTTCTAGCCATAGAAGACCACTGACCATCCCCCTCATCTACCACGTCCCAGCGTCTGATGTTTCCATTTGATTCGACTTCTACAGCCAACCAAGTGAATTCAGGTCTTGAAGAATCAAATTTCCATGCCTCAATCAATTCATCTTCATTGACATCTTCCAGATCAATAAATTTCTGAATGTGACCTGGCCAGCGAACAGTGTATTCTGCGAGGTCATCACATTGAATGGTGTCCAGTAGGCTCCGCAATCCATCGGTAAGAAAAGCCTCCATTTCTCCATGCCCTGGTACATCTACACTGTGCCGTTCAGTCAATGCAGGTGCAGAGATATTCCTTCCTCCTCGCCGAATCCTAGCAGGTCTCGTATATTCTTCGATTACATCTGAGGGAGAAAATGGAGCCATGTATGACCAAGCACCATCCTGGTCCTTTGGATTTCCACCAACCCAAATCCTCACCTTGTCAAGATTTCTTTCTTGTTGTGCTTTTCCAATCAGGATGTTGGATAACCCTGGAGCAATACCCACATCATAAGTCAACAAACTTCCTTTCTTTTTTGCAAATTCATCGAGTGCTCTTGGGTCTTCAAATGTAAATGCTAAATCGGCCACAAGCATCCCTTCTATAGACAAAAGAGGCTCTCTAACAGCATGGCCAAATCTGCCTGGTAAGCAATTTACAGCAACACTTGCTCCGTCAAGAAGTTTCGAGATATTCCCTGAAAGATCAATTCTAGAATGGATTGCATCTATTTCTTCGGGCAATCCTTCCAAGGCTTTCTCATCAGCATCGATTAGACGCACGTTGTGGCCGCTGTTGGAAAGTGTACATGCAACAAACCGGCCAACCAATCCCCCTCCAAGTACGCAAAGGTCCGCCATGGCACGGGGTACACGCCATCGACGTCAAACCATCGGCCTTAGCCCTAAGTTGACCCGACGCCTTGATAGCCGTCTTTGCATCGGCGTAGCCGATGGTGGACATCGACCCTTGGTCTAGTGAGGTCTCTACCGACTATGACCGTATTATCCAGCAGTTTGGATTGCAACCAGTTCCATCCAATGAAATTCCGAATCCTTCTCTTCATCATCGTCGAGATATCATCTTCGCACATCGCGACTTAGGCAACATCTTGCAAGCACACTCCCGTGGCGAGCCCTTTGGTGTCATGACCGGCCTCATGCCGAGTGGTAAGATGCACTTGGGTCACAAGATGGTCATTGACCAAGTTCGTTGGTTTCAAGAACAAGGGGCAGATGTCACGATTGCTGTTGCTGATTTAGAAGCGAATGCAACGCGTGGATACAGTTTGGCCGAGTGCCGAAATGTAGCCATCGAAGAATACGTTTCAAATTATGTCGCCATGGGGTTAGACCCAGAAAAGACGCAAATCTACTTCCAAAGTACGCGGCCAATCGTTCAGCGAATGGGATTCACACTTGGCAAGCGGACCAATCTTTCAGAGTTTGAAGCCATCTATGGGTTTGAGGGTGATACCAACTTGGCGCATGTCCAAGCTCCCCTTGTACAGGCTGGCGACATCCTGCATCCACAACTCGATGAATATGGCGGCCTTCGCCCAATCGTTGTACCAGTCGGTGTTGACCAAGACCCTCACTTGCGCCTGTGCCGAGGCCTAGCGGGCAAGACAAACTGGTTCAATGTGAATGACAGAAAGAATGGTGGAATCCGAATTACACTTTCAGTGATGGATGAGAATGAAAGTATTGTTTCTGGCGATAAGGCAACAACAAAGGCCGTATTCGAAAAAGTCGTTGATTCGCTCAGAGGAATTGGGTACAGCGACATCATGGCGGATGCCAAGCATGGTATTGTTGACTTGCCGGCTGCGACTGCAAAAGACCGCTATCCGATCCGAATGTCGTTATTGCAACTTGAGCGAAGCATGGGTGGGCCTGGCTTACTTCAGCCCAGCAGTACTTACCATCGTTTTGCGGTTGGAATGACTGGTGGTAAAATGTCATCTTCGATGCCAGAAACGACCATTTTCCTGAGTGAAGACCTCAAGCAAATGGAGAAGAAATTCAAGCGATCATTTTCGGGAGGAAAATCTACAGTCGAAGAACATCGACGTTTGGGTGGAAATCCCGACATTGATGTTGCATTCCAATATCTGAAATTCTTCTTTGAAGAGGATGATGCCGCACTCGAAGAAGTTCGACGCGGCTATGTTGCTGGCGATATTCTCAGTGGTGAATTGAAGGCAATGACGATTGAAAAGGCTGCAGCGTGGTTGACAGAACTATCTGAATTACGAGATCAGAATGCACACTTGGTCAATGCCTTCCTTGCAAAAGATGCCATGTGATGTGAGGATTATGCAGATACCCTCTGTAGTAGCGCGACTATCATGCGTCTTGTTCGTTTGGAGAAATTATTGCTAGTAACGCAGCAAGCATCCAAACGAATTCCAGAACTACAAATGCCCATTCACCAGTATGCAGTGCTCTAATTCCTAAGATTGCTGAACCTACAGCCATTAAAGTGAGATATTTCAGACCACGGCTACTGAGGTGCCCCCTCGTTTCCAAAACAAAAGCAATCAAAATACAAAGCATTCCGATATAGGCTGCTAAACTGGTAATGGGTTCAAAGTTAGCAAGGGCAATGGTGGATTCAGTCATCGCTTATTTGTCACAAACTCTTCTCAATTAATTTTCTATTGGAACATTGCTTTCCAAGTGAATATTGAACCTTTTGCATCGGCCCAAGGCGGTTAAATCTCTATCAATTTTATTCCAAGCATCACCAGTGTACCAATGAAATTCTCTTTTTTTCCGACCTGGTGCATTTCTACATTTGAAAAACCAGCATCAATCATTGCCTCCTTCCATTGTTGAATACTCAATTTGGTCATGTGAACATCCAGTGCTTCAGGCCAATCATGACTATCCTCATTTTCAAGATAATAGTCGATACCAGCGATCAACATACCACCGTTTTCTAACCAATCGTTGTAGAAGATTGCCAGCATCACGCTTGGGTTTTCAAGATAATAGAGAAATTCCATGCTATGGATGAAATCGAATTTTCTTTGAGGCCTCCATTCAGGGAGCAATGCGTGAAGATATTCACCTCCAGGGTCAATCTCTTTTGCCTTAGAAATCATGACGTTAGAGCCATCAATACCAACGACCTCACTACATTGTGAGTTATTCGCCAATTTTCTGCACACCCAGCCATTCCCACAACCAACATCAATGGCGGAAAAATTCGCACCTAATTTTGGTACGGCCAATTCAAGCATTGCGTCCACAGAAATCGAGTGGCCATGCTCCATCCCTTCATCGCGACCTTTCTCTGCCCATTCTGAAAAGACGTCGGTTGCTTTTCGCCGTGCCATAAATTGGCTTGAGAAAGTGAATCCAATGAAGGTGTCCATTATTCATCTTGAGACTCTGAACGCGATTGAGCAGCACCAGTCTCCATTAATCCTGCAGCAGGCCCAACAGGCAAATCCTCCAATTCCTCAAGGGTCAGTGGTCTAGATTGTACATGTTCTGACAAAATCAGTGAATGGCCACACGGGTCTAACATTTCTAGTGTAGCCACAAATTTACCGGCCCGTATTTGCGAAATCTTTTCCATGAGTTCTGCAATGTCTTGCATGGCTGGGTTGTTCCCTTCTAGCGCAACTTCACGGCCAACCATTTCGATAACATCTTGAAATCTGTTTAGTACGCCTTCAATGTTCGACACATAGCCCATGGTTTGTGAACCAGGTCGCACTTCCAGGTCCAATTCAACAATTCTAACCGTGCACCCTGAACCCCTAATTACGCGAGTTGACAAATCCTCTATTTTTGAAATCTCAAAGGAGATACACGCCGCTTCTCTTGCTTCTGCAGGTATGAAATCAGTCTGCCGCCAACCACAATCTGGGCAAGAAAGTGTGACTTGAGTGTGTTCGCCGAAGTATGCAATTTCCTCTGTATGGGCGAGCATCACCAATCCGTCACGATATCCGCATACGATACAATCGACTTCGATGATGCTCTGCATGGAACCACCTATTCTGTAGGAGAGAACACTTCGTCATCCACGCCACGCAATCCACGGAATCCTGCTGGCAGGAGAATCAGACGCTCGTCACCTATTTGCACCAAGCCACCACCCAACTCGCCTTCAATCATGTTTTGGAGGCGTGTGATAGTTGCAGCAAACTCAACCTCTCGACGCATCAATCGCTTTAGTTCGACGATGGCAACGTCACCAGAGGAGACCCAATCAAACAATTGCTCGACACCAGATGAATCGTGAAGAACCGCTCTGTGGATAATGACATCACCACTGAATGCAGGAATTGGTGCGTCCGGGTAGAGGTCACCCAAGTCATGGTACGCTGTCGCTGGTTGAACTGGCCCCGAATCAGCTTCCGCAATCGAAGGCATTTCCATCCACCTAGGGCCCTCTTCATCCTCCGACATGGCCCTCTACGACACGTCCCAATCCTTCAACCCTCGGACCAATTCGACTTCATAGGTTCAATAACCTCCGCGACCCCAGACCGGCCGGTGGTGAGTCAAGGGACATCAATCGAGGGATTCATAAAGGGCTCCTCGGTGGCGAAATTGTCTCAAGTGCACTGCACAATTCTGGAGGCGAATAATTTGGATGCAGAGATGACAGCGGTCAAGACGGGAACGAGTACGGTAGGCATCTGCTTTGATGGAGGTGTCGTTGTAGGCGCAGACCATCGAGCAACAATGGGCCATTTTGTGGCCAACAAGAGTGTTCAGAAACTGTTCAAGATTGCCGACAACCTTGCTCTGACCACCGCAGGATTGGTGGGCCATGCACAATCACTATCACGTACTCTTGCTGCAGAGATGAATCTCTTTGAACTAAAGCGAGGTTGCCAGATGACCGTTAAGGGCGCAGCAACTCTGACGGCCAACATTCTTGTCGGCCGACCACATTGGGTGCAGTTGCTTATTGCAGGGGTTGATGAAGATGGGGAGCACGTGTATTCCATTGACTCAGCAGGTGGATCCATTCCTGACGAGTATTGTGCTACAGGTTCAGGATCACCTTACATGTACGGTGTGTTGGAGGACCAATTCAAATCAAATATGTCTGAGAAAGAGGCCCTGAAGGTCGCAGCAAAGGCACTCCTTGCCAGCGCTCAGCGCGACGCCGCTAGCGGCAATGGAATGGATTTATCTGTCATCACTGCCAAATCAGGATTCCGCTTACTCGATGAATCAGAAATCACTACGCTACTTGCTCAGTGCTAACATTCCCGGCGTACGCGCCTTCCTCGCGCCACCTCTGGTGGGCCAAGTGAGTGATGTGAGCCGGCCGGGGCAAACGAAAACGAAGGAGGTTGCAAAATGCGACTGACATTCCAAGAAGTGAAAAAGAAAATTGAGAGTATGGTACCGAGAGATATCGATTACAACGTCGACCTTGAGGCTGCCAGTATCGCGATAATCACCTCAACGCCAGATCGATTTGAGGGTAAAGATAGTCTCGCTGCGAAGATTGCCAAGACCATCAAGCGCCGAATTGAAATCCGACCATCTGCTGAAATTCTAATGGATATTAAAGAGGCCGAACACAAGATATTGGACTTGATTCCCGAAGAAGCCGGCTTATCCAGGATATACTTCGATGGTGCAGTATGCCAGGTCACACTCGTATGTAAGGACCCAGGAGTTGCGGTTGGAGCGAAAGGAGCAATTATTCGTAGCATTAGAGCTGAAACAGGATGGCAGGTTCGAACAGAACGTGCTTCAGCAATTGAGAGTGCGACAATGCACAATATCCGACGCTACCGACAAGAGAATGCTGAAGATCGCAAAGCATTGATGAGAAAATTCGGAACAAGAATCTATAGACCGCAGCGCACAGGGACGCCATGGTGTCGTTTAACCGCTCTAGGATCTTACAGAGAAGTTGGAAGGGCGATGCACTTGGTAACTACAAATGAATCGAAAATTATTGTTGATGTTGGTGCCAAGCCGACCACAAATCAAAGTGAGGTAATGCCATTCTTCAATGCTCCAGAGTTGTTACCATTTGAGAATCTGGATGCTATTGTGATTACACACGCCCACATTGATCACATTGGCCTTCTACCAATGATGTTCAAATACGGTTATCGTGGCCCCGTTTACTGCACTCCACCTACGCGCGATTTGATGGTATTGTTACAGAGTGATTACATCAAGGTCGCTGCCGCAGAAGGTAATCCTCCACCATATGGCTTAGGTGACGTTCAGGAGATGATTAAGCACATAGTTGATGTTGATTGGAGTAAGACCATTGACATCGCCCCTGATATCAAATTGACAATGTACAATGCTGGCCATATTTTGGGCTCATCGTCTCTACATATGCATGTTGGAGAGGGTAAGCACAACATTGTATTCAGTGGCGATATAAAATATGAAAAATCATGGCTATATGACGCTGCAGCCGTCCGATTCCCAAGGGTTGAGACGCTAATTATGGAATCAACATATGGAGGTGCGAAGGATTTCCAACCAACTCGCCAAGAAGCAACCCAGGAATTGCAGGATTTAATCACGCGCGCATTATCTCGCAAGGGCAAGATATTCTGTCCCGTATTCGCTGTTGGACGTTCACAAGAGGTGATGATTGCCATCGATCAACTGTTCAAATCAGGCGATTGTGAACCAGTTCCCGTCTGGGTTGACGGGATGATTACTGAAGCGACAGCGATTCACGCAAGTCATCCAGAGTCATTGAATCGAGATTTGCGAAAGAAGGTGCTCAAAGGAGGCGATGAGAACCCCTTCAATTCTACATGGTTCAGGCAGGTAGAATCAAGAGAACAGCGTGACACAATTCTGCTCGACCCATCTCCTTGTATCGTTCTAGCGACCAGTGGAATGATGACTGGTGGACCCATTGTTGAATATTTTAAGCACTGGGCTCCGGAGCCAAATCATACGCTGTGCTTCGTTGGATATCAGGCTGATGGGACTCTAGGCCGTCGTCTTCAGAAAGGATTCTCTGAAGTGCCAATCAATGATGGGGGGCAGACCCACATGGTTCCTATCAATTGCGATGTTATCACAATAGATGGGTTCAGCGGCCACTCTGACCGCCGACAATTGATGGATTATGTGAAGGCGATGAATCCGAAGCCTAGAACCATCATTTGTCATCACGGAGATGCCCATACTTGTGCAGAGTTTAGAAAAGATCTTGCGAAGACATACAAGGTTCGCACGCATTCACCGCAAAACCTTGAGACAATCAGATTGTTTTAGTCAGAGTATTGGGACATCGAATCCAGCCTCCACTGGATCTGGTAGGTTTTGACTTTCTGTACTATCATGACTTACATCAACTCTTACGCGTTCACCGTGTACGCGATCTTTCTCTTCTTTAGCAAAGAATGCGATGACAGTAGCGGCAGCGAAGGCAACAGTTAGCCCTAGTAACGCCCAAGCAGTAGCACTAACTCCATCTTGGCGTATGATTGTCAGAACACTGGCACCCAACAGTAGAGTGAACACCACTCCAAGAACGGTCGCGCGCGGGTTGCCCATGCTTACGGCCCTACCCTGCCCTTGATGAACCGAACCCTCTTCGGTGTGGCATGGACTTCAGTATTGGGACCGGTTCCAGTACGCGGAGAGACAGTCGAAAAGCGCCATCTGGGGGTCCACGCGGAGGTCTGAATGGTTGGCTTGTAACTGCAGTTGAACCGTTCGGTGAAAATGAGGAACATGCAATGGATCAGGCCCTTGTTGAACTTGGGCTCGGAGATGCCCGATTGATTCGAGGTGAAGGAGCAATGCTTCCTATGGGATTTGAACCTGGGATGCCGCAGGATTTGCCGATGGGAACTTTGGTCGAATGTCACCTTGCAAAGGCAGTAGTCTATTCTGAGGGAATTGCATCAGCTGGTGCTGCTTGGGCACTCTGTGTCACACCTGAAGGAGATGAATGCGCAATAGTCTCAACTCTGGCAATCTTGGACACAATGGAGGAATGCGAAGCAGAATTGCGAAGAAATCTCCAGCGCAAACTCGCCAATCGCGACCTTGAGTTGAGAAGGGATGAAGAAGGTACAATCCCACTTGGGGTCGCAGTTGATGAGATAGGGGCACAGGAAGGATTCCATGGCGTAGTCCTAGCCGCATTGGTGTTGCCAAATAGTCTAAACATTGGTGGCTCAAGTGGACCAACACGCTCTCGCAATCTAGGTATTTCTTCAATCGGAGGGAGTGCCGGCGGACCTACAGGACTAGGCGGCACTGGTAAAACCGACTTCGGATTTTGAGCCAACTCCTCAAAAACCGCCAACTTTCTCAGGCACCTATGGAGCACTCTTGGGTGGTATGGAGATGCTTGAGATGTGAGCATGCATACGGACGTTCAAGAAAGTCTAGGGATTTACGTTGCCCCCATTGCAATCAAACCGAACGTCATAGCCTTTCCAGTCACGAGGATGCCGCAGATGCCAAGAAGGCAATATCGATTCTAAACACGCCTCCAGAGATTCGCGACCAATTAGAACGCTGGATTGAGAAGAATGAAAATCTCGATTTCCGCCCGATGAAATCCAAGAATGTCGATGGAAATTCGGTATTAGAAATAGCGGAAAATGATGAAGGATTCGTCACCCTTGAATCCATTCAATCTGCACTGAATTCAATTCAAAGCACCATCTCAGCAGAAGATTTCGCTGACAATGCTTGTGCTGCTGGTGAATTGATGATTTCCGGTAATGGTATCTGGCAGCGAGTGTGATAACCTTCATTCGTGATGGCTACCGCGCGCAACCAAGGACCCGTGGGTTAGCTTGGCTATGCTCGATGCTTTGGGAGCATCAGACCTCGGT
>CAYYKF010000067.1:0-8581 GCA_964441035.1 uncultured Candidatus Poseidoniales archaeon
ACGTCAATGGAAAATTTGGAATCAATAATCATTCAAGATTCCACTTGACTCCCTCGGGAGTATCCTTGACCACGACTCCCATTGCTGTCAATTCGTCTCGAATTTGGTCTGCACTCTCCCAATCTTTGGCAGCTCGAGCAATTGCTCTACGCGCAAGTAGTGCTTCCACATCATCCTTGATTGCCTGTCTAGCCGGGTCAAGGCTTGGGTCAAATGCTGCCATCGCAATCGACTTGTCTGGAAGTAGCCCGAGTACATTGCCAGCGAATTCCTCAATCCATTCGACGGCATAATGGGCGAAAGCCAACGTATCTCGTTCATCGATTTCTTCATTTTCAAGAATTTGAGGGATGATCTTAGTACCATTCGAAACTTTTGCCAATGCTTGTCTTGAGTTGAAATCATCATCCATTGCAACAGCCGCTTCTTGCAGAAGTTTTTCCAAAAGTCCAAGTTTTGAAATCAGAAAATCGTCACTTGCAATATCAGGTTTGGGTAAACGAGGAGAGTCTTGAACTCCTGCCTTACTCGCCTGTTTGATTTGGACCAATGCATGGCCATATGATTCTACGATTTTTGCGTGATGGCGCTTTGCATCTTCGAGCAATTGCTCTGACAAATCGATGGGTGAGCGATAGTGTGCATTCAATAGGGCATGACGTAGAACCAAAGGCTCGAATTTCTCCAGTGCATCCGTGATGGTCCAGAAATTGCCAAGAGATTTACTCATCTTCTCCCCATCGACATTGACGAATCCGTTGTGCATCCAAAATCGTACCAGTGGTTCCTTTCCAGTACAGCATTCAGATTGGAAAATCTCCGCTTCGTGGTGTGGGAATCTAAGGTCATGCCCACCTCCGTGGATATCGAATTGTTCACCGAAATGCTTCAGCGACATTGCGCTACATTCGATGTGCCAACCAGGCCTACCATCCCCCCATGGTGAGGGCCATGCAGGTTCTTCAGGCTTGGCAACTTTCCACAATGCGAAATCCTTGTGGTCGCGCTTCCCAGATTCTTCAACGCGACCTCCTGCGCCAGCCTTGACCGCATCGATGGATTGGCCTGTAAGTGTCCCATACTTTTCAGGCGCACTCTCGACATCAAACCAGACACCATCTTCAGCAACGTAAGCGTGCCCTTTCTCAATCAATGTCTCAACCATATTGATGATTTCAGACACAACTTCGGTAACACGCGGATAGTGGTCGGCGCGCAGCACATTGAGCGCATCCATCGCAGCGTAGTAATCCTCGATATTTCGATTGGCGACCTCCAAGAAATCGATACCTTCTTCATTCGCTTTGTTGATAATTTTATCATCGATATCTGTGAAATTTTGCACGTAGTGTACCGTCCAACCACTGGCTTCCAACCATCGATGAATAAGGTCGAATGCGATGTAACACCGTGCATGTCCAAGATGTGAAGGAGAATAGGGTGTGATACCACAGACATACATGTCTACCTCGCCGGTTCGAGCCGTCTCAAACGGTCTCTTCTCGCGGGTACGCGTGTCATAGACATGTAGCGCCATTGCCTCGCCTATCATCTTCCGGCTGATAAATCAGCCGTGACTGTAGGTGATACCGAAGCCACCTCGTGGATGGTTCCACGATACCGCTCCTTGGTCACACATGATGTAGCAGGTTCCACATTCCACACAATCTTCGTATTGGAATTTCATTTTCTCTAGACCTTGGTCGCGGAAGTTGTAGCATTGTGCAGGGCAACCCCATACACACATCATGTGACTGCAATCATCACACTTTGTATCGTCGACAATGATATGAGCGAATTCGTGCTCATCAACATTGTAGCCAATCAATCCAAGACCATTCTTGACGTCATAGGTGAATAATCCAATCTTCGTTGTCTCAGTCATCATATCACCTACAGTTTCCGTCCTAATAATCCGAGTCGAATCAATCTAAAGAGGCCCATGCCCTTGCGATTTGCCTTGTTTTTCTTACGAAGTTCCTTTCGAGTTTGCCTGAGAACTTTTTCAGCTGGTACTTTTTCCTCTCCGATTTCTCGGAAAACTCTGTTCGCAGTCTTACCAACCAATTCGGGCAGCCAAGTGAAATTGGCAGGATGATTGAGGAATTTTGTTGCTGGCTCAAATCGTTTGAGATCTCTAAAGATGTAAGATGCCTTGAGTGCCTTGGTGTATGTCGCATCAAGCGCCTTCGCACTTACATCTCCATTGTTGATGCACTTTGCAATCGCTTTACCTGCGAGTTTGCCACTGTGAAGTGCGTTGTTCATCCCTTGAATCTGCATACCATTTGCAAAGACTAGGCCAGCAGCATCTCCAACGACGACCGCTCCATTTCGGGTGAATCTGTGAGGCATTCTGTGAAGTCCATACTCTGGGCACAGATGACCACCGTATTCAACAACCTCACCGCCATCAATGAGAGCTGCAATTGCCGGTTGCTCCTTGAAAGCCTGATACAAGTCGTATGTGTGCAATCCTTCTGGCAACGATTTGAGTTGCACGATGATTCCACAAGATACAGTATCTTCATTGGTGTAGAAGAATCCACCACATCGTGGATAGAGTCCCTTCGTTGCAGGATATTTCTCCCAAGCATCTTCTGCCATATCGCGATACAGAGATAGTGCCAATTCCATCGCCATCCCACTGGGAGGTCGCTCATCATCACCGGGAAAGCAATTGAATCGCTCATCAATTCGTTCCTTTCCGAGATGGATTACTTCCTTGACTCCAAGTAACATGTCATCCTTTTGTTGTGCGTGGAGCATGGCATCAAAGTGGTAAGCACGGGTCAGTACTGAGTTGCTACCTTCCGCGATGACCACGACCTTGCTAGTCATCACTTCGCCATCTTGCACGATACCTGCAATGGTACCATTTCGAATTTTATCCACTAATTCTTTTGGCAGGTTGTCAACCTTCCATTTTTGAGCAGCACCTTTTCCGGAATCTTCAGCCGGATCAGTCAAATCTCGAGCATTGTAAGATTCGTGGTCTAGCCCCTCGATATTGAGTTGGTTAATCGTGATACCTGGCATTACGAAGATACCCGCTTCTTCCATCTTTTCAGCCAACCAAGCATCTGCTTTGGCGCGAAGGACGCTCCAAGCTGCGCGCTGACTTGGTTCTTCGGTTCCACCAGTTCCATCCCAAGAAGCGAAGCGCCCTTCGACAAATAATGCATCTTCATTGTTCAGAAATCCGACCTTCTTGTGATTGATACAACGTTCAATCCCTGGGCAATCCATCTCCCAGTTACCAAGAAACTCTTCAAAATCGTCTAATTCTCGTCCCCACAAAATTCCACCAGTCAGATTCTTTGAACCGACTGGTTCACCTCGCTCGACGATGAGAATTCTATCGCCTTCAATTCCTTCCTTGAGTAGTTGGAAAGCGGTGGCAGCACCAGCGAAACCGGCTCCGATGATGATGACATCAAAATCGGTCTCGTCATCCACGATACTCCCTCCGTAGTCACACGGAACTTAGCCTCGTCTTTCAACTTCACCCACCCACATGCGCGCGGGAGAATCGATATGAGGCCAGACCTACACGCATTCTCATGGTCGTTGCCAGTGCACCCGGAAAGTGCATCCTGTTTGGGGAGCATGCGGTAGTCTATGGCCATCCTGCAGTCGCAGTTGCGATTGATGCAAGAGCAACTGTAGAGATTCAAAAATCGAAATCAGGATGGATGATTGATGGGATGAAATTCGACAAGACACGCCACCCACATATTGATTCAGTAAGGAAGCGATTGTGGTCCAATGATGGAGGTCCTGCATTGGAGATTACTGTTGAAAGTCAGTTGTTTGGTGCTGCAGGCCTAGGATCTAGTGCAGCTATATGCTCAGCATTTGCAGCAACTCTTCTTCACGCACGAGGAACAGATTCTGCAGCATTGCCGCATGTAGGTATTGCTACAACAGCACATCTTGCTGAAGCAGAAGCCCAAGGTGGGCGTGCATCACCAACCGATACATCGACCTCGTCTCTTGGTGGTGCAGTTCTTGTATCAGATCGCAAAGAAAGCCTAGCAGAATGGAAGTATACGCGTGACCTTCGAATTGACGGAGAAAGGCGTACTTGGGAGGTTCATAGCATCGATTTACCAGAATCTGTGAAAACAGCACATCTTGTGATTGGGTTCACTGGTCGTCCAGGCTCTACGGCAGAGATGGTTTCCAAGGTGGCAAATCTTCTGAAAGCCGAACCGGAAAGAATGTCAGAAATTGAACGGATTGGGCATGTCACTCGAGCGGGGGTAACCGCTCTGAATTTGGGTAATCTTGAAGCCATTGGGATTGCTATGAACGAATGTCACCGCTTGCTACAAAATCTAGGCGTTTCAGATGAAGATTTAGATCGAATGGTTGAGGCTGCTCTCCCTTCCTCTCTCGGCGCCAAGATGACAGGAGCGGGTGGTGGTGGTTGCATGATTGCTCTCACCGAGGAGCCTCGACGAACATCCGAAGCGATCGAACTCGCTGGTGGACGCACCCTTGTATCTCCTTTGGGCGCCCCAGGGGTTCGTATCGAGAAATCAATCGAAATTCCAATATGGAAAAGTTAAACGTATCGCTGCGGCACTTTTTTCTTTTTTTTATTATAAGTGAATATTGCTCTCTCTTTATATAGGGGGCGAGTAACGGCGCCACCATGGCAACCACTGATGAAGACCGCCTAACCGTCGTGAATGTAGTCGCTTCTACGAGAGTGGCAGAAGAACTGAATCTCCCGGATATCGCAATCCAATTGAATTGCGAATACGAACCAGAGCAATTTCCTGGTGTTGTTTATCGGGTCGTAGATCCAAAACTTGCAATTCTGATGTTCCGTTCTGGACGAGCGGTGTGCACAGGAGGTAAGAACGAAGATAACATTCACACAGGTATTGAGCGAATGATTGGAGATCTTCGAGCAGCAGGCATCGAAACATGGGAACTAAGCGATGTTCAGATTGAAGTTCAGAACATGGTTGCAACCTACGCCCTCCATTATCCTGAAGACTATGATGGAAAGGACAAGTGGACAGGAGAGCCACAGGCTGGCGAACCTCGAAAACTTAACCTCAATCACTTGACATTCCACTTGCCTTTCGACAAGGTCGAGTATGAGCCAGAGCAATTCCCTGGCCTTATCTACCGACTAGATTACCCCAAGGTTGTTTGCCTCATCTTCGGAAGTGGTAAGATGGTAATCACCGGCGCACGCCACAAAGATGAGATTCTTGAAGCGGTAGAGATTATTCAGGACGAACTTGCAGATCTATTGTGAGGTGGCTCTCGGTGGGCCTGATACGTCTCCTCGGTGAGATTCGGGTATGGTACTATGAGCATGCTGCTGGATTGAGGGCACGTCGCCGCTTCTTCTCTAGAATGGCCGCGCGACAAGTGGGGTCACATGGCACTGGTTTATGTGCATCTGGCACGGTCCGATTGACTGCAGATACACATTTAGGAAACAATGTCAATTTCAATGGATTTGAAGTTGCAGGTATTGGTGAAGTCAGAATAGGGGATAACTTCCACTCAGCTAAAGGGTGTGTTTTGCTGTCTGATGTTCACAATTACCAAGGAGAATTGCTTCCGTATGATTCTGTTTTGAATCCACGTCCAATTACCATTGGTGACAATGTATGGTTGGGTCGAAATGTAATGATTTTGGGTGGAGTCACCATCGGAGATGGTGCTATTATTCAAGCAGGGAGTGTTGTTGTTTCTGACATTCCTGAATTGGCTATCGCAGGCGGCCATCCTGCGAAGGTATTCAAGTCACGTGATCGGAATGAGTATGAGCGTCTAGTGGCAGAAGAGAAATTCCATTGAGCGTATCTGAAACGATTTTTGCAATGATTTCATGCCCTTCGTCATTCGGATGCAATCCATCTTCAAGATGGTTATCTTTCAGTTGATTTTGTAAAGAAATATATGTGACATTTCTTGATTTGCAAATTCGCTCCATTTCCTCATTGACAGTTGCAACTCTTTCAGATTTCCAGAACCGATCAGAATTCCAACTTACAGGTGTTGTTCGTTTGTCATCAACAGGTGTCAGACCAAGCACGTAGGGAGTACACAATTTGTCACTCAATAAACTCAGAATTTGGTTTAAGGCCACGTTTGTTTGTTCGATGGAAGAGGTGTATTCTCCACTAGATTCAATCCATCTTGCGTCGTTAATACCTGCTGCAATAATCACGACAGGGGGGCAATTTTCTTGCAAGTCATTTTGAATTTTCATCTGTATTTCTCGCAATCCATCTCCGTGAACAGCATTTGTGAATTGGCATCCTAGCATCTGTGCCCATCCCATGCAATTCGTTGCACCTGCGCCAGCAGCAATGCTATCGCCCCACACCCCGATTTGAAGAGACGCCATCATGCTTCGAAACGCATGTTGATATTGAATCCTCCCAGCGATAAGGCCATTGAGCGTGAGGGAGTGGGGGATATGTGGATGATGTCGGAACGCTTAGATTGACACTGGCCAAGATGGTCTATTTCCTCCATGTTGGTGTGGTCGTTTTCGTTACTTGGGCATGGGTCTTACCTTGGCCCGAGGTTTGGTGGATTGGTGTGGTATTCATTCCGTTGATGTTATTGCATTGGAAAACAGCAGATGTCTGCATACTCACGACATTGGAGATGAAACTTCGAGGACATCCCGAAGCCGGTACTGAAGGTCAAGGAGGATTCATCCCACGTTTGGCTAGATTGGTTGGATGGGATATGAGTGATGAAACCGCTTCAAAGATGGGTTGGGGCATGTCATATTGGAGTTTGGCTGTGTGTGGATTACGCCTCTATCTTCAGGGGTGAATGAATGGTATCCTCCGCAAGGTGGTTAGCGGCAAAATGTGTTCGCGCCTTGCATCTATTTGTGATGATTTTCATCATAATCGGATGGGCATTACCTTGGCGAATTGCTTGGTGGATTCATGTCATACTGACACCATTAACCCGCCTTCACTGGCGCTTCAACAATCGAACCTGCATATTTACGACGCTGGAGAACCGTTTGCTTGGCGTTGGCCCCGAGAAAGATCATGAAGAAGGATGGTTTGTCAAAGAGGTCACTGAAGCCCTGACTGGTTGGCGCCCACCAACCGAATTGACACGTCGAGTGATGGCTATTTGGATGTGGATTACGACATTAATCTCTGTGGCTCGTTTGTTCTTCTTCTAACCCAAAACTCATAATACTATCATTAAATCGTGAGTGCATGAATAGAATTGTTCACAATTATAAATCGGTTCTATTTTCAAGCATTTTGGTTAGTCTTCTATTGATGGCTCAGACCTCGCCTTTACTGAAATTGAATGGAGGCGCAACACACTATGAATCCGTTGATTCAGCAGATGTTGATGTTGATGATCAGCTTACTCAATCAGATTTTCAATTGATGAACGATGGAATGGGGATTACCGGTGATGAATCTGGAATCAGCACGTTTATCATTCCAGCATTTTTCAATTGGGGTGATGCAGAATCTCTGCCTTACATCGATTCTAAAGTGACCGTTAGAATCGATGCAGATCAGCGCCCAGACAATGTCCATGTACGCCTTGACACGAATGATGTATCGGCAACACTCCGTGGTACGGAAACATGGGACTGGTTGACCGACGACCCTCAACTTGATTACGTCGGGACCTCAAATGGAGACTATATCTTTGAAGGCGATGTAATCGTTGACCTTCTCTTTCCAACTTTGTTTGACGTGCTTTACGATGAATTCTATGAGGTTGATTTTCTGATTGATGTAGGAATATGTATTGTCAGTCATGGGATTCATTGTAGCGGTTTCTTCAAACAAATGTTTGATGCCCTGATTCATATTTTTTCAGAGATGTTGAGTAATTGCATTTTCCCAACTGTATGGATTGACGAGGTGCGTGTAGACAATGAATGGGTGGATGTAAACCGCATCGAATTTGAATCCACGAAACCGAGTAATGCATGTGGAGGAATTAGTGACATGATAGAGATGTACACATCATCCTTGGAGTCAATACATGTCGTCGAATATTTCCTCTACGAAGATACACCGAGTTCTTCATCAGGTCGTTCAAGTACCTCATCTGTCGAATTAGAAGTGTATCGAAATGGTGATCAAATTCTTCCATACACGGACCCATATGTTTCATTCATTGACTATGGTGACGGTATTCAATATGTTCAGATTTACAATCCAAATGGAGAGTACGAAGTGCGAGTGGTTGGTAATGAAGACGGTCGCTATACCTTCGGTGCCATTGAAACCAAGAATGGAGAAGGAATTGTTCTTGATCGAGCTGTAGATGAGCCAATACAAACTGGTGAATCCAAGGTAGCCTCCACTCAGAACATTTCTCCGCCGAATTCGGATGGAGGCGGTTCTACTTTGGTTGTTATTCTTGTCATAATCATACTGATTACAGTAGGTGTTGGAGGATTCCTATACATGCGTCGACGACCTCAATTCGATCCTGCATTAATGCAATTTTCAAACACCATGCCGGTCACGGAAATGCAGTATCAACAACCGTTGCAGGCTTACCCAGACCCGAATCAATATCAGCAACCACAACAGGCTTA
>CAYYKF010000067.1:8681-11728 GCA_964441035.1 uncultured Candidatus Poseidoniales archaeon
AACCGTTGCAGGCTTACCCAGACCCGAATCAATATCAGCAACCACAACAGGCTTATCCCGACACGAATCAATATCAGCAACCGCAACAGGCTTATCCCGACACGAATCAATATCAGCAATCGCAATCACGATTCCCACCTCAGTGATTTTTCCCAATTTCGCGGGAATCGTGATGCGGTTAATTGATGAGTGATAATACACTGGCCACCCTATGGGTGGCCTTTCCCGACTACTACCAACCGGCCTTGTATTGCTAATGCTGATTTCAATTCTCACTCCATTGGCAACAGTTGAAAAATCTGAAAAATTAGACGATGAAATAGAGTATCTTGGGACAGCAAAGAGCAGTACTTTGGTGGATGTCCCTTCTTTACAGATCGGCGATGAATGGGAATATGATGCATTCTTTGACGTTGAGGGATTGGTTCAGGAAAATTTGCCAGAGGCGAACGTTCAGACACTTACAGGTACACTAACTACCACTGTAGATTCAATCACTTTGGAGACCGTAGAAAATAAATCAACATTGGTCTACACACTCACTTCTGTTGGTACATTTTCTGCAAGCAGTGTTACATTGCCTTCAGGAACTTTCCTCGGTGACGTAACCGCTCCACTCTATGTTTACTATGTCGGGGTTGAGGAGTTTCGTGTTTCCGATTTGGCGCTCATCTCACGTTCCATGGCTTTGGATGTAGATTTCGGCCCAGTGTTTATCGTTGGGATGATGGATGTTGCAGACATTACGATTTTGACCACTTACGGGCCACCACAGGAAGGATATGATTTCCCCTTGTCAGTAGGAGAGGGCCATTTCACAAATTACACCTCGACTGTTCAGTGGTCCGGCGAATCTGATTATTTTGACATCCCTGAAGATGAGACCAGCCAAACTTCGGGGTTCAGTACAGTAGTTGCAGTGGGTGACCCTGGAGTCACGTATGGCGGCTGTACAAACTCATACAATGTTACGCAATACAATTCAAACGGAGATATTGCTGGCTTCAACTGGTACTGTCCATCTGTCAATTACAATGCTTGGCAGCACATCGAAGATGCAATTGGTTTAGTCATTGACTTCAAATTGAAAGCCTACACGCCGGCATCGCGAACACATACTATCTCCGTTGATTTGCAATACCCTGCATATTTTCCAGACATTCAAATTGGTGTCTGGATTAATGTGACTGATGCAGGTGGTTCTCCAGTAGGTTCTCAGACGGTTGAATTCCGTTACGAAGTCGATAGTGACATCAGAACTCTAACCACTGCAAGCAATGGTTCTGCCTTTGCGCTCTTTGATACTGGACATTCTCCAGATCCATCTGATACGGATTTTGATATTGGAAGTCATGGTATCATTGGTTGGGTTCAATCTTCAAATGAAGTTGGCGTTAGCACACTCACAATCAGTGATGATCTAGTCGAAGTTGACCTTGTCGCGAGTGCTGCTGGGGTTGCAATGGAACGCATCCGCGGAAATGAAACCAGCATCCTGAGTTCGGCAACGGGATTATTTGCAGTCCCTGGTGACCAACTGACGTTCAGTGTTCCAGTTCGCAACGTAGGGTTGCTCTATTCTCCACCAACTGAATTGGAAGTCACCGCACCCGATGGCACTACCAGCCGTGCGAATGTTCCTGCTCTTGGTCCCCTAGGTGAAGCTCGGGCGGAAGTCTCGTGGATTGTTCCAAATAATCACCCCATCGGCGATGTATCACTGACCTTTGAAGCAGACCCTGACGAATTGGTTACAGAAGACGCTAATCGAAGTAATAATGTGGATGTCTTGACACTGTTCATCGGTCGGTTACCGACAGCAACAATTGCAAATGTTCTCCCAACTCTTACGTTTGATGATGTGCTTATTGATGCTACCAATTCAGTTGATTTGGATGGTGGTGATTTGACTTGTACCTTTGTTATTGCAATTGAGAACAATGAAAATGCCGAATCGCCTAGAGAGCCGATTACACATACGAATACTGAATGTCAATACACCCTGAATTGGGATGATAATGGCGAGTACGAAGTGTCCCTTACGGTCTATGATGATGAAGGTGATTCACACACAATTTCTCAAGTTATCACCATCTTAAACCGTCCAGCAATCATTAATCTTGGATCAGATGCGACAAGCGACCTCAAGGTTGGCGAACCAGTAACATTCAACGCATTTGATTACAGTGATATCGACACCAACACACCTGAAGCACCCATCAACATGCTTTGGGAGCCTCCGTTGGACCCTTCGGGAACAGCCTACGCCTGTAGTCAAGGACTTGTGACACAGGAATGCACAGTGATTCCTCAGACTGAAGGTCAATTCATGATGTCCTTCCGTGGGATGGATGATGATGGCGCAATCACGAGCGCATCCCTTGGTGTCACGGTCAACAATATTGCACCTAGTAACGCTTCGATAGATTTACGACGCGCAAGTGATAGTGTATCTCTCATCAAGAACGCTCAAGAAATTTGGGAGATTGACGAGGATCAAGAATTGGAATTGGTTGGCACAGTCTTTGATTCACCCAACGATATGGATAGCCTGATGTGGTATTGGCAACCTGATGTTCAGAAAAATCCCTCTTTGCAAATGACTTCTGAAGGTCCAACCTCAGTCATTCCAGTGCATTGGTCGGATTCGTCTGACGGCGGTTTGCATTCCATCGCAATGCAAGTATTTGACAATGACAACACCAGTTCCGGAATCGTCACAGAATACGTACGAGTGAATAATGTCAAACCGACGATTGAGCCCTTTGATCCACAATTCCCAATTCCTGAAGATTTCACTGTTATACTGACAGCAACTTATTCTGACACTATTTCTGATGTAGATAGCCTCGTTGCATGTTGGGACACAAATCCTTTCATTGATAATGACGGACAAGGTTCTGCAGAAGACGATTGTGATTTGACTGGAGCCGTTTTGGAAAAGTCTTGGCCTTCTGCAGGTGCTTACACAGTTATTTTCCATGTAACTGATGATGATGGAGACCGTACATCTCAAACCGTCAATTTCACCGTTGAGAATCGCAAAC
>CAYYKF010000068.1:0-11618 GCA_964441035.1 uncultured Candidatus Poseidoniales archaeon
GAATTCGATGAGATTTGGTAATTCCTTGTATGGGATTCCATCGAGTAGAGATTGTCTATCTCTCATCTACAACAAAGCGCTGTTTGATGCAGAGGGTTTGGCCTATCCCAATGAGAATTGGACCACCAGTGACCTGTTGTCCGCTGCCGAGAATCTAACAAATGGAGATGTGCATGGTATTGCAGTTCCCGTTAAAGATGCATATTGGTGGTTCCCCTTCCAAACAGGCTTTGGAGGGTCCCTCTTCGATTCAGAAGGTAATCCTACCCTAGACTCAGCAGGTTCAAGCGAGTCGATGGAATGGCTAATGGGGCTGGAACAAGACCGCGAATTAATCGCACTTGGAACCAAAGCAGAGACCATGAAATCACAGTTCATCCAATCCAAAGCAGCCATGATCGTTGATGGGCCGTGGAATTGGCCATCCTATGAGGCGAGCCGCCTCAATATCGGGCAGGAATTATTACCAATCGTTGAGGAAACTGGGTTGAGACTGTCTCCTCTAGTGGCTTACAAAGCCTGGTCTGTTAGCAAACAGAGTAACCACAAGGTTGCATCTGTCGAATTGGCCCTCTTCCTTTCATCAACTGAAGTTCAGAAAACATTCGCTTTAGAGACATATACGATGCCCACGAAGATCTCTCTGAATCAAGACTCGGATATTCAATCCAATCCCGTGATTTCAGGATATCTTGAACAGGCTGCTGTGGGCACACCTGCACCACCTACTCGTGGCATGGGAATGGTATACACTCCTCTCGCGGTTGCCATTGAAGAAGCGTATGGTGGCACAGATGCACAAGATGCGTTGTCAGATGCCGATGCGTATTTGGAAGAAATGATTGATGAGTTGAACATTCCAGATCCACCCACTCTCATCGAAGGATACAGAACAATCACAGTGCAATCAGAAGCGATATCCGGTGCCACCCATTACCAAATCAGTGTTGACAACGTAACACATTCAATTGTGCAAGTTAATGACACAGCAGGGATTTCACAACCGGGATTCGGCGAGTCATATGATGATTGCACAGCCAATGGTCAACCGGTCTATCGCGATGCAGTTGGTGTTGCCATTATCCCCACTACCACCACAAGTTGGAGTTGTAACCTTACGGGGATGATTCCAGGAAAGATGCATTATATCGAAATTTTGGCATTTGATTCAGATGTTATTCTTTCACCACAATCATTTGAAGATTCTACTGTTGTTGCAGATGAAGTCCCCCCTCCACCCGATATGTCACCAGTTCTCTTTGCCATCGCTTCAATTGCAATTTCATTGATTGTGTTGCTTGCAGGCCTTCGCTGGATGGATGCTCGTGAAGGAAAGACGCGTAGTAGATTGGCGCACGCTTACGTTGCTCCAGCACTTCTAGCTCTAGCAATTCTGACATTCTATCCGATTGGCTACGGTATCTGGCTCTCATTCACCGATGCTCACAAGAGTCATCTCGGTGAAGAGACATGGATTGGTTTTGGGAATTTCATCGATGTATTCACCTCGGCTGGCTTCCTTCGTGTTACTGCCTTCACCCTTGTATGGACGACTGCCAATGTTGTATTCCATGTGGGATTGGGCCTTGCCCTTGCCATGCTTCTCAACAATTCACGCCTCAAAGGACGAACGGCTTATCGCACAGCCTTGCTCCTACCTTGGGCCATTCCTTCTTACATCTCTGTGCTTGTTTGGAAAGGAATGCTTGAACCTGCTGGACTAATCAACGAATTCCTTGGAACTGAGATTATGTTCCTTGATGATTCATCTAGAGTCATCGAAGCACAGACATTGGTAATTATGGTCAATATTTGGCTGGGTGTCCCCTTCATGATGATGTCACTCAGTGGGGCCCTGCAAGCATTACCACAGGATATGTATGAAGCAGCAGAGGTCGATGGAGTTGGGGCGTGGGCACAATTCCGTTATCTTACACTCCCCAATCTCAAGAGTGCAATCGTCCCATTGTCTCTGTTAGGTTTCATCTGGACATTCAACATGTTCAATGTCATCTATTTGCTGACAGGTGGAAGACCTGAAGCTGGACAAGGTGAACCTGGAGAGACGGATATTCTAATCACATACGTCTATGATGTTGCCTTCGCGCCCGTTAGTGGTGGTAATTACGGCCTAGCAGCTGCTTGGTCAGTCATCATCTTCCTGATGCTCATCGCCTTCTCTTGGTTCTACATGAAAAAGACAAATGCCACGGAGGGGAACATATGAATTCTGATTTGGCGCGCCGTTGGTATGTTCCAGCAGAAATCTCAGCGTTACGGTTGTGGGTTGTGATTACTGCATTCATGACATTACTACTCGGCATAATCGATTGGTTGCGCGGAGAAATGTTTGGCCTGATGTTGACTAGCATCGGTGCACTATCTCTCCTTCTTCTACGTGCACAATTACCGGATGGAGAATCTTCCTTCAAGCGTGATAATGCGCTTGTTATTTCGGGTCTAATCCTGTTTGTTGGAGTGCTAAAATTCAGTGCTAGTTCACGTATGGTGATTGACATTTGGGCAACAGCATGGTTGGTTGTGCCCGCTGCTCTGGCACTGCTGTGGTTATCATCTCCTCACATCTCAGTATGGGCTAAGGGTGGCATTTCGATTGCAGAAGCGGAAAAGGGCCTCGCTAGAAACAAAACAAGAAAAATCCAACTTGAAACAATTGGGTCTCATACGATGCTCTTGCATGCAGTCTTCCTTGTCCTGCTACCTGTCTTCTGGATTCTGAATGTGGCAATGTCACCAGGGGATATTCTCGGAGCCGACATTAATATCGCAAACTGGACTACAAGTCATCATTTCAGTGATCAGGTTGCATCCGATTCAGAATTCTGGATATGGACTCGAAATTCTCTTATCGTCAGTATCGGAACGACAATTCTAGGATTGGCATTGGCTGTTCCTGCGGGTTATGCCTTCAGTCGATTCCGATTCAGAGGACGTGAGCAAGCGATGTTTTCGTTCCTCCTCGTTCAAATGTTCCCTGGAATCATCATTTTGGTTCCTTACTATCTTGTCATGAAAACACTCGGGTTGCTGAATACCAGCATGGGGCTTATCCTTGCATATTCAGTCACAGCACTACCCCTGTGTGTATGGATGCTGAAAGGCTTCTTTGACACGGTTCCGCGTGAACTTGAGGAAGCCGCACTCCTTGATGGGTGCAATCAAGCACAGGTCTTCCGTCGTGTCATTCTACCTCTGTCTTTGCCAGCTGTGGCAGTTACTGCATTGTTCAGTTTCCTTGCAGCATGGAACGAATATCTACTCGCTCTCACATTCATGTCAGATAATGAGAAATACACACTTCCAGTTGGTCTCGCTAGTATGGTCATGTCGAAAAATCCAATGTGGGGTGATTTCGCCGCAGCGAGTTTACTCGTTAGTATTCCAGTTGTGATTTTGTTTGTTGTTTTCCAGAGGTTCCTCATTGAGGGACTCAGCGCAGGGAGTGTCAAGGGGTGATCAATTGGTCGAAGTAAGATATGAGAATGTAACGAAGCAATACGAAGATGGTTTTGAGGCAGTCAAAGGCCTAAATCTAGAGATTCAAGATGGTGAATTCTTGGTACTACTGGGCCCATCTGGATGTGGTAAATCAACCACATTGAGGATGCTGGCAGGTCTTGAAGATGTGACTGCAGGTGACATTCGAATCGATGATGTTCGTGTCAATGATTTACCACCAGGGGCGCGAGGTCTTGGAATGGTCTTCCAATCCTACGCGCTTTATCCACACATGACTGTTGCCGAGAATCTCTCCTTTGGCTTGAGGATGGTGAAAGGAGCCGACCGACTTCCCGACAAAGAAATTGTCAGTCGTGTGCAAGAAGCGGCTAAGATGTTGGGACTCAGCACAGAACTGGACAAGAAACCGAAGGAACTCTCAGGTGGACAGCGACAACGAGTCGCACTGGGAAGAGCCCTTGTACGCCGACCGAAGGTGCTCTTGATGGATGAGCCCCTCTCCAATCTCGATGCAGAATTACGTCATCAGATGAGAGCAGAGATTCGCCGTCTTCACGATACACTTGGAACGACAACTGTTTATGTTACTCACGACCAGATTGAGGCGATGACTTTGGCTGACAGAATCGCTATACTTGACCAAGGGATTTTACAACAACATGGGGCGCCATTGGACGTTTATAACAATCCCGAAAATGAATTCGTTGAAGGATTCTTGTGCAAGCATATTGACGAAATAGTTGATACTGCAAACAGTCTGTTTTCAAAGGAGTGAGTGAATGAGAAAGTCGGTAGTCTTGGTCTTGGTGCTGCTCGCAACTTTGATTCCATTGTTTTCATCATCAGCCGAGGACCCCTCTCCAATCCGACAACGTACAGCAGATACAGAATTCACTTGGTCTGGCACCGCGACCACAGTCCAGGTCTCAGGAGAGTGGGATGATTGGCAGGTTCGCACCAATCTTAGTGAAGCAGAGGGCGAATGGACGACTTTGTTGTCTCTGGATCCAGGAATGTACTGTTACAAATTGATTGTCGATGACAATTGGATTATTGATTCAAGTGAACCTTATCGCGGATATTGTGGAGATATTGAGAATAGTATCGTCCGCGTGCCTGACGCAACTAAGCCGATGTTTACACACTCCATCGAGGACAACCTTCTGACGGTGCTCTGGCATGCGGGAACCGGTGGAGGTGCTCCTGAATCCACACCATTCGCCCTGGCCACAGGGTTGTGGGATGAAGAGACGTGGACGTGGACACTTGATTTGTCAACTCTCCCCGAAGGAAAGAACACCCTGCACCTCACTGGTGAAGATGTTAATGGCAATATAGCCGATGATTTGTTACTGCCATTCTGGAATGGCCATCAAGCAGATTTCGTCTGGGAAGATGCCCTCATCTACATGGTGATGACTGACCGCTTCGTCAATGGTAATTCATCCAATGACCCTGTTCAATTGAATGATACAGCGGTCGGTGCAGATTGGCAAGGGGGTGATTTTTCAGGCGTGACTCAGATGATTGAGTCTGGATATTTCACTAATCTCGGCATCAATGCATTGTGGCTTACACCTTTCAATTCAGCAGCTGATGGAACAGGTACCTCATCCGACGAACAGCATCAGGTTTCTGCGTATCATGGATACTGGCCTATTGAAGCACGTGGTGTTGATTCACGACTTGGAACAGAAGCCGAACTACATGCGCTTGTTGAGGCGGCTCATGACGCAGGAATTCGTGTAATGGGTGATTTCGTCATCAATCACGTCCACCAAGATCATCCATACTACAATGATAATCCCGAATGGTTCAATGAAGGCTGTCTTTGTGGAGAAGAGAATTGTGGGTGGACCGAGCATCGTCTAGATTGCATGTTCCGCCCATACATGCCAGATGTCAACTGGCGTGTGCGTAACGCCAGTGAGCAATTCATCTCCGATGTGATATGGTGGATGGAAACTTTCGATCTTGATGGGGGCCGTCTTGATGCCGTCAAGCATGTGGATGACCTTGCCATTACAAATCTTGCAGTTCGTGTCAATGAGAGATTTGAGACGGCTGGTACCGATTATTTCTTGAAAGGTGAAACTGCCATGGGTTGGGCTGGCCACAATCTGGATGATAATGCCGCAGAGTATGGAACAATCAACAATTACATTGGCCCGAATTCCCTTGATGGACAGGCTGATTTCGTTCTCTATCATGCTGTTGTGGATAACGTATTCACCACAGGAAATATGGATTATTCACACCTCGATTATTGGACTGCGCGAAGTCAGGATCAGTATGTCGATGGAGCGACAATGGTTCCTTTCATCGGCAGTCATGACGTTCCTCGATTCGCCAGCCGTGCAGATCCAGGCACAGATGATGAATGGCATCAATGGGAAGAAGATGGATTACCAGGTCAGCCTGGCACAGATGCACCTTACATCGCCGCACTGCAGGCTTATGCGTGGCTTTTGACAACACCAGGTGCTGCCGCAATCTATCAAGGGGATGAATATGGGGAATTTGGTGGTGCAGACCCCGATAATCGGCATTTATGGCGTGACAATACATCTTGGAATAATAGAGAGAGAATATTGCAGGAAAATGTCAGTTCACTTGCATCCCTTCGCCTAGAACTCGATACACTGCGCAGAGGGACTTATTCTCCAGTTCACAATTCTAATGTTGTTGTAGTCTACTCCAGAGGATTCGATTCAAATTCAACATTGATTGCTCTTAATCGAGGGCCTGAGGTCCAAATTTATGTTGAAACAATGTACGATAATCACTCAACCTGTTTTGGTACTGCTACAATTGAAAATGGCACTCTAGTCATTCCAAGCAATAGTGTCTCAATCCTGACAGATGAAGAATTGAATGACACTTGGTTAGAACCCGAGCCAGAGCCAGAACCAGAACAAGAAGAATATAAACAAGAAAAAGCATATTCAAATGACAAATAATAAGAGCCAGAACCAGAGCCAGAGCCAGAGCCAGAGCCAGAGCCAGAGCCAGAGCCAGAGCCAGAAGAGAATGTCACTGTAGATATTCAAGGATGCACCAATTCAACTGCCACAAATTACAATCCACTGGCAACATTGAATGATAATTCTTGTGAATATGAAACGAATTCAGAAGACAATCAAGATCAATCCAGCAGTGAATCTGGAGATATATCTACATCAAAAATCATACGTATTTTCCTTGGAATTCTAGCACTATGTGCTGGAGGATTTTTGCTGACATTATTAGTCAGAATACGTAATCAAAACAAGAATCAGTGATTCCCAAATGAGTCATAGAAACGCTGGTAGTCACTCATCATGCGCGCACCGGTGAAGCGCGCACTAGTCGCAATAGAAGCGCGCATAATCTCTGCCCATCTTTCTGGCCCAAATTCCCAAGCGGGTAGTACTTCGTCCTGCAATATGTGGTAGATGTTGTCAGCATCACGTGCATCATCACGCCCATCTTCTCCTTCACCTATGGCCCAACCATTGACCCCATGTTCACAGCCTTCAGGCCACCATCCATCGAGGATACTGCAATTTGGTACTCCGTTCATGGCCGCTTTCATACCGGATGTACCTGAAGCTTCCATGGGCCGAATTGGGTTGTTCAACCAAATGTCTACGCCGCTGGTCATCGCTAACCCTGTATCCATGGAATAATCCTCAAGGAAGGCAACTGGAATTTCATCCGCAACCTCTGCAGCACCAGCAAAAATGTCCCGAATCAGTTGCTTCCCACCTTCGTCGCGAGGATGCGCCTTTCCAGCGAAGACGAATTGAATCTTGCCGGCGCCAAGAGAACGCAATCTCTCGATGTCACTAAAAACGAGATTTGCTCTTTTGTAGGTTGCAAATCGTCTTGCAAAACCAATCGTCAGCCTGTCAGGTTGCAGTTGAACGCCTGTTGATGCTTTTACGAGGTCACGTAACACTGCACGACATTCTTCACGCGCAGATAGTAATCCTCCATTTGGGAGACCACCTGCATGCGCCAATCTGGCAGGTTCACTCCTCCAATTTTCGAGATACTCATCATAGAGTTCTGCCATGGGGGGTGCGGTCCAAGTGAGATGATGGACGCCATTGGTGATTGGTGCAATATGCTGTTCGCCGAACATAGATGATGCCACCCAAGCATTTAGATTTGAAACTGCGTTCACGGGCCCTGAAAGGGCTACTGCGAGGTGACTCATGGAACAATCTCCACCCGTTCCAGGGTCTCCAGCATCGATGCATAATTGTTGAGCGTCATCAGGTAATAAATCGCCTAGAATCGATTTGACAGATTCCCAATCAAACCTGTCATGTCCTGCAGGTACCGGTGTATGGGTTGTGAATAGGCAGCATTTGGACAAGTGCTCCCTTGACCATCCTTGATGCAGCATTTCTAGCATCGCGAAGGTGCAATGCCCCTCATTGAGGTGTAGTCCAGTGATATCGTGACCGAGAGCCTGCAGAGCACGAATACCACCGATTCCCAGAAGGTATTCTTGCCTGATTCGCGTTGCATCATCGCCTCCGTATAGGCGATTTCCCAAAGAGGCATGAGATGGCGAATTTTTCGGATGGCGCGTATCGAGAAAGTAGGTTGGCACCCCCTTGATGCGATAGAGCCAGACTTTGGAATGCAAAACGGTTCCATCCAGTGGTAATTCGATTTCGACTCCGGTTTCGCAGAGGAATTCATGAGGGTCTATTTCTGTATATGTTTCAGTTTGATTACCTCTTGAATCAAGATGCTGGCGACCATAACCCTCTCGATATAGCAAGGTACACCCAACCAGGTCTATTCCAGCATCAGCGGCAGATTTGATGTGATCACCTGCAAGGACCCCTAAACCACCAGAATAGGTGTGAAATCCGCTCTCTAAGCCAATTTCAGCACTCAGATAGGCGACACTCATGCTATTCACGCCGAACCACTCCATATGCCCTATGATTATGTCTATTATTGCACCTCCACGATAATACGAGGTTTGAAGGAGGAAATCCAACCCGGCGAATTCAATGGAGTTCATTTTGGATACCGCTGAAGTCACAGAAGTTGCTGAAATTGCTGCTTGGGGTGTGTTGGCAGGAGTGACAACAAATCCATCTCTAATCAAGAAGTCTGGCGGTGACTTTGTGGAGACAGTTCAACAGATTGCCGCTCTATGTGATGGTCCTATCTCTGCCGAGGTGACCGCCGCCGATGTGCAGGGAATGTTGGAGCAGGCACACGAGTTGAAGCGAATACTACCAAAAAATATCATCATCAAGGTGCCCTGTACCCCTGAAGGACTTGCAGTATGCAAATCGCTTTCAGAGGAAGGTATTGGAGTTAATGTTACACTCGTTTTTAGTTCATCACAGGCCCTTCTAGCGGCCAAAGCCGGCGCCATGTATGTCTCACCGTTTATCGGGCGCATTGATGACACTGGTGAAGATGGTATGGAATTGATTAGAGAAATAATGCAAATTTGGTCAAATTATCCTCATTTAACAACCAAAGTTCTGGCAGCTTCCATACGCAGTTTAGATCATGTACGCCAATGTTTGCTAGCCGGTGCTCATTCCTGCACGATTCCCACTCATATTTTCAGGGAACTGATTGAGCATGAACTGACAGATGCAGGTATTGAGAAATTTCTTTCTGATTGGGCGGATGTAGAAGCCAGTGGGAAATCACTCAACGTGTGAAGACGTCCCAGTTACCGTTCTGCAATTCTGACCATTCAAAGCGCCAAATCCAATTCCCGGTCGCTTGACCGGGAACATTCATTCTAGCCTCATTCCCAAGCTCTAGTATGTCCTGCAGAGGAACAATAGCCAAGGGGGATGGCGACTCCATTGCGATTCTAATGAGGGTCTGTGAAGGCGATTCTCCAGCCAATCCGATTTCCATGACTCTCTCTTTCCTTTCTCTTGTACTGGCATTCCACCAACCCATAGTCGTATCATTGTCGTGTGTTCCAGTATACACAATGCTATCTTTTGAGATGTTTTCAGGCCGATGTGGATTGTCCACATTGTCATCATCGAATGCAAAGTGTAGAACAGCCATACCGGGTAGATTATGCCGTGTTCTCAGGTTGATGACGCTCTCTGGAATGATGCCGAGATCTTCGGCCACTACCAACGTATCACCTGATACATCAAGCAACGCTTGAACGATTTCATCACCCGGCCCATCCCTCCATTCTCCATTCTTTGCTGTTTCATCTAATTCCGGAATAGCCCATGCTGATTCGAAGCCTCGAAAATGATCAATTCGTACGATGTCAAATAGTCCACATGTGCGGGCCATCCTCATTCTCCACCACCCCCAATCCTCTTTTTTGTGTGCATCCCAATCATACAACATCGTGCCCCAACGTTGCCCATCCTCTGAGAAGTAATCTGGTGGGACTCCTGCAACAACATCATGCCAGAACAGATGCGGTCGCACCCACACATCAACAGAATCTTTTGCAACGAATATTGGTAAATCTCCAAATATTTTGACACCTTTTTTAGAGGCATAATGCCGAAGAATCATCCAATCACGCTGGAAGCGAACCTGATTCATGATGCGACCTCGAATCCGAGGCATGAATTGTTGCATAGCAGCCTCAATGGCTTCTGGATGCCGGTCTCGAAGCGGTTCAGGCCATTCAAACCAAGGCGCTTCTCCATGCTCCTCTTTTAGGACATCATACAAGCCCCAATCCCAAGCCCAATGAGCATTGACACTCAGCCATTCACGAATCAATTCATGACTCGGGTCTTCCTCAAAGGTGGGGTCACACAATTTGACCCAACCAGCGAATGCACTTGTGGAAGCATATGGGCTTCTGTGCTCATCAGGAGGTGTAATTGGCAAGACTTGCCATACAGTAGCACCAGCCTCAGCAATCAAATCGATGAATGTGAATGCATCAGGACCGAGTTTTCCCGATGGAAGGGATGTGATGTGACAAAGGACCCCTGCCTCGCGCATACCCGGCCTTCGGCCGGGAGGTGGAAAACCTTTGATGCGAAAAGGCTTCGCGAAGCCATGCGTCGCGTGGTAATTCTCGCCGTCACAATGTTCCTCGCACCCGCTTGGATGGGTCTTGTGAATGCAGATACACCGGATGAAATCATACTCGACGGCATCATTTCTGATTGGCCTACAGACTCTTACCAGTCCACCGATGAAAACAATGTCACTTTCAGAATGACTTGGAATGACACACACTTATTCATTGGATGGGAAGGCACGAATTGGGATCGTACAGTACCTGATGGTGGAGATTTGTTTGTGTATCTTAACACGAGTGAAGGAGGGAGCCATACATCGAGAAATTGGGGATTGGTCCAGACACTTCCCTTTGCTGCTGATTATGCCTTGGTTTTGGAGGACAATGCGTACTATTCATTGCAGACCTATAACGGAACAGGATGGGAAGAAAGTGGTACGAATCCACTAGCTCACGTAGGTTGGTCAGGCAATCAAACCACCGAAATCGCGATTCCATGGATTGGTATTGATTCCGCTGAAAACGTGGACATCGTTGTTTGGTCTCAATGGCAAGAAGCGGGCAATGTTTGGACCTCTTTCCCTCAAGAGAATCCCGCCTCTAGCAATGGTGCTGAAGTGTTTACGCATTGGTATCAAATTGAGAATAGGTCAACTTCCCAATCCAGTGCAAACGTCCTTGTTAAAACCTCAAGCACTCCGGTTGAGAAGGTCGAAGATGCTCTCAATCTTGCAATCGTTTTCCATCAGCATCAGCCGTATTACAAGAACAAGTTGACTGATATGGTTGAGATGCCATGGGTCCGGGTTCATGCGATGACAGAATACGTCGACAGCCCAGGTATTCTTTCGGGAACGGATACAAAAATAACCTACAATTTAGTACCTTCATTCATTGAGCAGTTGCTTGATTATTCAGAGAATAGCGTCCTCGATGTACATACAGATATTGCCCGCCGGTCATGGAATTCAGATGGCTATCCTAATGCAACCGCACTTGAATTACATACGATGCAATTCCAATCTTTTTGGAATTCAGGATGGATATACAACGTTAGTGATGATGACCCAAGGGTTGGTTGGTTATATCCCTCCAGTCAACGCTATTCAGAAATTTATGACATGACAAAGCACAATCTGAAGCCTGCGAC
>CAYYKF010000069.1:0-11617 GCA_964441035.1 uncultured Candidatus Poseidoniales archaeon
AGAAGAGAACATCCTGCAATTACTTGACCAGTGTAAGGCTGAAACAGGAAATGTTGCGAAAGAGTACCTTTCTGATGACAACCCAGCGGTAATGATGGCCGTATCAGGTGCACGTGGTTCGATGGACAACTTGGCCATGATGGCGGGTTCTATTGGGCAACCGAAAGTGCGTGGTAAGAGGCTTGAACGTGGCTATAATGATCGAGTTCTATCCCATTTCAGACGTGGTGCAAAAGGCGCGAAGGAAAAGGGATTCGTTGCCTCATCATTCAAGCGTGGACTTGAACCAACCGAATTCTTCATGCTTTCAGTGTCAGGCCGTGAATCTCTAGTTGACACTGCAGTTCGTACGAGTAAATCTGGTTACATGCAACGCCGACTCATCAACGCGATGGATGACCTCAAAGTGTGGAATGATGGTCAGCACTCAGTTCGAAATACTGCAAACCGAATCATTCAGTTCAGCTATGGCGAGGATGGTATCGACCCATGTCGCTCACTGAAAGGAGACCCAGTTAATGTCGAGCAAATTCTCGATGACGTTCTTGGAGGTGGTAAGTGATGGTTGTCAAGAGTGCAACGAAGAAGAAACTGATGGATATGGGTGTGCCAGAAGAGTATGCTCACCAATTAGCCGATGATCGCAAGTGGGATGACGTCAAGCAACTCACAGCGGGTGAAATCGCGCAAATTTGTGGCCTTGCATCTGACGAAGCCACTGCCCTGCATAATCGTCTAGCACAATTCGGTAAATCTGGATCATCTTCAGGTGGTGCTGTCGCAACCACTGTGGTTAGAAGGCGATTGGCACGTCGAAAGACAGCCAAGCAACAATTGGAACTACAGGAATATGATGCAGAGGGTAAAGACACCCAAATCAATCGCGATATCAATGTTGAAGATGCCGTATTCAAGAGCCTATCTGATGCGGCTGTAGACGCAGGTTTCAGGTTCACAGACCGCATGATTGAGGACTTGGCATCTGGTACTCGTTCAAGAGGTAAGGACAAACTAACAAAGCCTCAAGCGAAGAAAATTATCGCTGCTGCAGAATCACACCTCACTCGCTCCAGAGTTGACCCCTTTGAAGCAGTTGGAATTGTTACCGCGCAATCAATTGGTGAACCTGGAACGCAGATGACAATGCGTACATTCCATTATGCTGGTGTGGCAACTGTAAACGTCACCCAAGGTCTTCCGCGCATTATCGAAATTGTGGATGCCCGTAAAGAGCCAAATACGCCTACCATGAATATCTATGTCGAAGAGACAGATATGAAGGGTAAACCGCTTAGCACGAATGAGTCTGCAGTTCAAAAGTTAGCAGCATCACTAGAAACTACGACTACACAAGATATTGCAGATATCGATGTGGAAGTTGCTCAACGTTATATCGTGCTACAACTGAAACCAAGTAATTTGAGACTCAAGAATATGACTGGTGCAGAAGTACGTGATAAGTTATCTCGTGCACTACGTTTGTTCATCCAAGCAGACAGCGATACCAAACCAAAAGAACTCAAAATCATTCCAGGTGTTCAAAAGGAAGATGATTTGTCGGACATTGGAACCAATCCTCCAACATATACCGAATTGCTACAACTTGAGGAGAAAATCAAGAGTCTGCGCCTGAAAGGTGTTCCAGGCATCATGCGTGCAAACGTTCAGAAGGATAAGTCAGGTGAATTTTATATTTCTACAATTGGCTCAAATCTAGCGAAAGTTTCTGATTTTGCGGGAGTTGATCGTTCCCGCACATACACAAACAACATCATGGAAATTCACGCTTATCTTGGAGTTGAAGCAGCGCGCCAAGCCATCATCAATGAGATGATATTGACGCTTGATGGAGCCCGTCTTGATGTTGATGTCCGCCATTTGTTGATGGTTGCTGACGTGATGACCAGCGAAGGTGCGGTCAGGGCCATCGGCCGACACGGAGTATCTGGAACAAAGCACAGTATTCTAGCTAGAGCAGCTTTCGAAGTGACCACTAATCACTTGTTGAAGGCTGGAATCATAGGAGAGCGAGATCATCTTACTGGTGTTGCTGAGAATATTATTGTCGGTCAACCAGTCGCACTTGGAACCGGTAGCGTAGAGTTGTTCTACATTCCCGAGAATGAGTAATGGTTAACTGGAAAATGGATGTAGAATAGAGGTGAAGAAATGGATTTGAGTCGACAACTCAAGACTGCTATTAGCAGTGGAAAATTGACCTTCGGTCAAAACCAAGCCGTGGATGCATGTGCGAATGGAGATGCAAAGTTGATTATTTTCGCTGCAAATTGTCCACAGAAATACATCGATGGACTTAGGGCAAGCCACCCAGATGTTCCGATGCACCGAATTGAATTGGTTAACCGTGAATTGGGGGCTGCATGTGCAAAACCATTCGCGATTAGTACTATTTGTGTATTGAATGAGGGAAACAGCGAGCTGTTGACTCTCCGTCCAAATATTGAGTAACAAATTTCGGCGCAACAACAATTGCACCGAATTTACATTAGATCAGTATAGATTGCACGCAGTGTTCAAGGTGTGAAAGGCCGCCGTAGGCGGCCATGGAAGGTTTGATTCGGGACCTGTTGGACCAGTTGGGGGCCACTTTGGACCCTCCACCAACTCACGCTCCATGTCCAGGAATCAATTTACTAGGTGTACTTACTACACCCCCAGGAACTCAAAGTGGTCCACGCCTAAGCAAGGGTACTTTCGTATGGCATGCACATGATGGATGGGCTCCATTGGATGCACTTGAGATTGAAAGATGGTTGGTGGATGCCTCACAAGGAACGCATTGGTTGTTATCTGAGCGAACAATTCGCATGGATCGACAACCACATCGCGCTGGCATCACATACGATTTATGGGGGCCGGAGAGATTTGCACAGTGGTTGGGTGAAGCGGTTCTCAATGGTGATCTTAATGCGACCCTTCCTGAGAATATTCCTGCATCCATTCAAGACCCACACGTTGAGCAAGAAGAAGTTCTGGAACACAGACTTGCAATGCCGGATGTAAATGAAACGAATGCACTTCGGCCCTCAATTAATCTTGATTCTGTACTTCAACGATTGGAATTAACCAATGTCGAACCCCGTCCCGTACTACTCTGTGCTAGAATTTGGTCAATTACAGGTATTTTACGGGGTCCTGAAGATGCAGCTGAACGACAGTGGTGGCAACTATTAGAAGATCCGTTCTCAAATGAAATTGATCATTTAGGCAATGCAGAGATTTTGGATTTTATTCCCAGCCTACAGCGTATAGAACCATCTATTTGGGAAGAAGAAGCAGAACTAGCTCCACGTTTGGCATCTCTTTGCGAGGAGAGGCGTCATTATACTGTTACAGAATCTTCAGGTTCAAATCAAGTCCAAGGAAGCGTACTACATTGGTGGAAATTAGACCCTTCGTCCGCTGAAATGATACCGAGGTTGGCATTGTTGCCTGCATGGCAGATTCGAATCCCACAGCGAGGCATTGCACTAATTCACGGTATGACTGGACAGATTCTACAGATGCCAGATTAGGTTAGCACATCATGCAATCTATCTTGTTCAACAGCACGGCGGAGTTCCATTGCTATACGTCTACCACTGCTAACCGGTTTCCTCCACGTGGCATTCCCATAGGGGTGTCCGACACTAACATGCACATTTGTCCCTCCACCAAGTCTGGGTGCAACATCGTAGATGTAGTAGTCCATGTCTTTATCGATGCAAGTTTGAAGACAAAATGGACCTATAATTCCAGGGTCATAATGTTCCTTACTGGCGGTTACAAATTTCTCACCAAGCTCAAAAGCAGTTTCTAACAAACTTTCACGTATTGTGGCATTATTATGTCCAACAACAGTCATTTCAGGAATTTGCTGATGTAGGGGCATGGTCATCTGTTGTGGGGCTGGTAAACGTACATGTCCATCAAGACTTGATTCAAATCGCCAATCAACACCGAGCAATTCCAATTTCGGCATTTCTTCTTCAAGAGGGCTGTAAAAGAAATTGAGATTGAATACTGGACCGATTACATATCGTTCAATTCTGGCCCCCTCAAGGCTACTCTGATCAATGACTCCTTGCTTAAGAAGTTCATTTGATTTCTCGACATATTCATCATAGGATGCACACGTAAAGAATCCTCTCTCTAGTTTCTTTTCAGCATGATGTAATTTTACGATTGCTAGACAGTCAATGTCTTCTGGATTGTGAATTGCCTCAGGGTAAGGCAATCCGGCTTTATCCAATATCCAATAGTAATCCTGGTCCTCGGTCCTCTCTTCCATGCGCAACATGTTACGGCTTCCAAACATAGGTACTCGGAAATTATTCTCGACATCATCAATAGAGCTGTATGATGTGAAAGAACGATTCGGGACATAAATTACGTTACGATCGCGCATCTGCTGCTGGAAATTTGGATTCATGACATCATTGAATGAATCCAATACTATGGCCTTATCCACCATCCCTCTGCTAACGCGCCCAGAAGATGTCCTTTGGGTACGGAAATATTCAGAGTACGTCTTCTCTCGGCCCTTCTGGCAATACGCAACAGTTGGAAATCCTTCCTCAATCGCTCCATCGCATATGTCAAGAGCACTGTGACTGGCAGTCATTCCAATTCGGAGTTTCAGGTTATCATAATCTTCCAAGATGTGATTTACTTCTGAAGATGAAATCATTTCAACCGCCCCTTTGGAGGGCCATCAAATCCTCAACTGAAAGTTCATCTCCATCCATCAACCTCTCCATCAAATCCTGAACTCCTACACGAGATGCATCCTCTCTTCGTACTTCAACATCCCCAGACTCTAGATTACGTTTTGCTCTCAGTATATCCTGTATCGAATGCAGACAACGTAGGCTTACGATGTATGATTGGTGGGCTCCATCCGCCTCCCGCTTAGATTTTCGGACCTCTGATTGTGCGGCGTCTGCCTGTTCCCGTTGCCGATCAACTTCGTCTGATAGGCTAATCATCAAATCGTGCGCTTCTTGAGCTTCATCTGCAGCAGCAGTTACAACTTGATGGGCAGTTTCTTGTTCGTCAATCGCGATTGAAAGTGCACCTCTAGCCTCCTTCAATTCGGAATTGCTGTTCTCTGCAGATTCTAAATCGCGAATTTTGCGCTGAAGCATTCGCATTTTTTCCATGACTTTGACTTCATTCTTGCCGGTATGCTCACCTCGCTCAAATTCCCTTTCCAAGCGCTGCAGAGTGCGCTTTAGCATCATCGGAGTTTCCTTTCGGTCTCGGCGATCACGGCGGTGACCTGAATTAGAACTGTTATCCGATTCTCCAGTTAGATTCTGTAAATTCTTCTTCGCTTCCTTGACGGCACGATTCTTCTCAGAACGAATAACTTTGGCTTCACGTACAGTTGTGTTCGCCTCATCACGTATCGACTTCTGTCTTTGAACTTCAGCAATTAACTCACGAACTTTGGCGTTGAATGAATTCCGAGTGGTGAGATGCTCACGTGTTTTACCATTCCAATCATCACGCAAGTCCCTGTTCGTGGAAGCCTTGCCATCCAATGACTTTCTGAGTTCATCGAGTATCGGTTTGAGTTCTTCCACAATATCACCTGATGACACACTCTACGATGTCTGACTCGGTCTCCCGAAATCAGTGAGCCATATAACGACTCTCTAACACATCGCCCCCTACGGGGGCGCACATCTCAAGAATTTGGGACCCCTTCATCCCATTCTTTGATTGGAGAACGATTAAACCCTGACTCACAATGCCATGTGTGATTATCATGTTCGTTGATGGCATGCCTGGAATGGACCGAGTATTATCTGCAGACGTATCGTCCCCCTATCTGACGCTCGTTACTGGCCCACCTGGGTCAATGAAATCATCCTTCTGCTTATCCTTGGCATCTAACCATCTCAGGCAGTCTGGAGGGTTCGGGTTGTACTGCACAGTAGAAGAAACCGTTGATAGTCTATTGAGATCATCTCACTCATTGGGTTTGGATTTACCCCAAAACTTGCAAATTACTGATTTCACAGAATTGCGTAAGGAGAATGATGCTATGGATTATCTCAAATTCACGCGAAAAATGATTGAGCACTTCAAAAGGGAAAGGGGTCCATCTTTTTCCGTATTCGTACTAGATTCTCTGGGTGCCATCTATAGCCTTACGAATGTAGATGAAGAGATGCGAAAGAGAATGTTCAGTTTCTTTGACTTTTTACGCAGCCAAAATCTGTATACTTTCGTGATTACAGAGCGACAAACTGGCGAACATGCTGAATTGGATGGTAACGAAGGTTTCCTTGCTGATGCCATTCTTAATTTGGGACTTGATCGAAGAAATGGCCAGATTGTTCGGACTTTACAGGTTGAAAAAATGCGTCACGTTCGCCATTCCATGGAAAAGCAGGCGATGGAAGTAACAGGTGCAGGTGTTCAATTACTGGGGCCCTTATTTGACTAAATGAGCGGCCGAATTCGTTCAGCAGCATCTGTAAGTGCCATCCGAAGAGTTCCAAGATTGACCTCTTTTGAAGCCCTTATCAAGAGAACGTAGTCTTGGTTGATTCGGTGAGATAACATAATTGCTAATTCAGAACGTAGAGTGAATCTTTCCGGAATCCCCCCCAGAAGAACTTCTGCTCTTGTCTCCAAATCAAGCCACATTGCAGCAGCACTCTCGGCTTGGGTTGAGTGCGGAGAAAGCGCGATTGGCAACGCTTCAGGGCCGATTAATGCAGCCCAATGCACACCGTCTGAATCAGATAAATCCTGCATCAACCGATTCCGCATATTAACTGCGCAGAAGTGGAGGGGCATCATTTTGACGCATCAATCATCTGAATGACCCCAGCATCAACCAACCATCTTGTCCACGATAATATCCAGATATTCTGCCAATAGGTTTCAAGCCACGTCTTCGATACATTTCGATGGCGACGTAGTTATCTTGACGAACCTCAAGTTGGATTGTGTGAAATCCAAATTTCTTGGCAGATGTTTCAAAAATTTTCCACCCTCTTGACCCAAATCCTTCGCCTTGGAACTTCGATGCAACCGAAAATGCAAGTACTCTGCAGCGCTCTTCAGATAATTTCATTGCCCAAAGTAATCCCAATAGGTTGTCGGAATCTTCATCATTGAGGGTCCATAATCCAATATTTTCGTCCAAAGGAAGCATACGCAATCGCTCTATTGAGTAACTCTCTCCAGTTGTAGAGAGTAGTAGTTCGTATGCCTTCATTAGTTTAGATTTGGGCCAAGAAGAAACCGGCGAACATTTCTTCCATTTGATGCCCACAGGACTCAACCTCTTCGCCTTTCACGTTCCTCTTCAGATCTTGAACGCTGTTGCCCTCTCCGGACCCGTGATTGGCGCTTACGGACTCTAGTTCCCTTATCTGGTTCAATTTTATCGTCCGTTCCCTCTCCTGTGATTTCTGAAAGCCCTCCACCTTTCAAAAGAGCCCCAAGATCTTCAATTGTGAGTGTCCCTCCACTGCTAGCACGCTTCTTGACATCCTCTAATCTTGGTTTGACCCTGCGTGAACCCGATGCAGTTTTCTTTCGAACCCTAAGGCATGCTTCAAGACGCCCAGCCTCACGTTTCATTTTCTTGATTTCACCACGTTGCTTACGTATCGTCTCAAGCATTTCTCCAATTCTATTATTCACACGTCGAATTTCTTTTGGATTTGCTTTTTGATCTAGTGGAATCTCTCCTTCCTCGCCGATATTTGGTTCGGCACTCTTATTCTCAGAAGTCAATTTATCAAGTTCTTTCAGTTTCTCCTCCTGCTTCCGCAATAATTCTACATACTGCTGGTGCAATTCGTTACCTCTCGATTTTCTTGCATGCATCTCTTGTAATTCAAAGAAAAATGAAAACATCCGAATTTCATGATCTTTATTTGGCATCCCGGTTAAATCATTTGGCAATGTGGCTAAACGCCTATGGGTCTGTGCTAACCTCTGCTCAATAATTTCGAGTGGAGGTGGGATATCTGAATTTATTTTATCTCTTTCAGCACGAAACTCATCAGCCTTTGACCGAAAATTCCTAAATTGGTTGAGAAGTTTTGTCCGCTCTTTGCTATTTCCTCTTACAGTTTCTTGGACACGTCGAAGTGACTGTACCAGAGTAATCAAAGCTGCACGTTCCGATTTTAGTGATTCATGCTCAGTCTCAGTCGCCTGAATCGACGCCCTCATTGATTTAGCCATTTCATCGATTTCAAATTCTGATTTACCATCCAAATCATCGAAGAGTCCATCTTTGGGTGTTCGTTTTGACTTGTGAGTCTTCTTTCGCTCACTCATTCTTCCTCACCCCTCAATTGTGCAGTTTCTCCAACCGGTAATTCTGCATTTCTTCGACGGATCGTGGAAGCTCCTCCTGCCTTGACATTTTCAGCAGCTGCTAGCAAATTTGGCTCACCACTCAGCAATTCGCCAAATCCTTCCGAGATTCTCTTATTCCAGTGAGAAATCGCAGATTCAGATTGCTTGATTAGCGCTCTTGAACGATCTACTTGTCGCATTGCAGTTCGCAAAGCATCTCGGTTCTCGATGAATTGATTATGTTCGGTTTCGTTCTTTTCTACAACATCCAACATCTCTAGGTGAAATTTATCTGCTTGACGAAACAGTTTCTGCATTTTTCTCCTCGAATCAACATATTGGGCCATATCTGGATTGCTTTTTCTCCTTTCATCCAGCCAAGCCTCATTTTGGTCCAGAAGGGTCTTCCTTTCTGCGATTAATCTTCGCTCGTCTTCAAGTGAAAGTGCACCTTCTTCAATGCGAGTTTCAACATCGGACAGGCTCTCTTCAAGCTTTTCTTTCGCCCATTGCGGGTCCAAATTCTTCATTCCACCTGATTTGATTAACTTCTCTCTCAAATCCGTAGATTCTTTCAGCAATAATCGTGCTTCTTCTTGAGCAGCATTACGCCTCAATTTCAAGTCTGCAACCTTGTTTAGGCCAGAATCTCTGACAAGTCTCATTTTCTCAACTAAGGGTTGTAGGCGGTCAGCCTCGTCTTTGTTGCTAGATTCAATGTGGGGCAACATCTCTTGCAGGGCCAATCTCCGTTGAAGAATAGCACCCGCTAATTCTTCCGGGCCGACCGACAAAAGTGCCTCAGGATTCATGCTTAACATACCACGGAGCAATAGGTTTCGCATAAATGTTCAGCGTTTCGCCTGCGCGCGTAAGGCAAGGGTCTTCAACCTCCTTGATACGACGTAAAGGTATGACCGCAAGGTTTCGTTCGGTAGTGTTGGCGATTTTCCTACTATCGGCAACACTCATTTCACCATCTGCTCAGGCTTCAGGCTCAGGCCTTCTTATGTCCGATGATTCCCTAACGGTTGTAGGTGATGGAGACGTTGGAATGGGTGATATTAATGTCAGCATTATTGTGACATCTCATGATTTACATTCAAATGGATTTCTTGACATGTCACTTACTGATTCTAGCGGAACTCCATTGGCTGCGGAAAATAATTCTGTCAACTTATTGAACGGTGAATCTGCAACTGTTTGGTTCAATATTTCCAACGTTCCAATCGGGCAGCATATTCTCACAATGCAGTTGTGGGGTGACGTTGGCCAGTCCTTCGAGAGTAATGTTTCTTATTTGCAAGTATACGTAAGAAAACTCTCTCCTGCATCAATTCATCTGGAATCTTCAAATGAATGGGATTTGATTCCAGTAAATGGCAGTACGGGTTTGGAAAGTGGAAATTCATCAATAAGAGATGGTGATTTGGTCTGGATTAGGGCAGGGTTGAGCAACAATGGGGACGTAGCTTGGGACGGAAACGCGACTATGAGTGGCCAGGAACTCAATATGACTGTTGAAGGACAATCTACTGCCATTGCCAATTTCACGATTGGACCTTTGAGTGAAGGTCTTTCTACTGCCACCATCGAATTGCTAGAAGGCCTCTTAATCGTTGATTCTGACACAGTTTCAATCTCAACTGGCCCCCCTCCCCTTCCTAGAATATTACTTGATTTATTCACCCCCTCTACAGAAGTTCAATTATCCGAACAGGTTAATTGGAGTGTGAATGTATCTAATACTGGTGAAACGGAGTGGTCTGGGTCCGTAGTGTGTACCTTCCCAGAGAGTGTAGAATTACTAAATCAGTCTTATATTGTTCAGCATGGACAGAATGTATCGAATATAATCACATTTGATGTTCGACCAGGAACTCTCAGCTGTAACATCGTATCATCTTTGAGAATTCATGATGATAGTGTCACTGAATCAAATCACACATATGACATGGCTGCGGGACATTTGATGCGTGCGGGAAGCGAAGGCCTTACTGTCCAAGGAGGACCATTTCATGTTGGGGACCCGGTCCCGTTGGCGATTCTAATTCACAATGCCGGCGACTTCTCAGGAATTGGAACATTGGAATCGCGCGAAGGTTCACAAAATGGCGGAGATATCGGGCCTTGGGCTATACTTGATACACGTACATTTGAAGTTGGTAGCAGTCTTGAACTTGGGGCTGACCACATGCCTCTGGTAGCAGGTGATCGGAGAATTGAATGGAGAGTATCTAGTTCAGATAGTTTGATCGCCTCCGATTTGAGCGGTCATCTGAACTTAAGCATTTTACCTTCACAAGAATTAGGAATCTCCATTTCAACAGTTTCTTGGACACTATCCGCTGGTCTTGATATCGAAATAACAACATCACTATCTAACGGCGAATCACGCTCCGTCCTTCTTGAAGTTGGTACTGAAGGTTCAATTGGTGAAGTATTACAAATTTCCAATGAAATTGAGCTTTCTCCAGGGCATCGAACTATCGAATTCAACCTAGGTCAACCCGATGCAGCCTCAATAGCTTGGGCTAGAGTGTCTGCAATAGGATGGAGTGCAGACGGCACTGGCTCCGCAGAAACACCCCTCATCAGACCAGATCCGCAAACGAGGGTGGAATTTGTTTCCTTGTCTACAACAGATCCAGCTGAAGGCGACTCTGTGAGTATAAAATATTCCTTAATCAACGAGGGAGGAGGTTCTACTCTTGCAGGAAGCATGAGTTTGATTGACATGCGAACTCAAGAACTCCTCTGGACAGGGGACTCTCCCGCGGTATCTTCTGGAAGCACCCACGAGGGCACAATTCTACTGACTTCTTGGCCCGCTGGTGCAGTTGTTGATATGAAAATGGAATGGCATACTCCTCATACAGATTCTGAGGGAACAGGATCTTGGCTTTCAGAAGATTCAAGCAGTGAAAAAGAAGATTCTGAAATAGGATGGATGAGTTTGATTTATGGTGCAATAATAGGATTGACACTTGGCCTCATCACGCGAACCATCATGCGTGCTCAGGCAGGTGAACCAATCCTCACTCGACGACAACGTGGAACAAGACAAAACAAGAAAAAAGAAGTTAAAGAAGTGGTTGAAGAAAAAGTGGAGGTGGCTTGCCCTGCCTGCGATCAAGGGTTACGTGTCCCGTCATCATTTTCTGGCACTGCACGTTGTCCTGCCTGCGCGCAGACGTTCCCAGTTGAGGGCACCAATTTTGAAGATGAGGCTGTAGATTCAACTTCGCCCCCGGAATCTGAAATTGAAGAGATTAAGCCGACG
>CAYYKF010000070.1:0-11597 GCA_964441035.1 uncultured Candidatus Poseidoniales archaeon
ACTACCGGCTCCAGACCGGTGGAGGGGGGTTCGAATCCCTCTGCCCCCACCTCTTAGAGAAACACACGCAAGCGTTGGATTCATGTTTGATGGGCACGCACGCACGCGTATGTCCCGTATGCGCGCGCCTCTGGCTTTGCTTCTTGCATTGTTATTGTCTGCGCCATTAATCGGCTCAATTCACCCACCAATACCTTCTCCTTACTCCAGCATGGATGATGGTGCAAATGGACAACTGATACATGATGACTGGACAACAGAGATTCCAGTTCATGCACCTCTCGTTTGGAATCAGGGGCCATGGTGGACATGGACAACCCTTGATTCGGACCGCAATGGAATCCATGACAGTCTACAGGATGAGACTGGGATTGTTTGGGTTGGCCTCTCGTATGACCACGCTCCAACTGCTGAAGACCAATCCCTCTTGACTTCATTGGGATTCAATGTCAAATTGGTCGTCCCTGCAGTCAATGCAATCTTGATTGGAGCAGTCAATGCGAGCGATATTACGACATTGGCTGAAATCGAGGGAGTCGTCATGGTCGAACGATACGGTACTCTAATCTTCTATGGTGACATACAGACACCAGCGGTGAAGGCTCGCAATTCTACCGAATATCCGCTTGGAGCGTGGCAGTTGGGTGTTTCAGGATACGGTGTCAACATCGCTCTAACCGATACTGGAGTGGACAGTGAGCACCCGGGTTTGGAAGGTAAGCATGTGGCTGGATACGATGCGGTTTGTTTCATGCACACCGATCCGACATGTGCCCTCTCAGGTGGGCGCCAAACCGACGGGTCGTTTGACCCAGATGATGGCAATCAGCATGGTACAGCATGTATGGGAATGGCTGCCGCAACTGGTATTGAAGCAGATGGCTCACAATCGGATTACTATGGAAGCGCACCAAATGCCTCGCTGGTCGATGTTAGAATCGGCACAGATGTTGGCGCCGGGCCGTTTGAGAACTACGCCTTGGAGCAGGAATTCTATGAATCCGCAATGAACGGCCTGCAATGGATTATTGACAACAAAGACACAGCTTGGCCAGGCGTCGATGAAGCACTGCATGGAATTGACATCATATCCTTGTCTTGGGGAATCACCAGTCATGAAGGCGGTGGTTCAGACGGCTCAGATATGCACAGTCGGATATTGGATGAAGCAACAGAAGCTGGCGTCACAGTTTCAAATGCTGCAGGAAATGATGGCGCAGACAACGACGGTCTTTCTGGAATGAGCGCATCTTCGCTCTCAGTTACAGTTGGGGCTACCGATGACAAAAATACGATTGACAGAAATGATGATACAATCGCAGGCTACTCTTCACGCGGTCCAAGACGAGATAATGGAGATGGGAATCCAGTCAACGAATTGATTCCTGAAATTTCTGCACCCGGAACCAATATCATTCAGGCAGAAGGATGTGTCACCAGTGGTGGCTGCAGTAATCTCTTCAGTGATGCGAGTGAAAACACCTACACAGGTCGTGGCTCAGGTACCTCGTATGCTACTCCTTCAGTCACTGGCGTCATTGCTTTGGTCATCGAAGCAAATCCAGATTTGAATCCAATGCAAATCAAAGAGGTACTCAAGCAAACTGCAGAGCGTCGAGGTCCAGCATCAGCACCTGACGTAGACCCATATTGGAATCGGGATTTCGGATATGGGATGATCGATGCACGTGCAGCGGTGGAAATGGCATTACACCTCAAAGAAACCAATCAGAGCACATCGATTGATTGGACCATTCAAAATCACATTCTAAACGTCACAAATGATGGTGGTAAAGTCATCATCACTGGACATGCATGGACCCAAAGCGACGTCATTGAGATGGTCGAATTCCGTGTAGGCGATGGTGCTTGGTCAGAGGCAACCTATGAATCTGAATTTGCTGAACTAGGTCCACTTACGCCTTTCAATTGGACAGTTGCTCTTGACACATCTAAGTTGGATGTAGGTAATCAGACCCTCGAAATCAGAGCATCCAGAGGCCCTGTTCATTCAGTGCCCTCAACAGTGGTTGTGATGGGTGAAGGTAGTTCGGAGACCGCATCGATGAGCATGGTTGTGGTCGCAGGAGTAGGGTTGCTTGTCGTGGCTCTTATTGCTGGAATGGTGGTTCTGATTATGGGTCGTTCAAGTGATTCAGAGCAATTCCAAGAAATCTATGAAGCCGAGCTTCTTGACGAAATTGATTACGATTCGATGACAGTCCAGCAGTTGAAGGAAGAATTGGCCTTGAGAGACCTTCCAGTTTCGGGTAAAAAGGCCGAATTAATCACGCGTCTTCGCTCTTGATTTCTTTTGTATACCACACAACGGCTTAAGTCTTGAAGTGGATTCCGGCCGCACATGGCCGGGTTCAGTGAGCGCGCATTGGCGATTCAACCGACCGGCGTTCGAAAGATGTTTGACATGGCAGGTGACGATGTCATCTCATTCGGATTGGGGGAACCTGATTTCCAACCACCACAAGTTGCCATCGATGCGATGACCAAAGCAATGCAAGATGGTCACAACAAATACACGACCACCGCAGGGTTACCGAGCCTGCGACGTAGAATCGCTGAGTCTTGGCAAGTTTATGAATCGGGAATGGATGAATCTAATGTTTGTATGACCATGAGCGGAACCAATGCGTTGTTAGCATGCACAATGGCAGTCCTGAATCCTGGTGACAACATTCTACTTCCTGAACCATATTTCCCACTTTACGCACCGGATGCCACCCTTTGCAGTGCTGAAGCAAGATTCTACCCTTGCCTGTTTGAACACGAATTCATACCGCAATTGGCTGCCCTTGAATCTCTTGTTGATGAGAAGACAAAGGCGATACTGTACAATTTCCCAAGCAATCCGACTGGTGCAACATTGAATCTAGAACAACGTGACATGTTGCTTGATTTCGCTCGCAGGCACGATCTTTGGATTATTTCAGATGAAGTGTATGATCGCATCATATACGTCGATGAGCACGTCTCATTTTTGGGAACCGGATATGACAATTTGTTGTTGGTAAATTCATTTTCAAAGACATTCGCAATGACTGGTTGGCGTATCGGCTATGTTTTATCTCCAAACTCGGAAGCGATTGGTCAAATTACCAAACTTCAGTATTACATCACAGCATGCAGTAATGATGCGATGCAACATGCAGTTCTCGAAGCGTTTGATGCCGCAGCTGATTACCCTTCTAAGATGGCGATTGAATTTCAAGCCCGTCGCGACCTTATTTGCCAGCGATTGAATGCGATGCCAGGCGTATCTTGTCATGTTCCTGACGGTGCTTTCTATGTATTTCCGAAGGTGGAAGTCGAGGGCATGAATTCAGAAGAGGTGGCTCTGGAATTACTCAAAGGAGGAGTATTGTGCTCTCCTGGTTCTGCTTTTGGCGCATCAGGAGAAGGGCATCTACGTTTTGCCTATACCATCGGTCGTGAAGATATCAGTCGAGGAATGGACAAGGTCGAGAATGTACTATCTCACCTGCGTCAAGATTGAGGTGGATTGATGTCCATCACTGTGCAGGTCATAGTACTGATTTTCGGCCTCATTCTTGGAATGATTATTCCTCGAATTCCTTTACTTCTATTCACACGATTCCTAGGTTTGGAAAGAGGCCTCAGCCCCCATCCCGACCCAATCAAGGTCGATGTTCCACTCATTCAACGGATGTTGCTGATGCGACGCGTTCACATGATGTGTTGGATTTTGGCATTGTTCCCGCTTTGCTTTTCAATCCTAATCATGAATGCCTCGCCTGAACCGTTTGCATTGGGATTGTTTGCAGGAGTAATCTGGTTCGCAATCTCACGTGTAGTCCCTCTTAATCTTGATACAGGATTTGGTATCATGCCAATGTCATTGGTGCGTGAAGTAAACAATCTACGCCAACCGAATCCACCGTGTTGTGATAGACCAATACCACAATGGGAAGTACGCTCTATTCGATGTAAGTACTGTCGTAAATTGATTCTCAATACACCTCGACCTGATTTGGGCCGCATCCGAACAGATGGTAGATTGATGGGCACATTGCGCATCCTATTGATGGATGGCCGTTCACCTTACGATTCAGAAGAAGAGGAATAATCAGATTTTTCTTCAGGAATCGAATCCAGTTTTTCAGCTAGCGCTGCCATTTTATCTTCAAAAGTCGGCTCTGAATTTTCGGCCCCTAATTCCTCAGATTCGATTTCAGTTTCAGTTAGGCTTTCTTCATCTGTTAGGTGGACATCCTCACCATGTGCTTCTCCGATTCCTTCACCGGGAGCAGGTAAAGCGGCATTTTCTTCCTCTTCTTCACCACCTTCCCAATTGCCCTCATTTCCTATGAGCCATTGTGGCGGGTCTTGTTCACCACCACCCAATACTGCCATGGTGGTGAAAATAGCCATTGGCAAAAGGGAAAGTGCCACCAGTAAATCAAGGAAGGATGATTCTGGAATTGCAACGGAAATCGGTAATATCGCTTCGAGAATCTTTTGCTCATCGTATACTTGTTGCCACCTTCCAACATCTAACTCCAGAGCCTGAAATGCGAGAGAAACGATTGCACGTTCAATCAACCATAGAAGCAGAACTGGGAACAACCATCCCAATTTGGTTCGATCGACCAATATTCGTCTGGCAACCGCCGCAGCACCGACACTTTTCTCCGCAATTTTTGGGAAAATTCTCAGTCCAATTACCAATCCAGCAAGATAGACCAGTAATGATAGTTCTAGCAATCTGTCGTCTTGCAACCAATTCGTTGGTGTGAATCTAAGCACTAGAAGTGGTAGCATGATTAGCACGAGTTGTACTGGTGCGGCAAGCAATTGCAGTCCTCCATGAACTTCCAGCAGTGGCCTGCCCCGATTTTTCACTTCGCGATGAACGATTTTCGTTACTTTCCCATAAGGTGAACTCGTGAGTTGGAGGCGCGCTCGATCAACCATGTCAGCATCCCGTAACCTCCTGCTGAATCCTAGAACTGGCATCCAACCTCCTGCGTCCGCGACTCGTGGTGGCATGTATCCTCCAACAGTAAGTCCAAGAATTAGTGAGACCATCCCGTAGAATATTGCAGCGCTGATAATCCATGGCAGAAGTTCCACTCGTAGTGAAGCTTGGTAGTTATCCCAATCAACCTCTACGATATAGGTGATACTGAATGCCAAAATTGGGGCAATAAATACTTGCATGCCGATGATGACCGTTAGCCAAATTCTGGCCATTAGGGTGCTTCCATTCGTTGACAACGGCGCCTTTGGCGCCACTCCTGACCAATAGTCTGTCGGCCGGAACTGGGTGTATGAACACGATTCGATAATGCTTTTTTCATAGCCGAAACTGCATACCCTGTCGTAGACAGGGTCTAACCAACCTTAAGACTGGAATGTGGGTGGACCTGCTGTTGATTCACATGAAGGATGCTCGCCTGCTCTTCGTACTTGCTCTTTTGATTGCCGCACCAATGCTACCTTTCACAACCAGTGATAGCACCATGGTATCTTCACAAGACAGTGATTCTACGAGTGGTCGGGCATCTATTGATTTCATGGTTCTTGATATCGTTGTAGGCAATGCATCTTCTCCGACTGAAAGTTGGAATCAATCTACTGGTGGAACTCAGGATTACTTGTTGCGAAATCAGATGTATGCTATTGAGATATCCTTCAAGAACATTGGAACCAGTTCGTCCGGTGTGGATTCATGGGGGACACTTGAAATCGTGCATCCCATTGGATTCATCATCGGGACTTGGACACACAATTTCACTGGTTTAGATAAGATGGCAGGGGGTCAAGAAAAGAATTTCATTGTTGAATGGATTCCTGATTCCGCCCACAGCTATATTGGAGACGACGGCAATCTGGCAGGTGGCATTATTCTGCGCGGCTCCATAGAGGCCTATGTTGGCTTCGACACCAATGCTGGGAACGATGTGTACGAAGAATCGATTCCAGTCGCGATTTGGCATGATATAATGGAACCCAGTCAATCTGTAACCTACAATGTTCCAATGTTCTTACCAATCGCCTATCAAACACGGAATGCTAATGATATGTATCCCGGAGGAACAGATTGGCAAGGCGATAGCACAAGTGCCGCTGCGGGGAATGAGCATTGGCGAATTTCTAATCCAGGTAATGATTACCCCTCAAACAACATAGAGACTCTGCGATGGGGTTGGAAGACAGCCACAGGTGATTGTTCAGATCCGGGCCACGGTCTAGGTTACGGAGAATCCGATAATGATCTAACACAGTTCCACGCCCAGCCATTCTGCTTAATTAATGTCAATGAATTCGACTTCAAATCATTACATTGGGCTACAAGTGCTTGGGGGTCGATGGAGGCTGGAGATGAACTTGCGATGGAAGCCTATACTGTATTCAATTCATATGCCTCCAACACAGAAGCACTGAATTTAACCGAGCAATCGCTATCCAGTACACCTGGAGAATGGACACGCGTAGTCTGGAACATGACGGATGTACACGATGAAAATGCATTCAAGATTGCATATACTAAGATTGCAGATCCAGAATATGCCAACGAAGGAATCCACATCGATGATTTCATCTTATTCGGTGTTGAAAGAGTGCACGATTTCACAGTTACACTTGATTGCAATGACCCAAATTCATATACTGTCATTCCAGCAGATCCTAATCCTCCTTCATTGCACTGCTTGTTGACCAACAACGGATACAAGAAGAAAATCGTAACAGTCAGAACTGATGTTGACAACCAGACTTGGATGGATTCATTCCCTCTAAGAATTGACAGTAACAACATGCAAGATCACGATAGTGTGGTCACATTGAATGAGATTGATGATGAAGGTACCACTGAATTTTGGGTCAATCTAAGTGTCCCAGAAGGCGCGAATATTGAGACTCTAAATTGGACAGTTCGCGTTACATCTAACAACTTTGGAAACAATGAGGACAAAGCAGTTCTAGTGATTCCAGTAAGTGTCGATTCTTCTTTCTCAATTCGTTTGGACAGGCACCCAGTAAATGCGCCAACCGTTGCACTGAACCTTGAACCCGGTCAGACTGGCGATGTCGAGATGAAGATTAAGAATACAGGTAATCAATTTGCAGAATGGAACCTTGGTGCTTATTTCGGCAGCCCTCTATGGAGTGCCACCAATCTTGCATGGTTTGAGGATTGGGATAGCGATGGGAATTTGACTGCAGTGAATGTTGTTCCTTTAGAAAAGGCTGAGGAGCGATTTTTGACAGCCAGATTCACCGCACCTCCAGTCATCCCTCCGGGTGAAGTTTCAATCAATCTCTTGGCCAGTGGAGTGCCACCAGCCAATGCACAATCAGTAAAGCCTCTCATCATCAATGTACCAGTCATACAAAATGTCGTTGTTGAGGCCGATGAACCCACAAAATCTGCTAGTGCAAATGGCATCTTCAGATCGATGTACATGACCATTACAAATAATGGAAATTCCGCCGAAGTTTTCGATTTATCTCTAGACTCTGACTGGCGTCTTGGAGCATATTTGAATACTCAAACCAGTGCTGAAATCGAACCGTTTGGTGGCACAGATACAGTCCAAGTTATCATGCCCATGGAAGAAGGAATTCCTCCTAATCCAGCCTATAGATTGACACTCACCGCCACCGCACAAACCATTCCCGAAGGTTCAACACAAGCGATTAGTGGTTCCGGACATTTCGACTTAAACGTTCCAACCACGTATTTGGTCGATGTCTCAGACAAGAACATGAGTGGACAGATATTCCAGGCTGACGGTCAGACAGTGAAGACTCTGCGGATGCATATTTACAACAATGGCAATGCGCAGGACGCCTTTTCTCTATCATTGGCTCTAGACTCTGGAGTCAATGCTCAAATTATCAGTGGTATCAGTGATGGAAGAACGCCATTCATAGATCCAGGCACATTCACAAATGTCACGATTGAATACTGGTTTGACTCTGGAGTTCAAGGTGATAGAAGGCTAACATTGGAAGCAACTAGCGTTGAAGGACTTGCATCAGGCGTGACTGAGACTGCATCAGGAGAAGCAAAATTCGTGGTTGGAACTTTGGGATTCATTAACGTGGCGCCAGTTCAGCCCATTACGATAGATGAGCCCGGTACATTTGAGATGAATGTGCGTGTGTTAAACCAGCATCCACTGAATACTCAAACCATTGAAATTGAAGTTACCAAGGACCGGACTGAACGTTGGGATTACATCGACAGGGTTGAAGTGTCCGCATCCGACATATCTGGCTTCAACCTGAATCCAGGATCATTTTACAACGTCACTTTGGAGATTCGTGTAACAGAAACGAACATGGAAAACATGCCTGACGACATTATGGATTACAATTTCACGTTAACAGTTTTAGCTGATGATGACGTTGTTGATGTTCCAATCAGCTTCACAGTTGAGAAATTTGTAGAAAAGGAAGCTGATGATGGAACTGATTTTGCTAGTGTTGCCAAAGATGTCACCTTGGTTGGATTGGGAATTCTGGTCATTGTTGGACTGGTAATGGTGCTGGTAAAAATCATCATGTCGACTGAGCACGAAGATGAAATCTCAACTCTGTCCGGTTATGAAACCAGTCTTGGATTACCAGAAGCTCCGACCTTGCCAGAGGCACCTACATTGTTGCCAAGCGATGATTTGGCTGCAAATTCAATGTATGGTGGCACTGAACAATTGTTTGAACAACCGGTGATGGAGACCCCTCCACCGCCCAGCGAATCCCCTCCGCCTGCAACTGAGGTAGTTGCAACCCCAGAGCCATCCCTTCCTGCATCTGGCCCTCCGTTGCCTGAATCTGGACTTCCTGAGGGATGGTCCATGGAGCAGTGGGAACACTACGGTGAGGAATATCTACGCCGTCAGAATGGCCAATAAGGGTATTCTCAACGAAGCGGTCGACTTATGAAGGATTCATGGGTGGGCAGGTCGCCCCGTAGGGGCGTTTGATAGGTGGGAATCGAACATGTACGGTGGACAACAGCCAATTTTCATACTGAAAGAAGGTACAAATCGCACTCGGGGTAAGAGTGCACAAAGTAACAACATTGCTGCTGCAAAAGCAGTTGCTGACGCAGTTAGAACGACTCTTGGTCCAAAGGGAATGGACAAGATGCTCGTCGACAGCATGGGGGATGTAGTCATCACCAATGATGGTGCAACTATTCTCAAGGAGATGGATATCGAGCATCCTGCTGCTAAGATGATTATTGAAGTAGCTAAGACACAGGAACAGCACTGTTACGATGGTACAACCAGCGCAGTTGTGATTGCTGGTGAATTGCTCAAGCGCAGTGAAGATTTGATTGAACAGAATGTTCACCCAACCGTCATTTGCGAAGGATTCAGACTTGCAGCCGATAAGGCAGTGGGCCTATTGGATTCGTACACTGTCGATGCAAGTTCAGACACACTCCATGAAGTTGCTAAAACGGCACTGACTGGAAAATCTGCAGATGCAGTCAAATCATTCCTTGCTGACATTTGCGTGAATGCAGTTCAGGCAGTCGCAAGAGATGAAGATGGAGAGATATTGGTTGACCTTGATGATGTCAAAGTTGAGAAGAAACAGGGTGGCTCAATCAAAGATAGCACATTGGTTGACGGCATCATTTTGGATAAAGAACGAGTTCACAGTGGAATGCCTCGCAGTATTTCAGATGCAAAAATAGCCCTAATCAATTCAGCAATTGAAGTCAAGAAGACAGAGGTTGATGCCAAGATTCAGATTACAGACCCAACAATGTTGTCACAATTTCTTGAAGAGGAAGAGAATTACTTGCGAGGTCTGGTTGACAAGATTCAGAGCGTAGGTGCGAATGTAGTAATTTGTCAGAAAGGAATTGATGACCTTGCTCAGCATTACATGTCCAAAGCGGGTCTTTTCGCAGTCCGTAGAGCGAAAAAGAGTGACATGGAAGCACTATCCAAAGCGACTGGTGGACGTATTGTGACCAATGTTGATGATTTGTCAAGTTCAGATTTAGGAAACGCTGCCAAGGTCGATGAGAGAAAGATTGGAGAATCAGATATGGTTTTCATCACTGGATGTCCTCAGGCTAAGAGCGTTTCAGTATTGCTGAGAGGTGGTACCGAACATGTTGTTGATGAAATTCGAAGGGCCTTCGATGATGCAATTGGTGTAGTTTCAGTCGCCCACGAAGATGGTGCAGTCCTCACAGGAGGTGGATCAGTTCTTGCAGCATTATCGCGAGAATTACGTGCATACGCAGAAGGTGTGGGCGGTCGAGAGCAAATGGCAATCGAAGCATTTGCTGGAGCATTGGAAGTTATCCCCCGAACGCTTGCAGAAAATGCAGGTTTAGACCCAGTCAATACGATTATCGATGTCAGGAAAGCCCACGCTGAAGGGAAATCAACTTACGGCGTCAATGTCTTTGAGGGCGGAGTAATGGATATGCAAGCAGCCAATGTCCTAGAGCCAGTCCGTGTCGTTGAACAAGCAGTTCAGTCCGCTACAGAAACCGCGATTATGATTCTAAGAATTGACGATGTAATCTCCAGCCGTGCTGGTGGCGGAATGCCAGATATGGGTGGAATGGACGGCATGGATATGGGATTCTGAGTTTACACACTTAGTTCTCACAAAGGCTTGTCTCTATCCCGCTATGTTCAATAATCGAAATCAGGTCGAAGGTTCATTCAGCCCGTAGGGCTGTAGGTGATTTTGTTGACCTCCGTCGTTAAAGTCTGGATAGATGAGGGCTGCATCACCTGTGATGCTTGTGAAACAATCTGCCCTGAAGTGTTTGAAGTTCAGGATGAAACTTGTATCATTCGTCCCGATTTTGACTACAATACATTTGGAGAAGATATCATCGAAGCCGCTGAAGGTTGCCCAGTTGATGTCATCATTTACGAATTGGCAGGTGGCGATGAATCTCCCGCCGAAGAGGCACCTGCAGAGATTGAAACACCTGTTGAGGCTGAATCCGAATCGGTTGCTGTAGTCACAGGCGGTGGCATTCTGGACGCTCTAATGTCTGGAGACAGGGACCTCCACATACTATTCGGCAGCCAATCTGGCAATGCAGAAGGACTCTGCGCCATGTTTGCCAAGAAGGCATCAGATTACGGTTTAGTAGGTCATGTGCACGATATGGATGGCTTCGATATTTCTTCAATGAGTGGAATGAAACGAGTTCTGATTGCTTGTTCAACGTGGGGTGAAGGAGAAATGCCCGACAATGCAGAGGAATTGTATCAAGCAGCGACAGGTGCTGGAAAGATTCTCTCAAATACACATTTTTCAGTTTGTGCACTCGGCGATACATCTTACGAATTTTATTGCGAATCCGGAAAGGAATGGGATGCAGTCCTTGAAAAGATGGGTGGTTCAAGGATTCACGATCGTGTTGATTGTGATGTCGATTATGATGCTCCTGCTACAGCATGGATGAAAGAGGCATTGGCGAAAATCGCATGCGTCGATGACAGTGGAACCTACCAATCTGACCTCCTTGAGGAAATGACAGCACATGCAGCAGGTGATGCTTCTGCAGCCTCATCAGGAGATGTTGCCACCATCATACAACCAGAAATCCAGATGACTGTCAG
>CAYYKF010000071.1:0-11514 GCA_964441035.1 uncultured Candidatus Poseidoniales archaeon
GAGCCACTTGATCCGATTTGCGAATATCGTTGAGTACCATCCAATCGAGAATTCGTTTACGAGTTCTAAGTTCTTGACGCATTTTCTCCTGGCTATAGTTGATTTTTACCATAATCTTCTCCAAAACATATGATTTACCTGAGAAATCGTAATCATCACGACCAGGGTCCCATTTGAAGACTTCATTTGTAATCACTTCCTGACTGTGCGGGTCAACACCCACAATTTCCACAATTTGCTTCGTTCTTCGAACTCGCCTGCCGTTGATACGTGTCTGAATTTGAATGGAAACTGCCTCTAGAGCAGGTAACAGCACACGTGGAATGTCAATTGGTTTGTTTTCCAGACGATGAACCAACGAAGGTACAGAGTCTGCGTGCACGGTAGAGTAAGAACAATGTCCGGTAGCCATTGCTTGGAACAATACGTATGCTTCTGCACCACGAATCTCACCCACAATGATGTATTCAGGGCGCTCTCGAAGTGCTGCTTTCAGTAATTCGAACTCACCAATCTCACCCTCACTTGATTCACCACCAAAACCTTGCCTCGTTAGACCTGGAATCCAGTTTGGTTGTGGGATGTTTACTTCACGAGTGGATTCGATGCTAACAATCTTCATTTGCCATGGAATAAATAGGGCCATTGCGTTTAGTGTCGTTGTTTTTCCAGATGCTGTTCCACCGACAAATAGCATTGAAATTTCATTCTGGAATGCAATCCAAAGATAGGCTACCATCAAACTGGTCATTGTTCGGAATGCAACGATATCGCAAGGACTGAAAGGATCTTCACGAAATCTACGAATACAGAAAGTTGAACCACGTGTCGAAATCTCATGTCCCAGTTTCATGACGATTCGTGAACCATCCATCAAAGTAGCATCAAGCAATGGTTCAGCCACGGAAATATGCTTACCACAACGCTGTGCCAACTTGATAACATAGGATTCCAATTCGTGATCATCCGGCCATGAAATGGTAGTTTCCACTGATTCAAATTTTCGATGATAAGCGAAGATAGGGATGCCCGTTCCATCAAGAGATACGTCTTCCACGTTTGCGTCTGACATCAAGACATCCATTCTTCCGTATCCAATCAAATCGCGCTTAAGATAATAGAAAATCTTGGAACGAGATTTCTTATTGATTTTCAATCGATAAGATTTGACAATTTGATCCATTGCAGCGCGGAGATAAAGTTCTGGATTGGCGTCAATTTCAGAAATATCTGCAGTAAGGGCCTGTACGAAGATTGTCATGACTTCCTCACGAATTTCTTCTTCCTTCTTAGTCAATGGTGGTTCAATCACTTGATAGATGATATTCAGTGTTCTAAGGTCACGAACAATCCGAGCAAAAGCGTGTGGCGGAGCCACTGGATATTTGTCGAGTTCCTCATATTGAACCTGTTGACGTCGCTGACGTCTTTGGCCTCCTCCCTGTCTTCTTGCCATTTGAAAACCCCCACCTGCATCCTTCGGATGACCCTTCGCCCACTATAACATTCCGCAGGGAACCATAGGTTCCCTACCTCAAATCGAGTTTTTGCCCTGCGCCGAGTAAATTATGCAACATGCCCGAAAAAGCGGATTTGCATCAATTCTCAAACGCTGCACGACCCCAGCGGCGCTCCAATAACGCCAAAAATGCAATTGCAAGCGTAATCAAACCGATTGAAATCGCGAGGATCCCGCCATAGTAGGACTTTGCTTCACTAGGTTCGTAGGTTTGAGCACTCGCATCTAGACCTTCGGCCGAAACTTGTGTGTATCCACTGGCATACAGCGACATATCTCCTTGTGTGAAAGAAAGCAAGAACAAAGAAACAAGAGGGATTACAGTGGCCACCCAAAAGATTGCCATCACTGAAGTATCAAAAATCGCCTTGTTTGGCCTAAGACCCATTAGAAGGGCACATAATGCCACAATGTACACTGAATTGGCCACCATCACCAGCAGAGCTGGCAATAATCCAGCCCACTGATTTAGCATCCAAGCCATCAAGACGAGGAAAATAACTGAAATCCAAGTTGTCATGAGGAAATAAACAATGATTTTTGCTCGAAGTAATTGAGGTACACGCACCGGTAAACCATTGAGGAAATCTGGACTATCGACTGCGTTTAACCATGAGTAAAAATTGAAACCGAAGAAACCTAGGAAAGGTGCATAACTCAACAGATTGAATGGAATGGGGAAACGAGCAAAATCAGCCATCCAAGCCAATGCCAATAAGAAAAGTAGTGGAACGCAATACGAACCTAGCATCTTGACCTGAGTGCCCGAGCGCAACACGTCAACAATTTCCTTAGCGACCAACATTCTCATGGTTCCATTACCCAAGAAAAAAAGACGGCGGTGGACCGGTTCAAGCATTTCTTCCCGTGAAATGACATGAATCTCGAAATCATTCGGTACAAGATGGGCACCTATGCCCGCAATAGTAAGGGACCCCAACATCGCAATAGGGACGAGAGAGAAATTATGATTCAGTTGCACTTGCAATCCAATTACTGCCCATTCAAATGGAACAATGTCAATTGCGATAATGACGCCAAGGAAGACTGCCATAATAGGAACAAGCCAAGATCCAACCCTCGATCTGGACCAAATCGCGCTTGCAACAAATGAAATTGCCAAACCTTGCATCATTGTGATGAGCATGCAAACCAAAACAATCGGAAGAGAGGACCAAACCAAGGGAGTTGAAATCCCAAAGAAAAAATCTGCAAGAATACCTAAAGCCATTCCAAATACCGCCGGAGAAAGAATCAAACAAAGATAGAAGGCTACTTCTTTACAATAGTAGGCTAAGTATACTGGTGGTAATTCTAATGGAAGTAGTGCTGGACCAGCCAACAAGTAGGATTTGCCTCCAGCACGTTGACTAATCATATTCCGACCAATGAATGCGAAAGAACCCATGCCTAGACTGAATAGAAACAAGGAAACATGTAAGCCCATTTTCAATTCATCCCAAGTGAATGTTTTCTCAGATTGGTTGGCAATCTGTTCGGCAGTGTCTTGCGCGTAAACGATTTCAGATTCTCCTGTCAAAAATCGCAAACCGATGGTGATAACCATCGTTACAAGAGCAAGCATAATTGGGAACATCATGATATGTCTCTTACGAGCGAAATCGACATTCTGTCTCCACTCCTCACGAAACATCATCGAAAAATTTGTTCCAAACGAAACAGCGAATGATGGTGGTTCTCTACCTTCGGCAAACGCCATACAATCACTCCTCTTCGCTGCTCGATTTCTCTTTTGCCTCAATCTCTTCAACAGAAGCACCAACAAGTCGAATGAAAATATCTTCAAGATCTTCCTGTTCATTTATTCGTAAATCATCCATCGTACCTGCAGCCAATACATGGCCATGATCAATGACTGCAACACGAGTGCACATTCGTTCTGCAACTTCCAGAATGTGTGAGCAGAGGAAAATGGTTCCACCATTCTCTATGTGTTCCATTAGAAGTCCTCGACATTTTCGCTGATATATCGGATCAAGATTTACGAAAGGCTCATCCAAAAAAAGCAAACGAGGTTCGTGGATGAATGCACTGGCCAGCATTATCTTCTGCCGTTGACCCTTAGAGAGATCTTTGCAGAGAGTGTTACGCTTGTCATTTATTCCAAACCAATCAAGCCAATGTTCAACTTTTGAGGTTGCATCTTCCACATTTCGAATCGCGCACACAAATTGAAGATATTCTGCTGAAGTGAGGTAAGAAGGAGGACTTTCGGATTCAGGTACAATTCCAACATTGGCCTTCACTTTCTGTGGATTTCTTGATACATTGGTACCGAGAACCTTTGCGCCCCCTAAAGAAGGTGCTAACTGTCCGGTAAGCAGTTTGATGAAAGTCGATTTTCCCGCTCCATTTGGTCCGAATACACCAAAAAATTCACCTGCATGAACTGTGACATCAAGGGGGTGAAGAGCGATGAAATCACCAAAACGTTTGCCGAGGTCTCTTGCCTCAACCAAAGGCTCAGATGACATGCTCAAGCCCCTGTCCACTTGGCATCCTCACGATTTAGAAATGCTTTGACACCGATGGCCATGTCCTCAGTATCAAATAGAGCACAGAATAAATCGCGTTCCGCTAGTATCCCAGCACTGAATGGGTTTTCCAAAGCTGCTCTAACTGCAGCTTTGGCGACCCGAATGGTGTGGGGTGATTTGCTGGCAAGATTTTGAGAGATTGTCATGGTTTTTTCATGAAGACCAGAGGGCTCAACAAGATGGTTGATTAAACCGATTCGGTGAGCCTCTGTACCATCAACCATCTCCCCACTCATGACCATCTCGATGGCTCGACCATAACCAAGTAAGCGGCAAAGCCGCTGTGTTCCACCACCACCTGGAATGAGTCCAAGATTTATCTCGGGTGTCCCGAAATTTGAGCGAGGTGTGGCAATCCGAATATCACAGGACATGGCAATTTCAGAACCACCACCCAGAGCAAATCCATCAATCATAGCAATTGTGGGTTTAGACAAATTCCAGATGTGTTCCCAAACATTGTCATCGAAAAATGGGCGGATTGATTCGCTAGACTGCCCTTCAAATTCAGATATGTCGGCACCAGCGACAAAGGAATTTGGTTTGGCTCTCTTGCCTTCTGGTGGTTCATTAGGCAAAGCACCTGTAATGACAATTACACGGACTGTATCGTCGTCTTCAGCCCAACCACACGCTGATTTGATGGCAGTGTTGACTTCTGTATTCAATGCATTCAACTTATCAGGGCGATTGATGGTCCACACAGAGATTACTCCTCCTGAAGGATTCGAGTTCTCTACTGGAATATTCTCAATTTGAAGGACTTCGCTCTCTGGACCGCTCATGGGTCGCCGAAGGCGACCACTTACTCAAGTGTGCGGTCAGTCGTCATTCGACATTTCTTCGCGTAAAGTGTCCAATTTTGAAGGGACTGGTAAAGGTGGTGGAGGTAAATCACCTAGATCTGGTAGAGGTGGTAAGGGAAGGTCACCTAAATCAGGAAGAGGTGGTAAGGGAAGATCTCCGAGGTCAGGTAAAGGAGGCAATTCGGGTAGCGGTTCTTTACCTGCAATAAATCCTTGATCTAGGGGCATTCGTACCTTCAAAACACGCTTTGAGTCGATTCTTACGAAAACTGCACCAATGGGAGAACCTTCGGTTGAATCACCTGCAGAAGTATCCAATATTTCCAGCCCGTGATCTTCCGTATTCATAAGGGATACCAAATCTTCTGACTGATCGGCGCTTTGGTAGATTTTCGCTGCGTCCGCACGTATGTCTGCAAGTTGTTCTCGACGACGGGCTTCAATTCGACGGCGGATCAAATCATGGCGATCACGCCTCTCTTCGATGAAACCTTCAATATCTGCCTCTTCCATTGATTCTGCATCTACTTCTGCGACAAATTCTTCAGCGACGTGAACGTTTTCTTCAATTACATCTACTGAAACTGTTTCTTCCGCTAGAGAGACTGAAACTTCTTCATCAGGTGTATCCTGTTCAGCCTTCGATTCTTCAGAGGACTGCCCACCTCTACTGCGGGAAAGTTTCTCATTACGACGTGTGGAGGCATCTTCTTCTGATTGCACAGGAGCAGGGAGATCTTCGCTTGTATCCTCCTCACTGTCCTCTTTGGTATCCTTAGAGCGGCGACGGACGCGCTTCACTTTGCGCCCTCCACCTGTGCCTGTCAGGAATATACCAAGAAGAAGAATTAGTCCGATGAAAATCATACGTTCTTTGGAATCAATACGTCCTGCAATCAAGGGGTAGGTGATTAGTCCAACACCAAAGGTGAACCAGAGCAAGAGGCGCTTGAACGTCACCACAGTCTTCCCTCATCCCATCGACAAACTCGTCCGTATTGAGGATGCCGCCGCTAGGCTCAGTTCTCATCAAGGAAATTTGCAAGAGCACGTAACGCCTTTCCTCGATGACTACATGCTGCTTTTTCTTCGATGGTCATTTCAGCGAATGTACGCTCACCATCTCCTTCATCTGGAATAAAAATAGGGTCATAACCAAATCCTTGTTCACCTTGAATGGTCTGTGAAATTTTCCCATCACATCGTCCAACAAAGACTTCGACCACTTCTCCTGTCCAAAGTGCCGCTATTGTCACAAAGTGGGCCAACCGATTCTCTCCAACCAATTTTAGAATGCCTTTCAATCCAATAGATTTGAGAATATGAGCAGAATAAACACCCGGGAAATCAGGGAGCGCATTGATGAAAAATCCTGAATCTTCAACAAGAAGTGATTCGGACAAACGTGACTCTGCGGCAAGTATTTCAACACCCTGAGCGACTTTTGCCAATGCAACTGTAGTGAGATTATCTGCTTGGGGCTCAACAACTTCAGGAATACTTCCTTCAACAACAAATGACTGAACAGTCCAACCCAGTGGTGCAAGTAAAGCGGTGGCCTCCTCTAATTTACCCGGGTTACCTGTGAGAAAGTTCAGAGTGGCCATAAACTGCGGAAAGCAGGGAGTGGGTTGAAGTCTTCTCTAGTTGCCGCAGGAACATGGAACCGAAGATGCTCGCTCTGGTTGCTGCAGGCGGAGCTGTAGGTGCTGTACTTCGGTATGCCATAGGAGAATGGTTACCAAATGACTTTCCTTGGGGTACCTTAACGGTCAATCTAGTAGGTTCCTTATTGCTGGGAGTACTGGTAGGACTCTCGATTTCTGAAGATATGGCATTACTATTGGGAACAGGATTGATGGGGGCATTTACCACAATGTCTGCATATTCTGTTGACCTCATCAAGATGCTTGATGAAGGAAAAATCGGGACTGCAGGAGGTTACCTCATGGCAACATTGCTTTGTTGCCCACTTCTTGCCTATTTTGGATGGAAGGCAGCGGCTCAATTGTCCTAACCGTGATATCTAACTCGACTACGGATTTCATCAAACCGACTAATCACGGTTTGAGCACCAACTTCTGAACTTGATAGATATCCCTCGATTACCAAATCAATACCTCCTTCTATGCTCGGATGGCTGGCTTTCAAGCATTCATTTAGCACTTGTAAATCAAGTCCAAGCGTTTCGATTTCGTCTGTAATTGAGGCCAAACCGAGGTCGATGATTGACAATCCTGATTCTGAGTCCCACAGAATATTGTGAGTGGTCAAGTCACCATGCGCTATACCATTTGCATGTAAACGTCTAATCAGGGCTCCTACATCGATTAGAATTGAAGGATTTGTTCCTGCTTTCAATGCTTCAACCAAGGGAATGCCGGGGCGACGCGATTGGATAATCCATCCCTCTGCCAAATCGACTGCCAATAATTCTGCCACTGGAAGACCTGCACATCCCAAACGTCGGAGCAAACGAGTTTCTGCAGATAGCCGAGATTTTGTCAAACGCGCGTCAAGATCAGGGTGACGCCATGCTCGAGGTTCTCGACATTTCAGAATCGCCTCACGACCCATCCAAGTTCCTGCAAAAACGACTGCTTCGGCGCCTCTGTGCAGCATTGAATGCTCAATCCAGGGTCCTGACATGCCTCTGCCTCGGGCAACCGAGGTGAGATGACTTCAAAGCGGTTGCACCTAACGGCGGTCTGGCGATATCGATGGCGATTCAGCTGCCGAGCGTGCCTCGACGAGGGCAGGAACCTCTGATTTCAGGGTGGTCTGAAGATGAGATTGAGCGTGAAGCCTCACGTCTTCAGGCGGGAATTCAACAGCATCAGCGATGGCCACTAGAGACCTGTCGTTCAATTGCTCCTTTGACATTGGAAATCAATCGACTCAAACGTGAGAAGGATGTTTTTCTAATCGCACATACTTACCAAACACCCGACATTATCTACGGTGTTGCGGATGAGGTCTCGGATTCCTACACCCTCTCAAAGGCAGCTAAAAATGCGCCTCAGAAAACAATACTCTTCTCAAGTGTGAGATTCATGGCTGAAACTGCAAAAATCGTGAGCCCACACAAAACGGTGCTACACCCATCACCTGAAGCGGGGTGTTCACTTTCTGATGGAATCACTGCGCAAGATGTTCGAAATCTCAAGGTAAAGTATCCAGGAATACCTGTTGCTTGCTACATCAACACGAGTGCAGCAGTGAAGGCGGAATGTGATGTCTGTGTGACGAGTAGCAATTACCTCACTATTTGTGAAAAACTTCCTGGAGATAAACTCATTTTCGTCCCTGACAGATTCATGGGAAAGCATCTTCAAAATGCACTTGCCGGGAGAAAGGAAATTATCGTATACGATGGTGAATGCGAAGTGCATGCAGTATTCACTGGAGAAAAGGTCAGAGAGTGGCGTGAGCGAGCAAAATTGGAAGGTTCTGATTTGAGCATCCTTGCGCATCCAGAATGTGCTGCTGATGTGCTTGAAGAGGCGGATTTTGTTGGCTCCTCAGAGAAGTTAATCAATGAAGCAATTCGACTTGGCGAAATTGGAAGGCCTGACGTCATGATGATTACGGAATGTGGTACTGCAGAAAGGGTACTAGCAGAAACTGAGAACGAACTCAATCTCTACGGGGCTTGTGTGATGTGCCGATACATGAAGATGACACAACTGGAAGACATTCTACAAGCGCTCCGTGAACCGCGCCCTGACCAAATCATCGAATTGGAATCCGATATCATCGAAGCTGCACAGCATTGTTTGGAAGAAATGTTCAGATTAGCTGAATAATCACTCTTCTTCATCCGAGTGGGGTAACAAATGCCCACCATTCTCTTTCAAACGCTGACCGACCCACATGACCAGTAGTAAGGGCAATAACAGCACAAAGAATTGCAGGAGGTTTGAGGAATAGGGTTCTAGAACAACTTCAATTGTATAGATTCGAATTTCAGGATTTCCGTCGTCATCAAGTTGTCTCCAAGCGATGTGATCTTCCATTACCTGTGGATCTAACTGGTCTATGTCATCAGGGGCATGTAAAGGATAAGAACGGTTATCGGCAATGATATGGAAGTCAACTTCCCAATCAATATATTCTGGATTCGGGTCATTGGAAAGAAGGAATTGTTTCTGTTGCCAAGCCACGTGTCCATGTCCAATGCTTGGAGCATCAACTGGGAAAACTGGGTCTCCAAGAATTCGTTGTTCTCCAGACACAAGGTCGACCATGACTAAACGATCAATAGAAGTCAGATTCACCAATGCAACGAGATAATTCTCATCCAACACAATCTCGGTGATTTGCGCATTATCATAATCTACAATTGTATCGGTCATAGACTCAACCTGTTCATCACGTGGTGCATCTATTTTTGCATCGATTTCAACTGCCAAATGTCTCTCAATTCCACCAATTGTTTGTACATGGACAGTTGTCGGTTCATTTGCCTCAATATATGCCACACTGCTTGCATCAGCTGCAATCATTGAAACGGGGCCATTCGGAGAGGAGGGGAGAGGTGTCACATTCATCTCCCCGCGTGGGAGAATCTCGACATCGCCATTGTTCAACATGACCATGCGTGGCCATGCATCATCACCATTCGACATCATGGCGATGTCATCAAACAGGGCACCAGTCAGCCATTGACCTTCCCATTGATTCGTACTGAGGTTAAAGAATTCTAATTGATATCCATGCCAAACCACGATGTGTGATTCACCAATAAGAATCTCCACTGGATAACTCCCCAAAGTTGTGTAGAGTCCGATGTTACTCTGATAGGACTCTTTGGTCGAAAGATTCCACAAGGTCACCGTGATGTTCCCCTCATCAATGAACTCGTAACTCGCCAACCAACCATCTGCTCCCGCGGCTGCACTCGGTTCAGATACACCTTCAGCAGAGAAATGTTGGTGGGTCGCATCCCACAACAAAACACCCGCAGTGCTAGCGGTGAGCAGCATGATGGCAACACCTGTTTGGCGACTTCCTGGTACCTTGAGCCAAGCCCAACCACGACCCAAAAGCGCTCTTCCTTCTACCAATGGTCGGCGCCAATCTGCGAAGAACCATGACAAGCGATGAATGAATAATCGTTCATCCATAACCCTCCAAAACCCTGGTGCAATTTTTTCGACGATGTGCACTGCTGCTACACCTACAATCAAACCACCTATGATATCACTAACCCAATGAATTCCAAGATAAAGAATGGTAAACACTGTCAGCCAGAGATAAACCATCAAGAAAAGACGCCATGCTTTCCATCGGCCATCAAGGTCGTTACGGGAATAGCAATACCAAAGAGCGAATGGCATTCCAATGTGCAAACTGGGCATTCCATTCGTGAATGGGTCAATTCGTGTAAACCATGTTTGTATCTCTGGAGTAAGCTGATAGCCGAGCGTTTCCATTCCTGGAATGTAATCGCCTGTTACTCTCACATTGAAAAACAAATAGAACGGAACTGCGAGAACATACACCATCAACAGAGTGAGTGTTATTCGATCTGCCATATGACGGTCATCAAAATAACAAGTATACACAAATGCTGAGAAAATAATCATCATGTAACCTGCCACATAGAAATGTGTTAATGTAGAAGTGAGAATTTCATTCTCAAATGTTTGTTGTATCCAAAGTACAATATCGCCTTCAATTGCATAGATGTAAGGTGTCATATCCAGTCTCGTATTGGCCATAATTAACCGGTCAAGACCATCAAAAATATCTTTCCAAACATAGATTGAAAATACGATTAATGCATGCATCCAATATCTACGGAACATATCTTGGAAACCATGGATTGTAATCCTAGACCATGGTGGTTTGAGGATATACATGAAGGCAACAGATGCAACAATTGCACCGGTAACCCAAGTCACGTAAATGCCGGTACCGCCTGCCATATTACCGACCTCTGGTAACCTTGTGATGTCTATTCGATGAAAAGGGTGCTGCGTCAAATGATGGTTGGAGTGCTGTCTGTACCTTTATCCAATTCAACCATCAAATTCGTAACAACCTCATTGAAGGCCTGAGCAACTTCACCATCGGGGTCAGCGACGATTCGATGTACGCCATCATCACCACCGCGGACAACACCGGGATCAAAAGGTAGTGAACCTAGGAATGGTACACCCATTTCCTTGGCTGCTTCTTCTCCACCACCTTTCTTGAAAACATCAATTGTGACCGACCAATTTCCTTCTGCATCTGATGTTGCCGACAAAGGAACGCCTTGTGGGCCCATGACTGTGACATCCGTGTTGGGCTCAGCTGTACCTCGAAGTGTGTATCCAGACATATTCTCAACAACGCCAAGAACAGGAATCTTGACTGTTTTTGAGAAATTAATGGATTTGCGACTGTCCAATAAAGCAACGTCTTGAGGAGTCGTTACAATCACCATACCATCGATGTTTGGCAAAGATTGTGCAACTGTTAGGGGTTCATCACTCGTACCTGGTGGGAAGTCGATGATGAGCGCATCCAACTTACCCCAAGCCACGTCCCCAATGAATTGCTGAATCGCACCAAGTTTGATGGGACCACGCCAAATGACGGGCTTGTCAGGGTCTTCAAGCAGGAACGCCATCGAAATGACCTG
>CAYYKF010000072.1:0-2913 GCA_964441035.1 uncultured Candidatus Poseidoniales archaeon
TCACCAATTGTTGACAACCATTCAGCACTCGCTTCAAGGAATGCACGGCTACCCTCCCAATCCTGACATCGATGATATAGCAAATTACGACGATGTGTATATTCCTCAACGATTCGACCTGCTAGAGCAGTCTTTCCAATCCCTGCAATTCCAGGTAACAACAGACAGGTGGAGCGGGCATCCAGTAAATTGCAAATATTTTCCATTTCAGTCTCCCGACCAAAAAATGAGCGTGTTCTTGGTAAATCGCCTAGAGAACTGACAAGTTGTTTCTCAACGTGCTTGTCCAAATCTCGCTGAATTAGTTCTTCATTTAGCGTTCTCAAGTCCAACATTCCATTGTCATCCAAATAGCGAAGGACATCGACCGCTCTCAAAGGAAAATTAGCAATTTCAATGGAACCTGCAAGCGTAGTCGTATGTGTGACTCCCTTCTTGTCAACGAGACGAACAGGGTGTTCCGAAAGTCGAGTCCAAGTTTCTTCAGCCTGTACCATCCCTGAATCCGTCAGAAAATACGCCTTTCGTTTACGGCTGACACCTGCAACATGTGCTTGTCGCTCAATTAGATGATTTGCGTCCTTCAAACCTGCAATCGCACGTGGGACGTTGCTCCTGGCAATAGCAACTGCATTGGCAATTCCCATTTGCGAAAGGGCAAATGGTACCTCGACAGAATCGGTATAGTTAGCATAATCTCTCAGATGTAGCATAATTCGCTCTTGAACGCCGGGCCGGGGATGTGTCATACGCTCACTTCATCGCAGTCTTTAGTAAATTCACCTTTCAATCTAATGCGAGCAGGCCCGTAGTGACCCAAACCAATTCTCACTGATTATCTGGCACCCATTTGTTCTGCTCAGCATCCCACTTCCAGCCAGGATAGCCCTGAACTTCTGGTTGAGCAGCCTGTTGTGCCACCTGCTGCTGTTGAGCGGCGGGTTGCTGAATATCTGTTTGTGTCGCCGCAGCCCCTGCAGCAGACCCAACTGCAGCTGCAGTTTGTCCTTGTTTTGCCCACGCATAGGGGTCGACTTCCGCTTCTGATTCACCCAAATAATCATCCTCATCATCATATTCTTCAAACTCAACGAAGAAGAAGACAAAGGTTCCTCCTAGAATTGCAAGTGCCACAACCACAGCAAAAATAATCAAAACAGTTCCCATTATACCTGAACTATCATCTCCCCCACTACCAAGTTGGATGTTAGTATCTGGATTTTCGCTACTACTTGGTTGTGAAACTCCACGATACTCAAACACAATTTCATTATCGCCACCTTCCAAACGACTACCTCGAATTAGGATGGACCAGATGCCATCGTCATTTACCATGTCGCTTCCGAGTGTATTGCTGGAAGACTTGGCCACAACTTGTGCACCAGGTAAACCAGAACCTACGTAAAGCAATGTTTGCGATTTAGAGATGCTGGCAGGGCAGCCATCCAAATACGTGGATAAATTGGATTCATCAAGATACATGCCTGTGCAAGCCGCAGAAAATTGGATTGCAACAACTTCCAAATTTATAGGATATGATTCAACGGTACCTTCACCCACTTGATCGATAACATAGAACACAACCCCATTGAGTGTCAAATTCCCTAATGATGCAACATTGCCACTTCCACTTTTCGCTACACTCGTCATTGGGTTGAATCTCAACAAACCAGTATCTGCGTTCAATTGCAATGCGCCTCTATGGTTATCGTCTGCGGAAATCCCCTCATCATCCTTGACGAAATATCGCAATGGATTATCATCTGGGTCATTGAAATAATTTGATAAATCAATCTCTAGCGTATCGCATCGCTCAAGATCAATCGTTGAACCACCGCTCTCTTCATCACAATACACAGTGAAACTGCTTGGCCATGATTGACTATCAAATACTGGTCTCTGATTGTTCTGATTTGGAGGATTGTCGATTATAATTTCAACCTCTGCGATTTCGCTCCAACCATCCACATTGCCATCGAATGCGCGAGCTTGTACGAGATAGTGATAATTGTGAACCAACTCCTCATTTGATGCGTAATAATTTGTGTCCCATTCAATCGACCAAGCACCCGTGGTGCTGTCAATATTTTGCACGAGAGAATGCGGTCCTTCGGACAAAGGCTGGTAGCCCCCACCTGCAAGTTGACTTTGCATGTCAAGGATTGTGATTTCCACATAACTTACTTCGCCATCCGTATCTCTAGCAACACCACTGATAATTGTGTTATCTGATACTTGCAGAACTTGACCCTCGTATGGCGAAAGCAGATTGACGACGGGTAATGCATTAGAGTTGTCAATATACAATGTACGGTGCACGTAATTATCAGGGTAACAGTCTGTCCCAATCACACTATTGATTGGAGTGCAAAATGCTGAATCGTTCGCCCAAATTCTCACGTCATAATTTCCTGTAGGCAAATGTGCTACTGACCATTGAGCAGTCCAAGATGTACCTCCTGGTTTACTAAACAGATTGTGATAGCCATCTGGTTGGGAAAGGGTTGATGGACCATCTACCTCAAACCAAATTTTTTGTATATCACTACCAAAGATTCCATTGTATGAATCACTGGCAGTGCCTGAAAATTGTACAAGTCCGTCTATGATTTGGGAGTTGTTTGTGGGACTATTCACAATCACGTTTGGTGGATCGGTATTGAGCTTGATTGTTCTGGTAACAATCGGAGAATAATCTACACCGTCATACGCACGGAATTCAAAGGTGTAATCCCCTTCTGGACGGTCTGCCATATTGAATTCAAAGTTCCAGTACCTGAATGGATGGTTGTTGTATGTGACTTGTCCACCTGACCCACTGATGTCAGTCGCAGTTCGCATGTCAATCCAATCATTGGTGAAGGGGTCCTTGACTTGGATTTCCTCAACAATACCTTTCTGATCCCACTGAGC
>CAYYKF010000072.1:3013-10766 GCA_964441035.1 uncultured Candidatus Poseidoniales archaeon
AATCTGGACCGGTGCCGTTAATGTCAAGATGGAAATCACTGGCCAGTGATATTTCTGGAGTCCATCCCTGTTCATCAGTTAATAGTGAATACAAATCACCACCTCTCGCATCCTCAACTAAGATGCTCGCGCCACCGACTCTTACACCAGAAACAAGTGCACGGAATTTTACAATCTCCGCTTTTCTAACCTGTATAGCAATTGGTTTTGGAGGATTGTTAATGAAAATATTCGATGTCGTCAGGCCCGTCAAATTTGCAAAACTAAATACTGTTGAATTATTGTCTAAAGACATCGTTAGAGGGAATTGCTGAGGTGGCCATTCACTACATGGTGGAATCCATATTTTTCCTACCCAGTCATTATCATCATTCGCTTCTACATCCGGCCAAGATAGGTACACTGGATCTATTGCTGCAGACGCAGTATTGGGAACCTGAATATGCTCAGATTGAACTGTAACGCTACTTTTCGAAATATTATAGGTCTGACCGACATTTTGCCATCGATTCATCGAAAAGAATGCAAGAGAACCATATTGCGGTTGATTTGCATAACCGGTATCATGGTGTTTGATGGTTGCACCTGTTCCATTGGCAGTGATATCATTGTCTCGTACATCCAATATTGCACCGATTGCACGGATACCATCACCACCTCCACCAATCGAAATATCATTGTCGATTAGAGTGAGTGATGAACGGAAGGCATGTACAGCAGGACATGCAAATTCGCCTCCCCAAGCTTTCACACTTTCACACTGGCCTCCGCTGCTAGAAATATTTGAACCATGGACATACATGCGATTTTTGGTTGGATAAGGAACACCCCAGCCAGAGTCTCCGTAATGATATTCTCCTGCAATCAGAGGTTCTTTGGCAGTGCCTGAAATAGTCACACCTTCGACGATGACATCACTTTCACCAATCGACCAAATCCCATTCCAACCACCGATTGGACCGATGCTTCCACCCGTGATAGAAACGATACTATCTGAAATCTGTACGCCAGAACTTCCAGATGCACCCTCTACTTGGTTGTCTATGAAATCAACCCATGCACGATTGAAGGCTGTCAGAGGTGCTTTTTCACCCGTTGTGATAACATTAGATGCAACGGTCAACTTGTAATTCGTTCCTGCAACAGTGCGCTTGTTGTTGACGTCAATGCCATTGCAAGATGTGGTTATTGTAGAACTCATTACGTTGCCAGCACTGTCGTCAAATCTCATCCCATAATCGCCAGATGCAATGACTGCGTGGTCTACATTCACGAAGGACTTCTCTGCCCAAAGTACGTGCCGTCCATCGTCACCATCGTTGCAGCCATTCGAAGTACCTGTAAAAATTGGTGACATTACGTTTAACGGATCTATAGCACTACCTGCTCCATAGACTTGTATTGCTGAACCTACCAAACTAGACGCATCGTCACCCGTAACGAATTCGCCCCCATTGATGTCTGGACTGGCCAGATCAAGAATCAATAAACTGGTTGTGTTAACACCTTCAAATTTTAATCCGGTTAAGGTAGGGCTCGCACCATCTAATACTAACGCGCCGTATCGCACTTCGGTGATGTCAGTAACCCAAGAGGGGATACCGTAAGCATTTGTGAAGGATACATGATTCAATTTTGTATAACCGATATCAACGGTGTTTCGAATCAAGATGCCCTCGCCGCAGGATGGGTCTCTATTCCAATGTTGACTGTTGAATATGCCATAACAACGACCAATTGCCGATTCATCGGCAGGATCTTGCCAATTGAATGTGATTCGGCTGCTGTTGCTTGCCATTCCATTCGCTCCACAGGCCACATCTCCTGCACACAAAGCACCCCGCACATCAATGAACGTTCCATTTGGAATTGTGACAGTTGTTCCTGGCTGAACAATTAATTTGGCACCTGGCTGTATGATAATATCTCCAGTTAGTGTATGACTACCAGACCATACCTCTGTACCAGAAATAGTTCCAGCACTGGTTTCGTTAGCTGCTGTAGCAGTTGGGATCAATCCTACAAGTCCAATCATAACACTAGATAGCATCAAAAATGACAGGGTTAGGCTCTTTTTTCGACTGGTTTCTTCCATGGGTCCACTTCCAAGTTACAGGTCTGCGAGTATTGCAAGGGCTATAACAGCCACGGCGCCGCGGCAGCCCGTTTTCGTCCATAAAAATATCAATATAAATAAATTGTATCAATTAATAGTATCAAAATTTAGTTTAAGTATCGCTTCTGTCAGCAATTGCAGCAGCAACTGCATACTCCCATGCCAATGCATCAAGCGTCCCATACCCGTATCGTGGATGGTGGTCAGTGTCCTGATTGGGGCCTCTTTGGCATGACTCGGCAAGTGCTCCTTTTACCAAATTGATATTGTCTCGACTATTATCCAATCCATTTCGAGTTAATTCTTCACCGTGCCGCTCTAGTATCAATGCGAGTGCCCCAACTACGAAAACGGTAGAATCGCTCGTCCCACTGCTCTCAGAATAAGCTACAGTCTTATCGGGGTCGGACGTAGATACAATTCCAACACCTGGTGCTGAAACCTCTGGCTTTTGGTGCGGGTATACTCTTTCTTCCCCATCTGACCCCTCTGTACTTGCTCCGATAGCTGTTTGACTCCACAGTTGTCGATTTTCATCTACTGCTCCTACTGCTATCACACCTTGTACATTCGCAGGTACTGAAACATCTGTTGCACCTTCTTCCCCAGAATTACCTGCTGCTGCAACAACAAAAACGCCGTTATCCAATGCATCAGAAACTGCGCTGGCTGTTTGTGAACTCAATGGATTTTCGTGATTCGGTTCGCCACCTAAAGAGAGGCTGATGATATCTGCTCCCATCTCACTCCAACACCACCTAATTGCTGTGGCCACCACAGATTCTGAACGGGTTTGCCCATCTTCGTCAAGCGCTGCAGCAACGTATAGGTCCACATTCGGCGCTGCTCCTGTGAATCTTCCTTTTGAAACAAGAATTCCTGCCATCATGGTTCCATGCTTGTCGATTCCTCGGTCCTGAACATTGTCATTATCATTAGAAATAAAATCCTTGTATCCTGATAGATTCATGTGCTCAAAAGCTGGGTGACCGATCTCAATTCCAGTGTCAACAATACACACTCCCACACCTGCTCCACTCAAACCATCTCCAATATCTTGCAATGCATAGATGTTTGAATCTTCATAGGCCCATTCCGAATCAGGAGTTAATGCCTCAGCAAATAGACTCACAATACTTGGATAACTAATCAATAATCCAGATACAAGTATGAGTACGATGATGATTCCAAGGGGTCTTGGACGCTCTGCTCGAATGATGTTGCTAGTCTCATTTCGCCAAATGTCTGCTTGCTCATGAGATACTCCATAATCTTCGAAAGGGTATCCCGGTGCATCAGGATCAATTGCAGTGAGCATCCTTGGGTCTTCCGGCTCGGGAAGGTAATCGAGATGGCGATATGGTCCACTCTGCATCGTTAACACAATGCGCGGGGAAGATGGGGTACATCTTCCCTTCGCGCGCGCGTGCGCGTTTGGTGTCGATTCCTGAAATACAATTCATCAGAATGGCATCGAACTTCTCCGACCACTGAACTTCCAGAATAGGTATAGTACTCCTATGAACAATAGTAGAACCAATATTCCAAGCCAATTACTCGCCTCATCTGGAGCTTCCCTCTGGATGTTGACCTTGAAAGTCACATCACTTGGATCATCAACTACTTGGTAACCGGTCGTGTTAATGTGCAGCGTGAAATCTTCACTGCCAATTCCGTATGGGCTTGTGTCCACAAGTATCTCGAAGGATTGTTCGCCACCATCTTTGGTAACGATGCCTGATGCTGAACCAACAACGTCACCTGATGCATTCAGAATCTCAACTATGACTGATTCAGCATCAACATCACCGTCATTCGTTACGACGACGAAGAATGTGTTGTCTGAATCGGCCGCAGCAAAGCCGCTCTTCGATTGTCCAATTACGCCCCAATCTGAAATCTCAAGATCTGGTAATGCAGTCTTGATTTTTATCTCATATGGCCCATATGTGCTGTTATCCTGACTGCCCACCGTAAGCCAAACACTGAATGATACGTCAGGGGAATCTTCTGGAGAATCAACGAAAATGGAGTACGATTGACTAGTACCTGGTCCGACTGGTACAACGCTGGCACCTTGCACAGTCCAACCCTCCAATTCAGGCAAATCAGGTAAATCACTAATGCCAAAGCTGTACATGTCATCTCCATTTCCAGAATTTTGGATTTCAATTACATAATTGTCATCATTTCCTGGGATAATACCAAAGGTTTCTGAAATGTCACTATTGATTGTGAATCCATACAACTGTGGTACTTTAATCGTCAATTCATATTCGCTGTGTGAACCATCGGTGTTGGTCATCTTCAGCAATAGAGAATGACCTCCAGAATAGGATTGAGCAACCGAAAGATTGGCAGGGATGATTCGCATCCGGAGCGTTTCACTCGCCGAATCTAATCCCAGCGTATACTTTCTAGTAACCTCCCACTGCTCATGACCTGTCTCATTGGTCCCGTTATAGAAATCGACTGTCCAGTACTCAGCATCGAATCCATTCATTACAACCGAGACATCATACTCATCTACGGCTTCGTTACCTGTGTATGTTACTACCATCGGAATCTCTGCAATCAGATAGTCTTCATCAGGTCCTGGAATAATCGTGAATTGTTCTGAATCGGTAGCTGATTGTGTGATGTTTACATGATTCTCTCCCACTTCAAAACTCACAGAGTGATCTAATCGGCGATTGAAATTGACAATATGATCTGGTGACTGGATACCACCACCCACTACTTCAGCAGAAAGGCCACCGTTGTAAGTCATCTCAATTGACCTCTCAATAGTATTGAATGTCCCGTCAACACTGTAGTCTCCTGCAGGTAGTAGGAGTGATATGGATCCGGTTCCATTTTCTTCGATGGTTTCATTCCACCTCAGAGTCAATCCCTGCGCCAGTACCAAGTTAGCAGGATTGGTTGCAATCATCGGGTCCGAAAGTGTACGCTCTGTGCCGTCAAAATCAACCCAGGACGTTTCAATATTCAGTATGCTTGCAGTTGACAACAATGCGTCGGTCTGGCCACCCTCTCCGACCTTTGCATCAACCATTTCAAGGGCGGCAAACTGCCCTTCAGCACCATTGTATCGAACATGCAAAATCCAATTGCCTGGATCAACTATTGCCGACCATGTTCCATTCCAAGTCCCATTATCAAGGACTTTGTTAGGTGTGATTCTATCACGGGAAAGTCCAGATTCCGGTATTAGGACCAATTCAACATCATCTGCAATCAAATTCCATTCGCTAGGAAGCGTGTGTGAAATTAGGCCACTAACAGTCACAACACCCGCTTGCAACTCCAAATCACTACTGTTTGCATAATATTCCACGGCGAGTGTAAACGAATCTGGGCTGTATCCAGATTTACTGGCATTAACAGTATAATTGGCATCCACTGGCACGAAGACTCTCCAAGTCCCTAGTACATCCGTAACCAAATTTACTGGGCCGAATGTTGTACTATTGACAGTGACGTTGGCATCAGAGATGCCTTCGCCGACATTCCACAAATCATCTTCATCGAGATCCCAAAATAAATTTCCAGAAATTTCGACCCACTTACTCAATGTAAGATTCAGATCGGGGTTCGCAGCCGAACCTTGATTCAGAGTAAGGGTATAGTTGTCTAAAATCCAGCGCTGATTATTATCTGTTCGATTGAGGCTCAAATTCCAGTTTCCACTCATCAAGCGGCCTGAAATTAATCCATCTTCATCACTAGGGCCGATTTCAAAGACATCGCCTGGGCGGTCTAAACTGCTTGCAGTAAGCATGAATCCAGCCATTGTTTCGTTACTACCTTGCTCAATTATTGACAAATTGAAATGGGCGGATTCCTCAGTCATCCATGATGTATTTGTCTCAGCATAAATGGAAATCTGGCCCCTGAATTCTTGTGATATGTTGTCTTGTACTTCAAATGCATCAACGATGACAAACCAATCTCCTTCTGGTAGGTAATCAACAATGGTTCCGTTGGAGTCCGTTTCAAGTTCAAATACTCTATCGCCCTCAATTTCCTCAAACCCAATTGTCCAATTTTCCAGTGGCACTCCAAGATGATTTGTCAAACTAGCATTGGTTTTCCATAGGGGAGTGAAGCCAACGTGTACTTCGGCAGTTACGTTGCCAAGTCGAACGATCATTCGACCATCGGTATTGTCTGCATTGAATGCATCATCTCCATCGTCAAGGAATGATATGTTCGTTTGGAATGCCGTGGCATTAGCCGCGTCACGGGGGTCAATGGAAGGTGTCTCAAAGAACCAACTCCCGACCTCAAGGTCCAGTGAAATACTACCATCCACGGTCCAATTAGCATCATCCGCACTGACGTTTACTGAAATTGGAGTAGATGAGCTCATCAAATTCAAGGTGAAATCAATTGATTTGTTGGTTCCATTCGTAATGTCTCCCTCTAATGAATGGTCGATGTATGGCGTAATTGTCACATTCACAAGGGCAGGATATGCTATCAAACTCAAACTAGCATTGTCGCCTACCGCGCTGTAATTGAGGGGTTCAACTCCTAAGATGGGGTCATTAACACTGAAAATCCAATTTGAGTCGCCAGATTCATCGCCCTGTATGACGTGAGCGGTGAAACGACCACTTGGATCCACTGGCCATTGCCAAGTCACGTCAGTTTCCACATGATGAGCAATCATCATGAATGGATGTGCTCCAAAGCCAGGCACTTCCGCACTGTAGGAATTACCTTCTCGATAGAGGAACAAATCACCTGCAGCACCAAATGATGCTTTTGGCATTAGTGGATTGGTGATTGGATCCCCTACTGTGAAATGTTCACCAACCATCCTATTTCCAACAATGACATGAACGGTCAAATTAACTTCCACACCCAATGGTAACTGGAATGAAAAGTTCCCATCATTATCTGTCATTGTATCTTCTGTGATGCCACCCCACTGTGCTACAACCATCTGGTTTTTGTAGGGTTCAAGAATAGTTGTCTTGTCATCTACTGGCTCATGCATCACTGTACCATTCACCCATTCTGATTCCACATACCGCAATACCAAATTCTCAATATCTGAGTCTGAGATTTCAATTTCCTCGTATAGAATACTGTTTTCATCTAAGGTGCTCGTCACAATCCACTCACCCATGGCAAGCTCAATGTTGTAGGAGCCACCACCATTATCGCGCGCTTGGAATTCGATTGGTGCGAACGTGTTTGTGAAAGTAATATTGTTTCCTGAAATAGGATTCCCTTCTGTATCTTCTACTGTGAAATCAATATCAAACATGGGGGGTATTCGGTCAATATTGTCTGCAGTTATATTTCCAGCAGTATCCGTAGACACCGGAATATTAGCCGAGCGATATTCGTCAAAACCATCGTCGTCTGCGTCCATTTTCAAGACATAATCGCCCGCAAGTACCGGGCCAATGGAAAATGAACCATTCTCATCCGTTTCAAAGTGGCATGGTGCCCATACAACCTCGCCGCATTCACTGGTTACATTGGCATCTACATCCTCAGAATAAACCAACTCAATCTGACCCGTAACGATGTCTCCGCCCATCTGCTTTGCATCGCCATTGATGACGGTTCCAACAATCTTCAACTCGATGTTCTTCGCTTCTGGGCTTTCCTTTGACAGAG
>CAYYKF010000073.1:0-10663 GCA_964441035.1 uncultured Candidatus Poseidoniales archaeon
TTGTCCCATTCCTTTTCAAAAATATCACCCGCTCGAATGAACCAAGCATTTCCTTCGTAATCAATTCCGTCTGCGACCAACACCATCCGTAGTAGGAGGTCACCCGATGCATCACTCCATAATAGATAATCCAAGAAACCTGCTCTACCATCATACACATAACTCAAAGTTTGACCATCGGAAGTATTCGCAACAAGATTGGCTTGACCATCATCGACACTTGTCACAGAAGCCATCCAATCCAAACCAAAGAGTGAGAATGACCAACTTGCCCCTTTCTCAAGAGGGAATTGCAAGACAGGTTGCGCCACTCCATTCTCATAAGCTGAGAGATTATCATGAGTAATTCGTCCAAGGAACGGATTATGATTCATGACTGCATGACGTCGTGCTTCTTCGTGATTGGTAATTCCAAGCATGTAGGCAGTTCCATCCTCAGCATCCGTTTCAGTGACTACCAAACGCGCGGAGTCATCCTGCCAATTCGGTGTTGAGAAGGTGTAAAGCCACCATTGTCCAATCGTCCAGTTGGCTGGTTGTGAGAGGTCTACATTCTCATTTGAATCACTATCTCCGCCACTGGAACCACCAAGGCAACCTGCAAGGCTAGCGCCCAACAACAGGAGTGTCAACAACTGGGCGCGCATGAAGCGCCCTGATGGGAATCTCTCTTGAACGCTTCTAAATGATGTCAATCATCAAAGAATCTTGCCAAGATAGCCTTCGGATGTCAAAAGACCTGCAATGACAACGCTGACGATGCTCATCAACTTGATGAGAATGTTTAGTGATGGACCACTTGTGTCCTTGAATGGGTCACCTATTGTGTCACCAACAACTGCTGCATTGTGGGCATCATCGCCCTTCTTTGCACCAGGTATCTCACCTTGCTCAATGGCCTTCTTCGCATTGTCCCAAGCACCACCTGCATTCGCCATGAAGAGTGCCATCAGAACACCGGTTGCTGTCGCACCTGCCAGTGTACCACCAAGAGCGGCACTACCGAGGAATAAACCGATGACGACTGGGCTGGACACTGCAACTACACCAGGCAGTACCATCTCACGTAATGCGGCCTTGGTCGAAATGTCAACACAAGTTGCACTATCTGGCTCAACGCCTTCTCGACCTTCTAACAATCCATCAATTTCCTTGAATTGGCGGCGAATCTCAGTAATCATATCTTCAGCAGCGCGGCCAACGGATTTCATCGTCATTGCTGCAACAACAAATGGCAACGCACCACCAATAAGCAGGCCGATAACAACTAGTGGCTCAGTTAAACTGAGGTCAGCTGCTTCCAAACCTGCACTCGTCTTGTAGGCTGCGAATAGAGCAAGGGCGGTGAGGGCCGCACTTCCAATGGCGAATCCTTTGCCAATGGCCGCAGTTGTATTTCCAATTGAGTCTAAGCCATCTGTGATTTCACGTACTTCCTTACCGAGTCCTGACATCTCGGCAATACCACCCGCATTGTCAGCGACTGGCCCATATGCATCGACTGTCATCGTTACACCAACGGTTCCAAGCATCCCCATGGCAGCCATTGCAATACCGTAGAGGCCAGCATCACCGCCTCCCATGACGTGGTTTGCACCAAATATGCCAGCGGCCATTAGCAGGACTGGGACAAATACTGATTGCATCCCAACAGCCAAGCCTGCAATTGCATTTGTTGCGCTACCAGTCTTACTGGCTTCACCAATGTAAGGAATTGCCTTGACCTTGATTCCGAATACATCCTCAATACCAGTATAATACTCTGTAACCAGTCCAATGAGGATACCAACCACACTACCAATTGCCACCGCTTGGATGACTGTTGTATCCAATGAGAGGTAATCTAGAGCAAAATAGCCTCCACCAAGGAAGAGTGCTGCACCGATAAACGTGGTATTTCGAAGTGCTGCGCCTGGATCCATGTTCTTCATCGCACTTATCGAGAAGACCCCAATGATTGAAGCAATATATCCAACAATTCCGAGAACGATTGGTATCATTAGATAATCAGAGCCAAGTGTATCTGTGTTTGCTGCAGCAATCACCATTGCCGCAATGATACTGCCTACGAAGGATTCGAAGATATCTGCACCCATACCTGCAACGTCACCGACGTTATCGCCGACGTTATCTGCAATCACACCAGGATTGCGTGGGTCATCCTCTGGAATTCCTGCCTCGACCTTTCCGACTAGGTCTGCACCAACGTCGGCCGCCTTGGTGTATATGCCACCGCCCACGCGCGCGAAGAGCGCGATGGATGATGCACCCATACCAAAACCAGCGATATTCGCTACGGTCAGGAATTCTGTTTCTGTGAAGTAATACATCAAGGAAATTCCAAAGAGACCAAGTCCGCCGACTGCCAATCCCATCACGGCGCCACCGTTGTATGATGTAGTGAGGGCTGCAGCCTGTCCACCATCTGCAGCCGCTTGTGCCGTTCGTCCATTGGCGCTCGTTGCACTGCGCATACCAGAGAATCCGGCTGCAACACTGCACGCTGCACCAATGATGAATGCAATCATCGTATGCAATCCGAGATCATCGTGTTTCATGCCGCCAATATACAATAATACTGAGACACCGACGATGAAAATAGCCAATTTTTGGTATTCGGCTTTCAGGAAAGCCATCGCACCATCTTGAATGCGTCCCGTGATTTTGGCCACAGTTTCATTTTCGATTTCGATTGAATCCACTTTTCTGTATAGTACATAGGCGATTAGTAGGCCGAATAGACCGGTACCCATACCCAACATTCCAACTTCTGTTCCATCCATGTTTACACCTCTTGGTTGGCCCGCGAACTAGGACCTCAATATAAGCGCGTGGGCGCAAGAAATCGCTTGCATGGTAGATTTCAGGACAAACCTACTTGTTCGGAGAAAGCGGCCAAGAGTTCGGCTCCATCGTGATCTCGTTGAAATGCGGCCAATTCTTCTGCCGTAATATGACCCAAGTTGAATGAGCGTTCAATACGGGCGCGGGCCGCTTCAGGGTGGAATTGAACACCCCATGCTCGACGGTTGTTGACACGGAATGCTGCATAACCACAATGACCAGCACTTGCCAGGTGTGTGACATTTTCAGGAAGTGTTGTCACATGATCTTGATGTGTGAACAGGCCAACTCCACAAGTGCTCACAACAACATCAGTTGCATGATGGTCTAAATCAGAGACAATGTCCATGTATTTTTCAGCCCGAGTCACTTTCCCTCCAAGGGCTGCTGCAAGTAATTGATGGCCGAAACATATGCCAAGAGTAGGGATATCTTGCTCAACAGCCCAACAGAGAAGTTCTGCACATCCATCCATCCAAGGCTCCCACATCGAAACATTACGACGACTGCCGGAACAAACAATCGCATCTGCATCAAGAGATTCAAACGAAGAAAAAGTTGGCATGCAAATTCGACGAAGATGTACTTCGCCAGTTGGGAGAACTTCTGTTTTCTCTGACCAGAAGGGATATTCGTCATCCCATCTAGGCACATCGCTTTCCATGAGCGTTACACAACCGTCTAATCGTGCCCCAGGTGCCTGCATTTGAGGTGTCAATAGAAGGCATTCAATCTCGGAATGTCGCTCAGCGAAAGGAGCGAGTACCTCGAGGTTTCCACCATGTCCGAACGCCTCCCGCTCGACCAATAAGTCAAGCAATACAATGCGGACCATGCATATTCGAAGTAGGCGTGGGTTGAAATGTATCACCCTCAATGCATTAGCATGGCAGACATCGATGCACAGACCATTCTTGAGTCGGTTGGACCGGTACAAGCAATTCTCGATGCACACGATGGAGTTGTAGATGTCAAGGATACAACTGATGGCATCATCATGATTGGACTTGAAGGTGGTTGCACTGGATGTAGTAGTACACCCATGACTGCGATGCAAATCTATTACTCACTGATGCAACTTGAGGACGTCAACGACGTCGTCTTTGTTAACGGCGAATTGCCTGCTTACATGCGTCAGTTTATCGACGATAAATTAGCATCAGAAAACAATGTCTAATGTCGCTATTCTTCTTCTGAAGCAAGACGATTTTGTTTCATGATTTGGTGAGGATTCATTCCTTGCGAGAGATTCTTTCCTTTGATGTTCAAGCGTGCCATGAACGCAAAACCAAGACACAATAATGCCAATGGTTTGGGTAGATAGGATGAGCCCCAAATAGTTCCATCTTTGAATTCCAACCAGATTAGACAACCAGCAGCTAACAGTGACAAGACAACCATTGCCCACTGCGCTCTATTCTCGGCAATATCACTTCGAGAAAAAGTCGCGATTAACATCCAAAGCAAGAGCATTGTCCCACAGAGAATCATGCTAAGTGTCTCGGCGAGCATGCCCCTCGCACAAGTTGGAGGCTCTTCAGCCTGTGCTAAGGGTCAAGAACGGCCGAGACCCATACCGCTCCATGGTCAACGTCGCGAGTTGGAGTCTGCCTCGTCCGAGACGTAACGGCCCACCCTATTATTCAAAGTCAAACATCATTCAGGTGCTTGAACAAATTGGAGTCTTACTTGAACTCAAAGGTGCGAATCCATTCAGAGTTCGCTCTTACCAGAATGCTTCAAGGACACTCGCAAGTCTAGAAGAGGATTTGTGGACAGTTTCCAACGAGGGGCGCCTGATTGAAATCAAAGGCATTGGAAAAGGAATTGCAGGTCTAATATCCGAAGCGATGAGTGAGGGGACATGGGGCGCAATTGGAAATTTGTATGATGAAATACCAAGTGGTCTCATTCAAATGCTGGCAATACCTGGACTAGGGCCGAAGCGAATCAAACAATTCTATGATGAATTGAACATAGAATCCATCGATGAACTCAAGGTGGCTGCAGAAAATGAACACCTACGCGGGCTCGATCGAATGGGAGCCAAATCCGAACAGAAAGTTCTCGATGGAATCGAGTTGTTGAAGCGTTTTTCAGGCAAGCGTCGACTTGATGTTGGCTTGTTGTATGGAGAAGCACTTGAAAGTCGAATTGCGGCAATAGAAGGTGTGCAAAGAGCGCAACTAGCAGGTTCCACTCGCCGTCGTAAAGAGACCATTGGTGACCTCGATATTGTGGCTGCGGTAACTGCTGAAAACATTGAGGATGTTACGAACCAAATATTGTCACTTCCTGGAATTGTGGACATTAAAGGAGCCGGTTCATCGAAGATTAGCATCATACTAGGGACTGAATTTTTTGAAGAAAACACGGATGAAGGACACGTCGATGGAGGCGTTCTAGAGGCACTAGGGGGCGAAGCATGGGAGGAACTTGCAACTAGCACAACCATTGATGCACAGATACGTATGGTTCCTCCTCATGTTTTTGCATTTACACTCGCATATTTCACAGGTTCAAAGGAGCATAATGTGCGAATGCGTCAAAGAGCATTGGATCAAGGCCTTAGATTGAATGAATTTGGATTATTTCCTGTCGACGCTGTAGGGGAACTGAAAGGTTTGGAAGCTGCTGAATTTTCACTTCCTGCCAACGAAGAAGCCGATATCTATCGACATCTTGGAATGGATTGGGTTCCCCCCGAATTACGCGAGGACAGTGGGGAATTGAAAGCAGCATCTGAAAACAAATTACCAAGACTTCTAGATGCTAAAGACATCAAGGGAGCCTTCCACAATCATACCACTGCATCAGATGGGACTGCATCGCTACAGCAAATGGCACAGGCGGCACAAGATCTAGGATGGGAATTTCTAGGCATTGCAGATCACAGCCAAATATTGCAAGTTGCCAGCGGATTATCGCCAGAAGAACTCAGTGAACAGGTTGAAGCCGTTCGCTCATTGAATGAATCTTGGGCTGATAGTGGAGTTGATTTCCGCCTCTTCCATGGCAATGAATGTGATATTCTGTCCGATGGTTCGCTTGATTACACGCATGAAATCCGTTCAAAATTAGATCATGTTGTCGGCAGTGTTCATCAATTACCGACGTGGATTAAGCGTGATGAAGATGAGAATACTGAGGCATTGATTAACGCAATTGAGGATTCCACCTTTACAATCCTTGGGCACCCTACTGGCAGAATTCTCGGAGGTAGAGATGGATTCGATGTTGACCTACATGCGGTCTTGCGAAGGATGGGGGAACTGAATGCAGAAGGACAACTCAAGGTTGTTGAAATCAATGCGAGCCCATACCGACTTGATCTTGACTGGCGGTTCTGCAGATATGCCAAAGAACAGGGTGTACCCGTTGCAATCAATCCTGATGCCCACTCCACACAGGGGCTGAAGGATGTGTGGTTCGGAACACAAATCGCTCGTAAGGGTTGGTTGGAATCGACCGACATCCTCAACTGCCGTACCGGCACGGAGTTGGAACAACTGCTCTGGTGATTCGATGAGACCACAAATTGTTGCTTGGGTTGTAAGAGCCGGATTGATTCTCTGTGCAATTCTCCTTATGCTCTTTCTTTGGTTTGGAACAGGAGCTGAGCGAGCACCAATCGGATTGCTAATTGGAATCGTTATTGGTGGATTTGGAGGACTGTGGTGGATGGAGACGAAGGTCCAAAACGCACTAAGGAAAGCGCTTGCAAAGGAGGCGGAATGATGGGGATGGGAAGAGCGATTGTTTTCGGGGCTTTCGCAATCATTCCAGGGATGTTCCTTTCACTCATGGCGTATGTTCTGGCAGGAGCACCCAAGGAACAGTGGGGTGGAGTTGAGGACATTGGAATGTACCTCATCTGTTATGGCCCATTCTTCAGTTGTATCGCCATCGGTGTGTGGCTTGGAATTCGTGAAGAAGGTGCGGTGGAGCTGGAGTAAATGCGACGCGCTGAAAAAGCGATTCAAATTGGTCAACAATTGGATGAATTGTATCCTGAAACACCGATTCCACTCCACCATGATTCATCATACACACTCTTGGTTGCAGTGATGTTGTCTGCACAAACCACGGACAAGAAAGTGAACGAAGTTACTCCCTCTCTTTTTGCTCGAGCATCGACACCTGAAGAAATGGTTTTGCTAGATGTTGAAGAAATTCAAAGTTTAATTCGTGAGATTGGGTTGGCTCCGACCAAAGCGAAAAATCTCCATCGGATGGCGGAACAACTCGTCGATGGTGGCGGAATGAAACCCGATTGGGATTATCTAGAATCTCTAGCAGGAGTTGGCCACAAAACTGCGAGTGTTGTCATGGCACAGTGGTATGGAATTCCTGCATTCCCAGTAGACACTCATATCCATCGATTATCACAGAGATGGGGGTTGTCAGAAGGTAAGAATGTCGAGCAAGTAGAACGAGACCTCAAGGCATTATGGCCTGAAGAGACATGGATTACGAGGCATTTACAGATTATTTTCTTTGGGCGTGAATACTGCCCTGCACGAAATCATAATCTCGCTTCATGCCCAATTTGTGGTTGGGCTGCTACAAAAAAACGCATCCGAGAAGAGGCCAAGCGTTGAAGTCATGCGGCCCTTCGGGCCGCACATGGGCAACCCCATCACTTTGCAAGTAGGAGATAAAGCTCCTCTCTTTTCTGCTGAAGAAACGAATGGAGAAATCATTTCTCTTGAATCGTTACTGAATGAAGGGAAGCGAGTTGTACTGTATTTTTATCCAAAAGATTCAACCCCTGGTTGTACTGTTCAAGCATGCGATTTTAGAGATAATATGGAGACTCTTACATCGAATAATGTCGTTGTCTTGGGTGTATCAAAAGGCAGTCAGAAATCGCATTCGAAATTCATCGAAAAACAAAATCTCAACTTCCATTTGCTATTAGATACGGAAGGAAAAATTCTCGACTTATACGGCTCTTGGCGTGAGAAGATGAATTATGGTCGTACATTCCTAGGTATCTCTCGTTCAACATTTATTATCGAAAGTGATGGAACACTCTCTTACGCCAAATATGGAGTCAAGGCCAAAGGGCACGCAGAGCGAATCCTCAAGCATCTTGGATTGGAGTGAATGCAATGTCAAATTTGGACGGTGAGCGCCTAAATCTCGGAAAAGGTTCGGTTGCTTGGGGTCCCTGTCACATTGGGAAAAACGTGATTATAGGGGCCGACTGTAGTATCGGTGCTCTTGCACACATCGGTAGTGAGGCAACATTGGGTGACCGGGTGAGGGTGCAAGGTGGCGCCTACATTGCCAACGAATGTATCGTGTGGGATGATGCCTTTATCGGTCCCAATGCAACATTGTTGAATGACAAACATCCTCCTTCTAGAGATGCTGCAAAATGGAAGCCAGTAGTTGTAGAATCACGTGCAGTTATTGGGGGAGGTGCGACAATCGTTCCTGGAGTGGTCGTCGGTGAAAATTCAGTACTATCAGCAGGAGCGGTCTTGACCAAGAATCTGCCCTCTGGTGAAGTTTGGGCTGGGAATCCTGCTCGCTTCCTAATGACTCGAGAGCAATATGAGGAGGCGCGTGAATGAGTGGTTCAAAAGATGCAGTTTGCGACTTTCTGAAACGATGTGTACTCTATGCAGACTCTAGCATCAATCGCAAGCGGGATCGCGGAGAAGACATTGAAGAACTCAAACGCTGGATGGCCTACCGCGATTTCACCGCATATGCTCTCTCAGAAGTCGAGCGAGGAGAACTAGATGATTGGTTCAAGTCTGACGGAGAAGCTGATCGTAAACAAACCACTTTCCTCGGGCAACCTATGACAGGTGACATTCGAAATATCGATATTGACCATTTACAACATGCTGACCGTGCCGCTTGGTTGTCGACCCTAGTTGCTCCACGGCCATTGATGCTGCTCTCAACGACCAGTGAAGAAGGAGTAGAAAACCTATGTCCTGTCAGTTCAATCTCATTACTCTCAAATCATCCACCTCTAATTGGAGTCTCGCTTAGTCAAAATCGAGAGGCAAGACCCAGGGATACACTGGTTAACCTCCAAAATGGATCGAAAGTCACTGCAATGATACTTCCTGGAACCTGGGATGCAGCATTACTGGTCGATCGAACTGCAACTCCCCTTCCTCCAGAAGAGAGTGAATGGGATGGAATAGAACCTGCAATCGAATCTGAAAATGAGTGGCCACCACGACATCCGTTATCTGTAGCGGCACTCGAATGTGAATTGGCTGAAATTGTACCTTTACCAGAGGCAGTCGCAACACTCGCTATTCTACGCGTACGCAACCTCATACATCCAGAACTTGGAACAAAAGGAGATGGCCCTCCTGACCCAGAAACTTGGAGGCCTTTGCTTGCTCAATTTGGTTTAGACCGATTAACCAGTGGGCCTGATGGGTCCGCTTGGTCATTTGAAGTTCGCAGCCACCGCGAGTGATTATAGAAGCGGTTTTGCTTCCGTTCCGAGTTCATGTGTTTCTGTATCAATTCTACAACCTCTACCTGGAACAAGCAAGAGACGTTCCTTGTCATCAAGTGCGAATACTGGAAGGCCACCAGTTCCCACCACTTCCTGTACCTGTCTTGCTAAAGCAGAGCGCTGTGAATCCATGTGTGCTAGTGAATAGAGGTCAATGACCAAAATGTCTCCCTGTGACAGCCGACCGATGATGCGATCCAATGGCAATCTGTGCATCTCATCAGGTCGTATGTAGCGGAGACCTCGCCGCGGAAGAGATTGGTATGCTGCAGCCCATTCAAGGAAACGTTTCTCACCGAGATCATGGAAATTCATTTCATGAATAGAGGGGCTTTGCTGGGACTTTACCGGCTGAGGGATGACAAGCGGTTCAAGTTCGATTTCTGCCTCAAGAATCTCTTCCTCAACTTCTTCTTCAATAGGCTCCACGTCTGGAAGACGGGGGAGCCCGAAAAAGTCGTACAGCGCACGCCTCATGGAGTTCGCTCACAAGTCTAGGTCCATGTCTCCTTCGGATGTTGGCCAAGTGGGAGTGGGTGTTTCAGCAACAGGTGCTGGGGTCTCAACCACAGGAGTTTCTGCCTGCTTCTCAAGCCATTGTGCTCCGTAGTATGACCACTGCTCTTCTGTCCATCCTTCAGGTAGACCAGTGGCCGGAATCGGCGGTGGTCCAGACTGAACGGGTTGAATTGTCTCGGCATGAGGTGTGGCTGCTGCTTCAATGACGGGAGGGGATCCTTCGGGTAGTTGAGCAGCCGGTGCAGCAAACATGTCGGATTGTGGAGCTGAACTTGGAATTGTATCCATTGGGACGCCCGCAGCGATTGTATCCCATGGGTCTGCGCGCTTTGAACGCATGGAGGATATTGCTAGAATTCCCAACAGGCCACCCAAAACAAGTAATAGAATAATGACGATAATTGCAACACCATTATCCTCGAAGTTTAGAATACCACCAAGGAATCCTGATTCAACCGATTGCACTTCTATGAAGATGGTCGCATTGCCATCTGCTCCATTGTCATCAAACACCATCAGACGAATCTCATGTGTCCCTGAATCATCGATATCAATCCAAATCTCAATACCCTGTTCATCGAAATCATTGTCAGCAAAACCATCGGAATCTGCATCATCTGTCACGTCCAAATCCCAGTAAAACACTAGAGATTCCATGTCAGATGGAGTATCAGTACTCAAATTCGCAGAAAGGCTGAACTTTTCATCAGTATCAGGTGTCAATGTACTCGCAGTTATCACGGCAACAGGTTTGCGATTCTCAACGGTGAAATTGACGGTTTGAGATGTACGGTCTCCATCATC
>CAYYKF010000074.1:0-10582 GCA_964441035.1 uncultured Candidatus Poseidoniales archaeon
CACACATGCGAACGGTCTAAATCGAGAATTGTTTGGGATTAACATGCGGCGTGGATTATTGGCATTGTTCATTCTCGCAATTTTCGTATCGGCCACCTCTACTGCTGGTTTAACCAATAATCTCAATTCTGCTGGCAATCTCTCAAAGATGGACAGCGATTTGATTGAACATTTCTCTACTAATGATTCAATTGAGGTCATTGTCCAATTCAAGACACCCATGGATGACGTGAAGTGGGAAGCAATTGACGAAATTGGTCTTGAGACATTGGGTGTCATGCGTGTTGTTCACGGCGGATTGTTTGAAGGGACGCCGAATCAAATACGACAACTTTCACTGCTGGAGGATGTATTTTTCATCGAGCGAAACAGATTGCTAGAGCACTTCTATTTGCCCGGTGACCCAACAGACCCATCTGCGATGATGCATGAAACTGTGCATGTGGTAAATTCTTCCTTGTCATGGCACAGAGCCATCATCGACCGTGATGGAGATGTCATCTTTGATGACCTCGCATTTGCAGAATGGGATGGAGATGGAACAACTGCAGTTGACTTAGACACAGGAATTGATGGCGAGCATCCTGACTTTGACTGTGGAGAGCCATGGACAGGCGAGAAATTGATTTGGTCAGCCAAGTGGTCTGGTGTGGCTTGGATTAATGCACCCAACTGCAATTCTGACACCTCTTCTGGGCACGGAACACATGTTGGAGGAACCATTGCAGGAAATGGTGATGCGAGTGCAGGTCGCAGGCTTGGAACCGCAAAAGGTGCTCAAATCGTAGCGCTAGGTACTGGTGATGGTGCTAGTATTTTCGCTGCAGAACAGGGGCTTGAATGGACCTATGAAAATTCAAGGCCAGGACTCAACGATTTCAATATCCGTGTCGTCTCAAATTCCTGGGGTACAAATGGAGATTACAACCCCGCGAATGTCATTGCGCAGTTGACAAATAGACTGACGTATGATAACGGAGTTGCAGTGATTTTTGCGGCCTCAAATTCAGGCGGTAGCGGGGCTGAAGGAGATGATGATTTACGGACCAATGTGTATGCGAACACACCCTCAGCAATTTCTGTGGCTGCATTGACACATGATGGCAGTGCGGTCACATCATTCTCCTCACGCGGTTGGATTAACCAGCAACACACATGGCCCGACATCGGAGCGCCTGGTCGAGATATATGGGCGACTGCACCCCGTGCGACTGCAATCGATGCATCCACACGTACGCAAGGCGATTTGTATTACATGTCGATTAGTGGTACAAGCATGGCCACACCTCACATTGGAGGAATTGCCACAGTATTGATTGATGTTGCACCTTCTTTGGGTACTGCTGAATATCAATACGAAGACCATGATGAAGGAACTGCCATGGTCACTGGCCAGGCCGCACAAGGATTCCAAGACCCAGAATGGTTCAATACCAATGAAACACGTGTTCATGAGGTGGAGTTAATCCTTGAATTGACTGCTCAATATGACATTCTGAAAAACCAGTGTGAGGAAGGAAATGATGAGGATAGCTGCAATGACATTCCAGATACATGCTACATCTCAAATCAAACCAATCGATGCCATGATTGGCGAATAGGGCACGGTTTGGTTCACGTAGACCATGCCGTTGCATTGGCACGAACGCTGCAACTGCTCCGTGATTCAGATGGGGATGGTTTTATCGACCATCCTGAAGTTACTGTTTGGGATGCAAATGAGTACTACATGGACTTGATTGGAGTCCATCAAATACCACTTGAAACCGATCAACTTCGACATGCATGGAAGGGTGAGTGGAGTCACTTTAACAATGGCCCAAGCAGCACTTTTGGAACCTATGCTACCGATGACCGTCACTATGTCTGGATTCCGAATGGGACCACTACGATGGAAGTCGCATTCACTTCACTTGAATGGGATTCAGACAATACGCAAATCGCACAAATCCGGCCTAATATAGACCTTGGTGATGACGGTGATGATGACGCAGTTGGAGAGGGCACCCGTACAGGTGATACCTTACATATTGTCTTGGATGTCGACGAAGAACATTGGGGGAAATGGTGTGAATTTGATGTCACTGGAACTGCGATTACATTGTTCACAGAAATATTGAGTGGCTCTGAATTTGCAGAACCACGCGTGCCATATACTGTTGATGTGTTACTAAAATTGGATGTCTCAGAGATACGCTTCATCGAGTTTGAACAGCGCTTGGATGGATACACGGACCTTGACCCTGCCATCCCGAGTTCCGATTATAATTCGAATAATTCTGGTAACTTGATCTACATCAGGCCTGTGTATGACCAAAGCAAAATTCCATTGTGGCAGCAACAAGACCTCGAAGTTCAATCAGACTCAGGATTCCCGATTGGAATACTCACATTGTCCATCTTGCTGACTCTAATTTTGGTCGGTTCTGCAATTGCAATCAAGAAACATAACGATTCTCGCGAAATTGAATTCGCCGAAATAATCAGTGAAGAAGATGAATCCTAATCCACATCATTCAAACATTCTGAATGAGAATAGGCTCCCTGATTCACTCAAAAAACTCAGAGATTGCATCCAACGATTTACGACTAATGTTGGGAACCATTGCCCCCTCATCCGGGTAGCCGACTGGCATCAATAGCATCGCGTGCTCATGTTCCGGTCGGTCGAGGAGTTCACGAAGGAAACCCATTGGAGAGGGTGTATGTGTGAGGGTCGTAAGGCCCATATTGTGGATTGCTGCGATGAACAGGCCTGCCGCGATTCCACACGATTCTTGTGCGTAATAGGTTGGACTCCATTCGCCAATGCCTCTAGGGCGCTTGCTATGTCTAAACAATACAATGACCCATGGCGCGTCGGTGATGTGTTCCTTCACATAATCAGTTCCAAGAGGGCGGAGTAATTCTGCCCACGCTTCTGGCATGCGCTCGTCGTAAGTCCGTTTCTCCTCCTGCTCCGCGGCTTTGCGCATCTGCGCTTTCAAATCTGGATTGGAAATCGCTACGAATGTCCAAGGCTGAAGATGGGCACCAGAGGGAGCAGTACTTGCTGTCTTGATGGCCAATTCAATCAATTCTCGGGGCACCTCACGGGAAGAGAAATGACGCGTTGTCCGTCTCTGATCCATCTGTTCGTGGAACATCCTCGCGCGGCTGAGCATCTCGTCTGAAGGAACCTCTTCAAACACGAGAGAAATGAAACCATGTTCATCGTCACCACCGCCCATGGTATGGCTCAGTCGCAGCAGAACATCAATCTGCTGTCAGGACCGATTCAATCAACCATTCTCGAACCCAGCCAATGCGTTGTCAACATTCTCAAATTCAATCACTGTGTTGTCAAGCAATTGGAATGCAATGAACATCAGGAACATGAAGACACCAATGAACTTGTGATAAGGCCTAGATTCAGTAAATGCAGCAGCAACTGCAGCACATCCTACGATGGATGGCATGATTGTCATTGGACCAATCAGGGATTCTCCGAATAGAGAATAATTGACTGCAGCTGAACTGAAAAGAGAGAATGCAACGATCAAGAAGAATGCCTTGTGTACCGAATAATAGTGAACCTCTAAGTCGATGATTCCCTCATCGGTTGCTTTTGGTAAAACGAGCGTTGTGAAGAAATAAATCGATGCTAGATTTGTGACAAGGAACCAGTATTGAGCATAATGCCATTCGTCAAGGTCGATGGAAAGTTTCCAGAGCCCCCACCACGTGAAAATTGGCCACATGGTGACAGTGATTACCCAAAGCGAATTGACCCAGTACAACTTGACCCGTTCCCGAATCTCGTACAAATCTGACACAGCGCGCAAGATGTGAGAGAGCGCCAAACCGACAATCAACGAGCAGAAGACGGTGACGAACTCGAAGGGTGACATCTGCATGACTATCAATCAATGATGTCAATAGACACCCTATAATCAAATAGGAATTTACTGAAATGAGGGTATCCAGTTGGTTAATCTGTACTTTCTTCGGTTGTATTCTTTCGATAGAATACGGCACCCCATATCATCAAAATAATGGCTAAATTCGTCAACCAAACCCATGGCGTTGACCAGCGAACTCCATCAAATGTATAGTCACTAATCGGAGCAAGGAACGGGGTCGGGAAGAATTGCCTCGCGTGCGTAGGAATATCATTCAAGATGTGCAACAACCAAGGAATCCAGAGAAAGATGGCTGCATTTCGAGCAGAAAGGTTCTCGTTTGTGAAAAAGAGTTGGCTCACACCTTTTTTCTCAAAGTACCACCAAGTTAGCAAGAAGCCGACGGTCATCCAAAACAGGCTATGTGTGATTTGGTAGGCTTCCCAAGCATACCATCCAAAGTCTGCGGTTACTGTCGTTTCATCAACATCCGGACGTGACTTGCCATTGAGAATGAGAAAGATTGTATTTGGTATGAAAACCAACAAGTCCGGCAATACACCCATTGCACCAGCAGCCCAAAAACGAGTGCGCCCATGTGTTGCTCCAGAACCCATGAACCAATGTGAAATGACGTCCATATGCTCCCTCCTTGTTCCGGAGCCGGTAAGTGAAGGTTGAAGAGATGTCGTACTTGCCAGCAACCTATGAGCGGCGATGTGCGCAATGTCATCATCATCGGTTCAGGGCCAGCCGGATACACTGCTGGACTCTATACCGCTCGCGCGATGCTCAACCCGCTGATGTTTGCAGGATACATGTCTGGTGGCCAGCTGATGCTGACCAGCGATGTCGAGAATTTTCCAGGATATCCACAAGGGATTGGAGGTCCAGAGATGATGATGGATTTACGTGCACAGGCTGAGCGTTTTGGTCTAGAAGTGCAAGACCGCAACGTCGGTAGTGTTGATTTCAATCAACGACCATTCAAAATCGAAGTTGAAGGAGAAGAATTCTTCGCACATGCCGTAATTATCTGCACTGGTGCAGAAGCGATTTGGCTTGGTGCTGAAGGAGAGGATGCACAGAAAGGCAGAGGAATCAGCACATGTGCTACCTGTGATGGGGCATTCTTCCGTGATGAAGAAATCATCGTCGTCGGCGGTGGCGACTCTGCGATGGAGGAAGCCACATTCTTGACACGGTTCGCATCAAAGGTCACCGTAGTGCATCGACGCGAGGTATTCCGTGCTTCAAAGGTCATGTACGACCGGGCTGCAACTCATCCAAAGATTGAGATTCAAACATTCAAGCAAGTCAAGAAGTGGTTGTCAGATGAGAATGGATTGACAGGAGCAATTCTCGAAGACCCAAGGGATGGTAGCGAGCACGAAATTTCGTGCACCGGTGCCTTCATCGCGATTGGACACACACCAATTACTCAATTCCTAGAGGGTCAACTTCAAACTGATGACGAAGGATATCTGATTCACGGAGAACATACGATGACCAGTGTACCTGGTGTATTCGCGGCCGGAGATGTGGTTGATACACGCTACAGACAAGCCATCACCGCTGCAGGACAGGGTTGTCAAGCAGCGATAGATGCAGAGCGTTGGCTTGAAGACAACGTCCACTGAGCGGTCGACATGGAGGGCCTTACGCCTGCAGACCGAGCGCGCTACGCGCGGCACCTGACCTTACCTCAAATTGGAGAAGATGGACAAGCGAGATTGAAAGAATCTCGCGTATTTTGCGTAGGAGCAGGTGGCTTGGGTTCTCCTTCGCTACTCTATCTCGCTGCTGCAGGTATCGGTCATCTCACAATCATCGATGATGACACCATTGAGCGAAGCAATCTCCAACGTCAAATTCTGCACTCAGATGAAGACGTAGGGACGTCTAAAGCGGAATCTGCAATGCTTAGACTACGGGAATTGAATCCAACAATTTCAATTCAAGTTCATGCTGAAAGGCTGACTTCGGAAAATGCACTGACTCTCATCGAGGGTCACGACGTTCTGGTTGATGGAACAGATAACATTCCAACACGTTATCTGGTGAATGATGTTTGTGAAATCCTTGGAATTCCTTGGATCTATGGAAGTATTTACCGATTTGAAGGACAGGTTAGCGTGTTCAATTTGAATGATGGACCAACATATCGAGACCTCTTTCCTGTACCACCTCCACCTGAATCGGTTCCAACTTGTGAGGATGGTGGTGTGCTCGGTGTTTTACCTGGTGTCATCGGCTCAATCCAAGCGACTGAAGCAATCAAGGTCTTGCTTGGAATTGGCAAGCCACTACAAGGTAAACTACTGGTCTATGATGCTCTAGACATGTCAATGAGAACACTTTCTTTCACTTCAATACCAAATCGAGAAACGGTTACAGAATTGATTGATTATGAGGGATTCTGTGGCTCAAAGAAGATGACGATGCCATTTGCAGAAATATCTCCACAAATCTACGTGTCTAAATTGGAGGAAGGATGGTCGCCACTCTTTGTCGATGTTCGGAACTCAATAGAGGCAAGCATCGTCACCTTGCCTGGAACAGATGCTCTAATTCCTCACGAAGAGATTCTAATTGCAGCAAACAAACTTCCAAAGGATCGTGATATCGTGCTCTATTGTAGAACTGGAAATCGATCAGCGATGGCTGCATACGCTCTGACTCAATCTGGCTTTCAATCTGAGCGAATGTTCAATCTTGAAGGCGGCATTCATGCTTGGCATCAACAAATCGACTCGGCGGTCCCAAAGTACTGAGATAACCGCCAGACTTACCTTGAATGAAGGGCGACATTCAAAGGACGTCGAAAACGGCCGCAGGCCGTTCCCATGGCATCAATCATCGTTGCAGATGAAAATGAGGGCCGGCGAAATCTCCTCGCCGGAACCCTTGAGCGCGAGGACTATTCGGTTACCCGAGCAGGGACACTGCGGCAATGTGAAGCAACTTCTCTAGCCACGATGCCAGACGTGGTTTTGATTGATGGAGAATGGAAAATTGGAGATGCAATTGATGCCGCAAGTCGGCTCTCTTCTGATCCCGAGTTCGCACTCAAATGCCGCATCGTTGTTCTGTCACAAAATGTCGGTGAAGAATACTTGGTTTCTGCAGCCAAAGCAGGTGTATCAGAAGTGATGGCAAAACCAATTGACATGGGGAAATTGTTGGTTCAAGTAGACAAACATGCCAAGAAACTCTTTGTGGAACCTCCCGCAGAAATTCGTACCGGATCAGGCTCCGGCTTCTTTGAGGTAAGTGTCACTCCAGGAGACCCTTCATGGTCGTTACCAATATTGAAAGAATTACTCGGTGATGAAGCCATCAATACCGGTTTCGTTGAAACTGTGATGGCTCAGATGGATTCGCCTGTAGATGTTGATGCTGCGGTTCTAGAAAGACTGCTGCGAATAGCATTCGATGAACTCATCCTCGGAGCTGAAGTCGGTGTCGATTTAGATGAAGACCTTGAAGATACAGAACGAGAAGCTATCATTGCGGAAAGGAAAGCAGAACGAAGGAGTCGCCTAATCGATGCGATGGATGCACAAGCTGACTCCATTCAAGGTGAACTTGATGAACAACTTGAGAGATTGATGGACCCGCCCGAAGAAGTGGCAATTCTGACTGAATTCACAGGTATGATTCCCGTTGATCCAAACACATTGCGAATGACCAATTTGGCAATGGAAATTATTCGGGATTTGATTTGGGATATGGGTATACCAGTTCGTGAACAACTACCGATGTATTCCACTCAACTTGAGGATGCCCAGCAGATGATTGTAGATTGCCTTGAAGCACTCCCTGATGCACCTGACGAGGAGGAGTGAAATTGACTCCAAACGCTCCGCGAAATGACCACGTTTTGGCAAAGAGGCGGGATGCTCTGAATCGCATGATGGAACATCAACCGCATCTCTATCTGTGGAGGGTAGGATTGGGTCTTGTCTTCATCGCAGTTTGCGTCGCTTGCGCCGTGTTGTTATTCAAGAATCATGAAGCAGTAGTCGACATGATGGACCATGCTGGTTCATGGGGAATTATCGCCTTTATCATCGGTCTATCATTGGCAGTCGTTCTATTGATGCCGACACCATTTTTCAAAGTCTTTGCAGGCGCAATTTTTCCCTTCCATTGGGCGGTCATCATCAACTTTGCAGGGTCAATGATTGGAGGAGTTATTGCCTTCCTTTTCGGAAGATGGCTCTTTAGAGATGCAATCCTTGCTGGTGTATCTCGAGACCCGAAATTGACTAGGATAGAGGCCGCGCTTGGAGAAGAAAGCATGCGTATCTCAATCTTAGTGAGACTATCCCCCATCCTACCTGATGAATGGTTGAACTACATCCTCGGTGCAGGTCCGGTGAACCTACGAACGTTCGTCATCTCTAACTGTTCGAGTTTGGTCTACTGTCTAGCGTATGCCTACTATGGATATGCCATCGGAGAAATTGCACTGAGAGAAGGAGGTCTCAGTAATTTCACATCTTCAATGAGTGGTATGTCGATGCTCATCATCGGATTAATTGCAACCATCATCGCGACAGTTGTCGTCACTCGTGTGACCGTCAGAGCGCTTTCTGATGTCATGGATGAAGAAGAATAACGGCGCCCTACGGGCGCCGAGGCCAGCACATCGTTTTAGGCCGTATGTCAAACGAAGATATCGGAGGGAATCCTTTGTCTCAGAGCGACTTGCCAAATCTGTGGGGCGAAGGATGGAAGCCACGTGCCCATTTAGATCTGGAAAATACTGTTAGCAGAGACGACGTCAAAGCGGAATTGATCAGATTCTTCGCCGAACGCCATGATGGTCATCTACGACTCATAGGGTGGCTGTTTGACGAGGTCGCCAATGAATTTGAACAGACTGAATGGGATGGTCCAAATTTGCATCTATTCAGCGAATCATTCGCCAGCCAATTGGAAGATAATCTTTCGAAACGCCCTCAAGAGATGGGCCTGAACGTTGAGGAAATTATTCCTCGAAGAACTGGCGCTCTCCACCTCTCAAGGCGTGCCAAACGCTTGCTCATTGATGTGAGGTTGTGTTTACGAAGAATCGCCCATGCGGCTGCTGTCACCATTGAGCAACGAATGAATTGGCAGCGCTGGATGACTAGAACACGCGCCCTTGACACTCACCTGAAGGATCTGTTCACGAATGGTTTGGAGACTCCAGATGGAGGACGTTTCGGTGGCAAAGGATTTCGTTCAACATGGCAAGAAGCAATCGTTGCTTGTGCAACTGCACTACATCTAGCCAAGGACAAGCCAAGCGGAGAAATGCACACTGGAGACATCGTTGCCCCAATGATTCGTGACATTGGTTTAGCCTTGGCAATGGGCCAAACACCAACTTCTCTTTTCGCTGCCCAGATGGGTAAATCAGGCTCTTACATGGACGGAGGACATCCAGGTTCGGGTGGCAGAGATTTGCACATTGGTGACCTTGAATTGGGTATCATGCCACCAACTGCACCACTCCCTATTGCCAGTGCCACGACAACTGGCGTTGCGCTTGCAAGCCAACGCCTTGAGATGAAACGATTCCAATTTGCACCAGTTGGTGAAGGATGCAGCTCATCTGGCGAATTCTGGGAAGCGATGAACTTCGCTGGAGCACGTGGCTTGCCAATTGCCTTCATGATTCAGAACAACCAAATTGCACTCGATACCTTCGCTGTCGGCCAATCTGCTGCTGAGACTTGGGGCGACAAGGGTGCCGCCATGGGAATGCCATCATGGACAATTGACGGTTCAAACCCAATGTTATTCCATGCCTCAATCGCTGCCGCAAGAGAGTTTGCGCTTGAAGGAGGAGGACCCGTTCTAATCCATGTCGAAACGATGCGAGGATGTGGACATGCTCATCATCATGATGACCTCTACCTTGGCGCACCAAGTGGTACTCCACCGGGTTATGTCGACAAGGGATTGCTCTCATACTGGGAGCAAAAAGATCCTGTGCCAAATCATCGTAAACTGCTCTTGAAGATGGGCATCAATGAGAAGACCCTCTCTGAAATGGAGGAAGAAGAACAAGCATATGTCGATGCAGGAAGAGCCGAAATGGAAGCCATGCCTTGGCCAGAAGGCATCACTGTTACCAAGGGTATCACCAGCCTACATGATGCTGACACCCACGAGAATCAATTGACTCGTCTACAAAACAGCGACGGTGGCGAAGAAGAGACAAAGGTCGCACCGGGAGAAGTGACCCTTGAATTCTCAGATGAAGCAAACGCCTGGTCCTACAGTCGTGCCATCCAGAATGGTATGGTTGCCATCGCTGAGCGATATGGTTCCTCGGCGGTTTTCATGGGAGAAGACATGGAAGTCTCCGGCGCTTTTGGAATGAACATCCCACTGAAGAATGCTGGACACAGTGACCTACTGCTCGACATGCCACTTTCCGAAGCAGCCATCATTCATGCTGCGACAGGCGCAGCCCTTGGTGGCTTACGTCCAATTGCTGAAATCCAATTCGGCGGATTCGCAGCACTCGCAATGAATCCGCTCATCAACAATGCTGCACAACTGAGATGGCGCTGGGGTGCAGAAGTGCCGATGGTGGTGCGGATTCCTTTGGGGGCCAAAACCCGAAGCGGTCCTTTCCATGCCAACATGATTGAATCATGGTTCCTGAATGACCCAGGTTTAGTCATCTGCTTCCCAAGCAA
>CAYYKF010000075.1:0-10561 GCA_964441035.1 uncultured Candidatus Poseidoniales archaeon
GGCACAAAATGGTTGAAATTGAAACTTGGGTGAATAATGCAAGTGAAGATCATCGTCTACGAATGCAGATACCAACTGGCTGTGAAACAAAAACGGTACACGCAGGTGGTGCCTTCGATATCATCGAACGCCCTGCAAATTGGCCACATCATGCAGACTGGGAACAACCACATGTGCCAACCCATCATTTCTCCGACTTGCTAATTGCGCAAGAAAAAGATGGAGGAGTCGCATTATTCTGCCCTGGTTCAAATGAATATGAAGCGATTACAAGCGAGTCCGGCACAATCCTTGCTGTAACCTTACTCCGTGCCACTGGACACCTCAGTAGAGATGGTTTTTCCAGCCGTAGAAATCGAGCAGGACCCGTCTTCGCAGCACCAGGGGCGCAATGCAAGGGATCCCATTGGACTCGATGGGCAATCATGGCCTTTGAAGACAATTGGAGTGAATCAGAAATCCACCAAGTCTCGGAAACTTATGCGTGCAACGCGAGTGTACTGAATGCATTACCAAAACCCCAGTTGGATGGCGAATTTGACGAAGCATGTACATTCGGAACACGAGGAATGCGACTCCAACCGATTCGATTAGTCGGCGATGGACCGATGCCAGTAATCTCTTGCATTAAGCCCGCTGCTGATGGCAATGGAACGATTGTTCGTCTGTACAATCCTACAGACCAAAAATGGGATGGCCGTATCGAGACGGATTTGCCATTATTCAATGTCCGAGGATGTGATTTACTTGAAAATGCAACAACAAAACCTCGCATCTCAAAATCTGGCTGGCCCGCAAAACTCAACCCCAAATCAATCGGCACATGGCGATTCAACTGAGGGTAAATGATGCCGAGTGATGCAAAGCTTGAGCGGCTTTTCGCGAAAGAATACGTCAGTGCGCGTCAGAATTTTCTTGATATTTGTGAAAAAATGGAATTAGAAATTGAGTCACGTGCCATTAATGAAAAGGGTCCACACGAAGAGGCATTGACAACTGATTTTGTTTGGTATGGACCCGCGGAAGCAAACAATCTCATTCTCCATACATCTGGTGTGCACGGTGTTGAGGGATATCCTGGGTCAGCATCACAAATTTGGATACTTGAGGGATTACACAGTGGTGAAATTTCACTTCCCGAAGATACTGCATTCGCATTCATACACATTGTGAACCCTTGGGGAATGGCATGGCTGCGAAGAGTCAACGAAGATAATGCGGACTTGAATCGAAACTTTCTACCGCCCGGTGAAGAATATTCTGGCGAACCTGAACATTACGCTAGATTGGATTCTTTTCTCAATCCAAAACATCCACCGAAAGGCGTTGAATTCTACACTTTGAAGGCACTCTGGTATTCAGCACGTCTTGGTTTTGCAACAGCAAAACAAACGGTGCAAGAAGGGCAATATGAACGCCCCAAAGCACTTCAATTCGGTGGCTCTAAACTTGCCAGTTCCAGCCAACACGTTCTAGATTGGATGAGTGAGAACCTTAGCAATGTGAAGAAAGTCATCTGGTTTGATTTCCATACCGGTCTCGGCCCATTCGGTGTTGATTCACTTCTCGTTTCAGAATCTGCCAACAAAGAAATTCTGAAACAATATTATGGGGATAGAATCCAAGTTTTGGATCCAAAAAAGAGTGTAGCCTATCGAATTCGAGGAGGAATTCAATCAGGAGTCGAAGCGCGTTGGCCAGAAATTGAATGGACTTCAATCACTCAGGAATTTGGAACGATTAAGCCCATCCCCCTTCTTCGCCTTGCTCGGGCTGAGAATCGATTAACACAGTGGAGTGGAAAACCCCCGATGGCACTATTGCGTTCAAAGGAAAGAAAAGCAATGCTCAATGGATTCTCACCTCCATCAAACAAATGGAGGCGGATGATTCTCAATCGATCTAGAGCGATTGTAAAGGATGCAATCACAGAACTCACGAAGAACTGAAGCGGAAGACGGAGGTGGCGAAGTATATGGCGCGACGAATAGAGGCGATGGCCCCGGTCCGATTGGATTTGGCTGGAGGTTGGACTGATGTGCCACCTTACACACACGATGTAGGAGGAGAAGTCGTAAACTGCGCCATTAATCTGTATGCACGAGCGGTTTTGAATGTCGATGATGAAGGACATCTAAATGTCACATATTCTTGTGATGCGCCAGTAGGTTCTGGGCTTGGTACGACTGGTGCAATCAACGTAGCATTGATGGCTGCAATCAATGGACAGGAAAATGCAGTTGAATTAGCATACCAATTTGAAGCACTCCTCGGGAATACAGGTGGAAGACAAGATCAATGGGCGGCGAAAAACGGGGGATTCAACCATCTAATGTTCATCGGCGAGAATGTTGAACCACTTCCTTTTGAACCACCAAGAAGTGCCCAATTTTGGTTGCATAAACACCTCGTCGTGGCAAATAGTGGAATTCCACATGTGAGCGGAGAATTGCACAATGACATTTGGGCGAAGTATACAGAAGGAAATCAAGGAGTCATTGAAGGGTTATTGGCAATTCGAATGGCAGCGAAGAAAATGGCGCAGGGTTTGGATCAAGATCGAAGAAATCTCGTTGTAGAGGCATTTCACGAAGTTTGTCAAGGCGTTGATGCTCTAGACCCTGCCTTGCATGACCCATTTAGGGGCGTAGTCAATCCCTTACTCGAGTCCAAGGATGTTGTTGCTTGGAAGGCACTCGGCGCAGGTGGAGGTGGGTGTGTGGCACTACTAGCAGGCGCAGGTAGGGTGAATGCAGTGAAGGATGCTTGTGAGGCTGCGAACTGGACAATCATTGAGTGGGATTATGATAACCAAGGGTTGGTTATCAATGCCAACTGAGGCCCTCAATCTTCGTGCTGAGAGTTGAAATCGCCGGCTTCAGAACTTCAACCAAATGCAAAGCCCAATTGCAGATGTCTGCTCCTTCTTCAGCACGTGCATGTAACAAAGGCCACCTCCCCATCGATGGAGGCCATAGTTGCACTGTGCCTGGAATCTCTGACAAAGGATAACCTCGGGGGCTAGAGGCCCAGTGCATATCACCTGCAAGCAAGGAAAGGGCTCCACGTGATGCATTGCACAATGCTACTGTGCGTAAACCGTCGAGGCGGTTTGCTTCAGCTTCATCTGGTCGGTCCAGTTCTCCAGGCGGAGCACGTTCAAAGAGGAAGAATCCTGTCGAATCACCTTGATGCATTCCAACGAAGATGGTAAACAAACTACACCAGGCTTCAGGTGCACGAACATACCAGCCCATGCGATCTGGCTTGTTGTCAATTTCAAGATGCCATGTCCAATCTTCTAATTCATTTTCTAGACAATTTCGTAATTTGGAAAGAAACTGTCTCTCGTTTACAACTGATGGAACTGCAATTGGCTCTGGTTCACCAATCTTTTCTGCAACCCAGTTACGGAGTTCTGGTGACAAATCATCTGGTGAAATAGACCAGCGATGAACACCAAGTCGTTCTGGTCCGTCGTTAATTTGAACTGGCTTTGTTGTCCATCTGTGAATCGAATCTGCTTCGCAATGAATTCCTAATGATAGGCTCATTCGTTCATCTGTTAAACGAATCCATCCTTCACCGAAATCAGTCCTCAAATCGCCCTCTGGTTTACTGTTGTGTCCACCAGTATGCGGATGGTCATCGAAATCAATCTCTTCCCAGAGGCGAGAGAATAGATTCTCTTCCATGGTCGTGGGAGGTGGGGCCGCCAAATAGGTCAATCCATCACGCTTAGAGGTGTGAGAGGGTCATTGGAAAGGCGGTTTTGGAGTATTTCTTTAGCTTCCATTCGATTGAGTGGAACTGCATCAAGAAGAGCGTCCCATGTTGATTCTGTCCATTCTGCAAAACGCAATGCCCATCGATAAGATGAGAGAATGAAATCAGTATGCTGACATGTTGCTAATTTCTCAGCTTCTCCAAGATGCGTGCGTGCCATGGCGGTGGCTAAAGCACGCTCAGAGCGTAACAAATCCTGCATCCCCTTTTCCGACACCGTATTGGCAATTAAAGCGCAAGCACCTGGTACGAAATTATCATCTCTAAACCAATTTTCAGCAGGCATCCAGCGTTGGTTTGCAATCACTCTCCAAACATCGAGATAACGTAATCTTAGAATTAAATCTGCACTCTTGGATAATAATGCGTGAGATTCACTAGGAAGTTCACGTAACTCAATCCATTCTGCAAGGATTTCATCGGCTTCCCGTTCTGGATTGGTACAAAGTGCCAACGCTGCATGGACATTCATGTCCGCCCATAACTCATCACTTGCATGCCTTGATGACCAACCTCCCCCCACAGGTATTATCCACATACCAGCCCAATCTAAAGGACGTGTGTTGGATAATCCCTTCATTCCAGATTCGCCGCATTCCGTGGGCCCCATACTCCATTCCGTTCCTTGCCAATTAGGTACCATTCCAACGAATTCGTATTCACGCTCGCATTGGAATTCGATTAAACGAGGTGGGCCAGGCTCCTCTATACTTGGATTCCAAGGTTGATGACGCCAATAATCGGTCATAGTATGCTTTACTGAAACCATGAATCGAGGATCACCTGACCATTTTGCAAGAACCCTGCTTTGTTGAAATCGATCAGCATGAATTCCTGTTTCTTTCAAGTCCCACAATCTAAGGATACATCTTCGGCCCATCTCGCGACAAACCACATGCTCAAGCATTTCCACAACTTTACGACGACGATCAATACCACTGATTGATGCACAATCTATGCAATTACATTGCAGCATGTCGACACGCTTCACCCAATTGTCTGGACTGTCAAATGTTTCACCAAATCGCATGACTAAACCCCTGACTTCAGGTATGGCTTCAAGTGTATCGCGAATTGCTTGAGTTGTAATCTTCCAAGTTTCATCCAGCCCAGGGCAACCTGCTTCAGAATTGATTGGTAGTGTGAACAAATCATCCATCAACCATACGGCTAAACCTGCGTCTTTCGCTGCATGGACTTTGGTGGTCAGTGTATCGAAGGCATCCTCTGGCGCACCATCTAATGCAGCCCCTAGGCAGCCGCTCATCTGATCTGCAACCACAACATCAGTGAAACCAAGTTGCTTCAATCGTTCTGGATTACGATAGGTGGTTGGAAGTATTCCATGCAATGGCGAATCATGAACATAGGCAATTCGCATACGGTCATCATCGGGCATTCTCAAATCTCCAAGCGCACGAGCGACCAGTCGTGCTCCTCAAAGGCGCTTTGAGCGCGCTCCATGAATCCCTCGTCAGGAATGATTCCAAATATGGCCCCTCCTGAACCTGGTTGTTTTGCACAAGATCCTAGGCTACGTGCTAAATTTACCATCTCAAGGTTGGTACCAAGTGCTTCCTCACCAAAGAGTTCGAGGCGAAGGTCAAAATTCCGATTGACCTGTTGGTTGAACTTCTCCATATCTCCAGCAATCAATGCTTCACGCCCTCTGTGTGCACACCAAGCAAGTTCCTTCATGACACGTACCATCACTGCATCCTGTTCAGCCCACCTATCTGGGAGATTGGCATGTACACGTCCAGATTCATCTCCCATGTCCGCATGTGCTAGCCACAAATCGGGAAGAAGGGTGGAATCTAATGCTGCATACGCTCCCCAACCTCGCCCCTCCATTAACTCCTCGCGGAAATCCATGTGCAACATTTGGTTGTAAGATTGGGGGAGGCGGTCTTGTAATCCACCAACAATTCCAAGCTTTTGAGTTTCAACTTTGAGAACCATATCTGCCACAGCATGAGGGGGTAATGCAGTTCCCAAACCGTGATGGGTGAGTAAGGCTCTCAAGACAGCTGTTACAATTGCTGAAGAACCAGCAAGTCCAACCTGCCGAGGAATATTGGTTTTGACTATCATTTGAAAACCACTAGCAGGCATCGCGAATCCACTTGCGATGCACTCTTCTTGAAAATGAATCAGAGTTCCAAGTACCAATCGACTAATTCCCCCTTCTGCAAGATCAGGCGGGTTTTCAGCCAACTTTTCTATGGATTTGAATTCCATAGATTCATCTGCTTCTGAAAAATCCAAACTCAGGGAAGCATCCCAGCGATTCTCGTGCGGTGTCAATACACAAGTAGCACGCCAATTCTTACAAGGTGTGGAAATACACTGGCCATTGTAATCATCTGAAGGGTTACCGAGTATGCCGATTCGTGCGGGAATCGAACAGAAAATGGCGTCGGCACCTCTGCGCATGTACCTCCGACGACACTTCAGGGTCATCTCTTTTCCCACAGAAAAGATTCGATTTCATTTCTCTTGGTTGTATTAATGATATGTCCGTTATTGGATGGACATTACTGAATGATTTTTTCCAAACTACATTACTCGATTGGAATTATGCCCCCCACCTTCGGAATTACATACGACTGTTCGGGAGCACGTTCCTCAATTTCACGCACAAAAATATCAGGATTAACGGTGTTACCTGGGTCCATGCCATAATGCATGGGAACAATCAATCGAGGTTTGAGAACCAATGCCAAATCTACAGCTTCATCATGTCGCAGATTGTCATTACCGTTGATACATGCAAATACGAGGTCATATCCATTTGGTGCTGCATTCAGGAAGGCTTCATGCCAACCAGGATAAGGGCGGCTATCTCCCATATGCAACACTGTTGAATCTGAAAATGAGATGGTATATCCAAGATACCATGCACCATCATCATTGATGTCCAACTCTTCATGCGCTGCAGGAATTGCATGAATTGTAATATCATCAAGCGTGGTTGAATCCATTCCCTTCATCGTCACGATACGCGAGGATTCGATGCCCCATCCTAACAGCATGTCAACGGAACGATTCGGAACCACGAATCGAACCTTTGGAAAAACTGTAGCAAGTCGAGGTATGCTAACTGGACAGATGTGGTCATCATGCCAGTGCGTACACAGAATCAAATCAGGTTCGGGATGCTCTTCGGGTTCGAGAGGGAATTCGCCAAGCAATTTACCCCAGCGATCACCTGCAAAAAGGTCTCTCCACCAAGGGTCAATCAATACCAATGGACCATCTCTAAATCTGACCATCCAAGAGGCCTGAGTGAGCCACCACGCGGCTAGAGAACTCGATATTGGTTGTTCCATTTCTTGGCGGAGAACACTTCCATGCAGAACTGGTTTCGTCCGATTTTCAGGGACCACCCAGTCTGCCATATGGACCGGGTAATGGTGAAACCTAATCATTCCTGCCAAGGCGAAGCCTCATGACAAGGAGGGAACTGCCTCTGCCTATGGGCAGAGGCGGTGCGCTTGTTATTCTCTCGTTGCTGATGCTGGCTCTAGTCCCACTGTCACCTGCCGGGGCAGAAGTTGAGGTGATGCAGCAAGAGGCCCCTGATTGGCCAGAAGGTAGTGCAGCCTACGACAACATGGTCTCAATGACACAGTTCGGTTATCGTCGCATCGATACACAAGCCAATATCAATGCCCGAAACTGGATTGCTGAAGAATTGGAAAACATGGGATATGATGTTGAACGACAACCGTTTACAACGGAATTATGTGAAAATTGTGAAAATATCGTGGTCACAATCAATGGTACATTGGATGATTCATGGGTTGTTCTCGGTTCACATCACGACGCAATCTGTTACTCACCACCACCGGTAGTCGGGCAAACTTATCCAGGGTGTTCTAGTTCTGGTGCATATGATGACGGAACGGGTTCTGGTTCACTACTGGAATTTGCCCGTGCCATATCGCAATGGAACGGTACACCAACCCACACATGGAAACTTGGATGGTGGGATTATGAGGAATGGCAAGGAAGTCCTCACGTTGAAGACGGCGGACTAGGAAGTCTACACTTCGTTGAAAATCACATCCCAAATGGGACCAATGTAACCTATGTCAACCTCGATATGTTTGCACTGAATTGGCCGGTCCCTACGCCTTTGGCAAGTCAATTGTCAGGTTGTAATGAAGATTATTGGACGCTATACGAATTCACTTCACCTGTCGATGATTGGTCATATTATGAGGATAGAGGGCTTGAAGTCACAGATGAAATGCAAAGCCGTGCAGAATGGTTCCAAGGACACTTGAGGGACATCAATACTAACCTTAGTCACCCTGAAGATTGGGTAAGAGTCATTGATGATACGAAAGGGAATTCTGATCATTTCAATTTCATCATGCATGGTCATACTGCAACTTGGTTGCGTGGCCAGCATGAATATATCTTGGAGGAAGGGGATACTTGTGAGCAAACACCGAAACACGCCCAAACTGATTCTGTAACCACACTCAACACGCTTGCTGGTGGTAGGCTCAACGTTGAGGCAGGGTTGCAAACAGGATTGGATATTATTGCAACCATGGCTTGGTGGGATTGGAATTCTGAAGTCAATGAGACGTCTGAAACTGAAGAGGTAAGTGGACTTGCTGTCGGTGATGGAAGTCTTTCTGGGATTCTATTTATTCCATGGCTAATCGCACTATTTTGCCTCGTAGGTTTCATCTCATTACGTCGTGATGAGTTTCAAATGAGTTTTATCGTAGATGCTGAAGATGTCGAGGAAGAAACTTGGGAAGAAGGTCCTGAAGGTAACACCTTGACCGATAGTTACCGTGCAAGAGTTCTCACCCTTTGCGCATTGTATGTCGCTCAAGGATTGCCCTGGGGATTCATCACTGTGACTTTTGTGACTTATCTTGCAGCAGAAGGTCTTGGTGCAGGTTCAATTGCGACATTACTGCTCCTAGGTACTTTACCATGGACTTTCAAATTCCTCTGGGGTCCAATCATCGATCGTTTCCAATACAGGAAGATGGGACGAAGACGTCCATGGATTCTAGTCGCTGAAATCGGAATGATCCTAACCCTCTCTTTGATTCTGTTTGTTCCGAACCCTTCACAAAATTTCAGCACCATTGCGGCAATCTTCCTCGTCTACAATATTTTCACATCCCTACAGGATGTCAGTACAGATGCATTGGCTGTTGACGTACTCAAAGTACATGAATTTGAGAAAGTGAACAGTTACATGTTTAGTTCCAAGATTCTTGGCGGAATGATTGGAGGTGCAGGTCTAGGGTCAATCATCGGAATTGTTGGTATTAAGGGGGCTGTATTGCTGCAAATTCCAATCCTACTACTCATCATGATGGTTCCATTGTTCATGACCGAACGCCCAGGTGAAAAGCGATTCCCATGGCAAGATGATGGTGAAATAGAATTCAATCCTGATGTCGAAGAAAAACGTGATTTCAGGGAAATTGTTTCAAAGGTTTTCACTGCATTTTCACTGCGTTCAACGAGGCTAGGTATTGTGCTAAGTTTGGCACTCTCACTCTCCTACTTCCTACTACCTGTTCTCCCACTACTATTCATTCGTGAACTGAATTGGTCCGAAGAGAAATTCAATGCAGCGAAGGGAGGCCTGATATTGGTTATCACCATGATTGGATATATTGTAGGGGGCCAATTAGGAAAGCGATTTGGTGGTAAATCAATCATCATCTATGCTGCTTTAGTAGGAACCATGATGACTGTTATTTGGGGATTAACGGAAGCCTGGTGGGGCAATGCTACGTTCCTTGTTACGGTTTGGTGTATCCGCGCATTTGTGTGGGGTATTGTCTCAATCAACATTTTCTCTATGATGATGAAAATCACATGGAGCGAAGTTGGTGGGACTCAATTCACTGCCTACATGGCAATGATGAATCTCTCTGCGGTCATTGGTTACTCATTGACGGATTTGTTTGCGAGTCGATTTGATTACGCGACACTATTCCTTCTTGCTGCTGTTTTCGAATCTCTGATTATCCTTGCAGTTCTGTTCATTGACCCTGATGAAACTCGCCGTGTTCTTGGTGAAGGCGAAGGAGCTGAGGCGGCTTAATCAGAGATAATCTTCTAGATTATCAGATCCACCAACAAAAATCGGATTATCTCCACGTGTGTCAAAGATAACTGGTACTGTGCGATGTCCGGTCATTGCGACGACTTCCATCTGCAAGGTGCGGTCTTTCTGGACATTGTAATCTGACCACGACAATTTATGTTGATCTAACATTCTTTTTGCTTTGTGACAGTAGGGGCAAACATTGGTTACAAACATGACAAAATCAGTATTTGCTCTGGCCAACATCGCATTAACTCGATCACTCATGAACAAAGTGATGTGCTCGACCTTCTTGAATGAATGTATAATCCCGTCACAACGTCCAAGTCGTTGTAATCCCACCTGCAACGATGAGGTGAATGTATGAATCTCCACTCTGCGTACCAGTCAGAGTGTACTCACCGCTGGGATAGGGTGCCTGACCTAACTCTGACGTTTTATCACCAGAAGTCCATTCTTCGATTATCGGTGTTGCATCAGCATGATCTCTAAGAGTCAGCGAGCCTGTGCCACCTCCACCCATCTCGCCAACAAGCCAGTAAATCATCTCGTCAAAATCTCCGGCACTGGGGTGTCCTGATACGAAGAATGAATCTTCAATTTTGACATTTGGAGCCCCATTGTTGTCCCATTCCTTTTCAAAAATATCACCCGCTCGAATGAACCAAGCATTTCCTT
>CAYYKF010000076.1:0-10249 GCA_964441035.1 uncultured Candidatus Poseidoniales archaeon
AGCAGGAATTTTTTCAGGATACATAGACAAATGGTGCACGTTCGGCGTCAAAACGCCCAAAGAATGCAGAATTGAGGTCCGTCCAGTACCACGTTCTCCAAGCAATATCATCAATCTAGGGCCACCAAAACGCAGATGATGGCTCAAATTTGTCATCAAATGCGATCTTCCGACCAACATTTCTGCATCTTCTGCCTCAACAGGACGTGTGGAGAATGGATTTGCCCTCATGTATGGTAAGTGAAGACTCCCACTTGCGCTGATAGACATATACGTCAGCGAACTAAGATTGGGTTTAACACGTTTACGCGAGAATAACGCAGCCAGAATCCTGTTTCTAAGCGTTGAACGGATTACCAAATCGGTTTTTCCGAATAATTTGTTATTTTTAAATGGGTGAAAAATATCTGATTAACGCTTTGTTAACGCTTTGTTAACGCATCTAAAGCGTTAGTAACGCATCGTTAACGCTTCGCCTCTTTCCTTCTACCTCAAAAATTGTTTAAAATTCAAGGTAGCCAAGGGTTGGCTCGCAACCATTTAGAGGGGCCTGTGCGAGGAGCCAAGTGAGGACAGAATATGCCCGTTGAGAACAGTCGCCTGAAGGGATTCTACAAATTGAGTGTGAAGGAGCGCAGAGAGAAGGTTGCAGAATTGGCAGGTTTAGACCAAGATGCAATAGATGCCTTGGCTGCTACGGGAGAATTGACTGAGGCCGCAGCAGACAGAATCATCGAAAATGTCGTTGGGACGCTAGCATTACCCGTCGGAATTGCAACTAATTTCATCATTGATGGAGAGCATTACATCGTCCCATTTGCTTTAGAAGAGCCATCCGTAGTTGCTGCAGCAAGTAACATGGCCAAGAGATGCCATGCAAAAGGTGGATTTGTCTCGAATAATACAGAACCCATTATGATTGGACAGATACAGGTTGTCGGGTGTGCTGATGCATTCGCTGCCAAAGAGGCTGTGCTTGAGGCCAGTTCGGATTTGATTGAAGCCTGCAATGAAGTTGACCCTATTTTGGTAAAATTTGGTGGTGGCTGTCGTGACCTCAGTGCAAGAGTACTAGATACGGAATCAGGCCCCATGGTCATCGTGCACATATTGGTGGATTGTAGAGATGCCATGGGTGCAAATGCAGTCAATACCATGGCCGAAACCATCGCACCCCGCATTGAAGCAATTACTGGTGGCACAGTTATTCTTCGAATAATCAGCAATTTGGCCATACACCGTCTTGCCAGAGTCAGCGCTACATTCACACCTGAAGAAATGGCTGATGCAGGAGACGCTAAGCAAGGTGCCGAAGTCATTGAGGGCATACTACAAGCATACCATTTTGCGGCTGCCGACCCTTTTCGGGCGACAACCCACAACAAGGGCATCATGAATGCGATCTCGCCCATTGGAGTTGCATGTGGGCAGGATTGGCGTGCAATTGAATCTGGTGCGCACTCTTATGCTTCACACGAACGGACGTACGGATCCCTTACACATTGGGAGAAAGATAGTGATGGGAACCTTGTAGGTTCAATCGAATTGCCGATGCCAGTAGGATTGGTAGGAGGGGCTGTCCGAGTACATCCTGTCGCAAAGGCCAATGTTGCAATCATGGGAGCTCGGACTGCAGATGATCTTTCCAAAGTGATGGCTGCAGCAGGATTGGCACAGAATCTCGGTGCATTACGCGCTTTGGCCACAGTAGGCATTCAAGCAGGACACATGAAGTTGCATGCTCGCAACATGGCTGTAACTGCGGGTGCTAATGACGATGAAGTCGATGTTGTTGTAGACATGATTCGTTCCAGCGGAGAGCGTATCACTGCAGCATCTATTGAGAATGCTCTAAAGGCATTGAGAGAAGAATGATGATTACTCTTCATCATCCTCAATGATTTCTGCATTCTCCTCGTCCCAATCATCACTGACGGGAACCTCAGGGGCATCCTGTATCTCTCCACTTTCATCGCCCCCAAGAGCTGCAGCAAGTTCAGCCCCAGTCAAACCGGCATTCGATGCTTGCTCACGAAACCACTTTCTTACCTTGCGTGATTCTGCAAATGGACAACCAAAGTATTCAGCGAATCTTCGAGTCGTGGTCAAACGTCGCGTCAGTCCATCTCGGCGACGATCGACAAGTCCGAGAACTGCCAATTCACGTACATGGTCGTAAGCACGTGGCCCAATCATCTCAACCAATTGACTCTGTGCCATCGGCTGGTGATAGGCTATGAGGGCAACCGGTGCAAGTAACCGTTGTGGAATCTCTGTTCGATAAGAAGAAGGAATATGATCTGCTAGCCGAGGTTTCACCTCCATCACCCATCGACCACTTACATTCGTCAATTGCAACGCACCTTCCCGGCGACGTTTCATTGTATGTTGGAGAGCTTCAAGCGTTGCAACGACTGTCCCTGGTGTTACTTCAAAAGCTTCTGCGAGTTCATCCACTGAAAGTGAACGACCAGATGCAAACAGAGTTGCCTCAAGTAGGGCTTGAATGCTCTGCTCACTCATCATCTTCACCGCCATCAGCTAATCGAGGGCCGATACCGATTTCTTTTGAGACCGATTCAAAGTCTGCTAATTTGGGCCACTTGTCTTGAATGAATATATCTCCATTTGGATATTCCATCTGCCAGAGATCAGAATATCCGCGATGTGTCAGGAATAATGCGGATACAAAACCGGTAACTTGTCCCTCTGCCTCCGCTTCTTTAAGGGTCCAGCCCTCTGCTGCAGATTGCTCAGCAAGTTTTTCCGCTAAATCCTCCAATCTAACTGGAGAACCATCCGGCGCAGATGCACGCATGGCATCCCAACAACGACGGATGTCCTCTTCAAGATCCTCTTTGTGCACCCGGTTGGTCACACTAGACATCCAATCTGCAACTTCGGCAGCGTGTTTGATACGACTTTCCTCTCGGATACGTCGCTCTTCTGCCTGCACATGGGCGCCTTGTAAGGACATTAAGAGTTCAGCAAGTGTCACTGGGCGCCCTTCATCTCTCTTTACACGGCCATCTAGCAAATCAGGGAGTGCGTCTGTGGTTTGACCAGAAATTATGCCCACACTGAAATTGTATTCTTCATCTTCAAAAGTAGTCTGCCAACCATCCAGCGCCCATGGATCATCCTCCCAATCTTCTTCAGCCCGTTCAGCCCGTTCAAGAAGAGATGATGCTTGTCCATACAACACCTTCCAAGCCATCCGAATGAGACGGCCACAAATCGGCAAATCGATATTCTCTGCATTTTTGATACGTTTGTTGAATGTCTCTATGAACACGGTGAGGTCGATATCCCAAGGGTCTAGAGTGGCATCGTTAAACATCTGGAATACCAAGGCCACTGAACGGTCAAAGGGGTCGATTAGACTCTGATGTTCAGCACTTTCCAAATCTGCAATCTCTAGCAAACGATCGATGTAGCGATGCTTGTCCAAATTGGCATCGCTTTTTTCACCCAACAATTGCCGAACAACGTCGGATTGCATTTCACGGGTCTCTAGGAGACTCATTCAAATCACTCCTTTTCCTCTATTTCAGCTTCAGCAGGTTCCTCTTCAACTGATTCTTCAGCCTCGTCGTCGGAATCGACTGCGCGTTGCCATTCATTGCGTTCCACCATGTCCTCACGGAAATCTTCCGCTCGATCTGCAAGTGATGATATGCTAACATCTGGCCCTTCTTTTTCGATAATCTCGGGTTCGCTTTCAGCGCTGATTTCTGCATCATCTCCCTCTGAAGATTCTGCATCTAACAGGCTTCCACCAAGACTTGCTGGTGCAGGTAGTTCTTCTGGTGCTTGTACCATTTTTGTTGGATCCGGTAGATTCTTAGATATTTCAGCCTTCTTTTTCTGACTCTCTTTCGCTGCCTCAATTTCAGCTTCATTGGCGGTACCCATCTCAATGGCTTGTTCACGGTCGAAGTCTGTAATGCGGCGACTGCAACCATCTCCAGCATGCGTAATACCAATGTGGTGGTCTGCTAATTGCAAACTGACCTTGCGTAGTGTAACCATGATGAATTGCGCACTTTGGCTACGGAGTCGGCAAAGGCGAGCAATGTGTTCAGCATTGTAAGCGTCTAGGTTTTGATCAACCTCGTCGAAGTAATAGAATGGACTGGGTTCATAATCCTGAATAGCGAAAATTAAGGCGAGGGCTGCCATCGATTTTTCTCCACCGGAAAGTAAACTCAACTTGCTCTTGCTTGATTTCCCACGTGGTTGACACAACATGTCAAGGCCACCTGAAAATGGATCCTTTGGATTCTCAAGACGTAACTCACCCTTGCCGCCATCTGAGAGTCTCTTGTAAACGCGCTTGAAATTTTCAGAGATTATTTCGAGAACTGCTGTAAGGCGCTGAGTTCTCTCTCCTTCGAGCTTCTCTGTGAGTTCAATCAAATCCTTACGTCGTTTTCTTAGAATCTTGGAATCATCAGTAATTCTACCAAGCCGTTCTTCTGCCTCATCATATTGCTCAATGGAAAGCATATTGACATCCCCAAGTTTTCCAATACGCTTCTCGATATTACGAACGAACCCTTCTGCATCACCAATACTGGGTAAATCTATGTCTTCAGATACTGGTTCAATATCTTGTGAAGACATTTCTTCAGTGAGTTCATCAAGCAACCTTCGCTTCGTTTCAATTTCAGTAGATAATTCATCAACACGATTTCGTAACGTTTCCCTCTGGCCACTGTTTTGATCGAGTTGAGCCTTCAGACCTGCACGATCTTCACGTAGAGATTTACTGCGTTCATTGAGTTCGCGGTGCTCTTCTGCCACCTGTTCGTGAGCTTCGCTCACAGTGGATAATTCAGTTGAAAGACGCTCGATTTCTTCAGTAAGTTCTGCAATCTTTGCATCCGATTTTTCAATTATTTTTGTTTGTTCATTTTGGCGGCGTTCAATTTCATCGACATTGCGCTGAAGCAATTCGGTCTGAGCGTTTCCTGAAGCCAATTTACTTTCAGCATCGATTTTTGCTCGCATGGCATTGTTGCGTAATTCCTCACACGCTCGAAGTCGATCTGAAAGGTGTTCTGGAGTACTTTGCTGTAGAGCGTCTGAAGCAGTCTGGCGATTGGAAATAGCATCAGCATGATTCTGTTCTGCTGCATCAGCACGCCCCTGCATCTTTGAGTGAACATTTTTCGCTTCGACTAATTGAGCATTCGAAACCTTGACTTTGTCTTCTGCTGATTCAAATGCTGACTGTGCACGTTTCATGTCTTCCTGCCAGGCTCTAAGTTTGAGACTTGACTCATCTCCACCCAGATTATTGATTCGTTCACGGAGAGTGTGTTGTTGTTGACGTGATTCTGCTAAAGCTGCGTTGACTGTCTCAGACAGCATCTCAACTCGACTCAATTCTGCCTCTGCTTGTTGAACGGCGTTCATTCCAGCAATATTTCCTCCAAATTGAGGTCTTCTTCCTCGAACCGCACCTCCAACCATTGCCCCACTTGCTTCTGTAACACTTCCATCAAGTGTGACCATGCGAACACCGCCCATGTGGCGTCTAGCCGTACCCATATCTCGAACAATCAATGTATCTCGAACAGAATGCTTGATGGCCGATTCAATGGATTCATCATAGTCTAGTAAATCGAAAGCAAAACCAATCACACCATCTTGGCGTGCAGTCATGACAGCCTTGCCTCCAGGTCGCCGTACTGTGAGTTTGTTCAATGGAAGAAATGTTGCACGGCCTGCTCGATTGTCTCTAAGCCACTTGATGCAAGTGGCTGCAGTCTCATCATCTCGTACGACGATACTATTCATGCCACCTGCCAATGCATAAGCAAGTGCTTCTTCATGCTCAGAATCCTTTGGACCACACAATTGTCCCAATGGGCCGAGAATACCAGACACTTCTCCTGAATCTTTCAGTGACATGACTGCTGCGACAGCCTGTGCCAAACCCGCCTTGGCACCAGATCGATTTTCCATCTCCCCCTGGGCTCTAGCAAGTGAACGCTCAGCTTCACGAACCTTGAGTTCAATCTCTTCAGTTTGTTCCATCAAGGTACGCTCTTCGCGCTGAAGGCGCGTAAGTTCCTCGGCTAACTTTCCACGGTCCACATCGCCTGAAGTTCCTTGCATATCTTCGCCTATAAGTTGGAGGTCGTCGCGGACAATACGTGCCTCTTCAAGTGCTTCTTCATACTCAGCAACACGCTCTTCAGCCATCGTGACTTGATTCAAGGAACGATCTGCTTCCAGAGCTGTCGCACCTCGAGTTTCATCGGCCTTTGTCACTGCTTCTGTTGCCTTTCCAAATGCTCGATTAAGGTCATGAGTTGCACGGTCGCCACCTGAGATGGCATCGCGTGCAGCTTTTTCCTCGGCAGCCGCTGCATCCATATCCAAATCGGCTTTACTCAGTGCTGATTCTGCATCAGAAAGTCCAGTTAGGTGGTTTTTGAGAGCAGCTTTGGCGCTCGTGTGCTCCTTTGAAAGTGTCTCAACCTCCTCCTGGGCTTCTTCCATTGAAGTTTCTGCATCTCCAATTCGATCCTTTCGAGTTTCTACATCCACCTGCAATTGGCGTAATCTTTCGCTCAAAGCCTTGCCATCATCTCCAAGAACAGAATCGAGTTGGCGTTCGATTTCTGCAATTTGATCATCCATATCTAACAACTGTGAACTTGATTCTTTGACGGATTCATTGAGATTCTCTATACGTTCGAGATAACCTGTCCTCTCATCACCAATCATCTGAATCTCGTTTAGGCGGGTACGGTGTCTAGCATGTACCAGAGTAACCCTCGCATTCTCTAGTGCTACAGCCAGTTCACGATATTTCATTGCGTGCTGACGTTCTTTGGAAAGCGTTTTCAGACGGGTTTTCAATTCATCTTCAAGAAGTGCGATACGTTCGAGATACTCTTCTGTTTTCTTGCGTTGGCGATCGGCTCTCTTAATCTCATCATCATATGCTGTGACACCAGCAACGTCATCGAGCACCTTTCGTCTCTCACGAGCAGTCATCGTAGATAGATTCGTTACATCACCTTGTAACACGATATTGTAGCCGTCACCTCGCGCTCCTGCTTCCGAAAGAATTCTACGAAACTCACCGTTAGAAGAAGAACGGTCATTGAGATAATACGCAGTGACGGAGTCATTCTTACGATTGAGTTTGACTGTTCGGGTGAACCTAACTTCGTCAGCATCAACACGTAATCGTCGTTGGCCCTTTGAATCTGGAGGGTTATCAAAAACGAGGGTTGCTGTGCAAGAGCGTGCTGGTTTGTCTTTTTTCCCACCATTGAAAATAAGGTCCTTTACATTCTGAGCACGCAGACTTTTCGCACTACGCGGCCCTAGAACGAATTGTATCGCATCCCCACAATTACTCTTACCTGAACCATTTGGCCCAGTAATGGCTGTGAAACCCAATTCATACGGTATCACAGCTTCTCCCTTGAATGACTTGAAGTTCTCCAACTCTATTGCCTTTAGATGCATCCCATCACCATTTTTTGTGCATCATTGACGCACGGTATCGAGACGCTCGGATTTCAAACCACTATAAACAGTGCCCCTCGCACGCGCGAGGTAAAGGCGATTTTCAAGAAATTTTCAGCCCGCCGTTAATCGGTTTCAACATAGATTTTGTAAACTCACATTTCACCGGTATTCCCACACTGTTCACAACCTGCACCACTGCAGTAATGACAAGTTCGGCCAATAGAATCCCCATCCATATCGCTACCAGTATTGACTTGGAATGGGTCTTCAAATGCATCCAGCATCAAGGCGCGCCTCAAGTCACCAACAGAGAAATTCTGACCAAGATGGCGCTCTGCAGGGCCCAGGAATTTCCTTGCACCCGCTGCCGAACCGTCCTTGGAAATCACCAAATCTCCACCTTTTCTCTTCAAGAAAATTCCAAACAACAATGCGAAAATACCCAATGCCAGAGAGATGAATGCAATCTCCGGTTCAGGCAATCCTAATCCGATCACACCACTTGCGTCAATTGGTTCATTATCACTGCTAAGCATCCCAAACAAATCAGCGATTCCGATAACGACGAAGAGAAATCCGATGCGAATTAGGCCGCGTCCACGACCTATTGGCCCCACAGGACGCTTCGATGAAAATAGGGAGCGGAGTGCCTTCCAAGTCAACATTACTCCGATTCCAAGTAACAATGCATCAACAGGTCCCCAAGTCCCAAGTGGTTCCAAACAATCACTAGACCCATTGACTTCAAGATCTTCCGAGATTGATGATTCACTACATTTCCCACCGATAAACATGGTGATGACGAGTTTGTACATTTTTTTTGGTGAATATTCTTGATATAATCCAAAATAAATATTCCACAATATCAGTACTGTGAGAAGAAGCCCGACTACCAACTTGGCGATGCTCTTGCCTCGACCCATGGACCCTCTTCACGTACGCCGCACCTTATGCGTATCGACAGCACACCCCTCTTAGGGGAACGTTGAATGCCGCAATACACCGCGGCGAGATAATCCTGAGGGTCTATTATGGTCGATGTTGTCGTCGTCGGTTCAGGCATTGCTGGCCTGTTTGTTGCAACCAGATGTGCACGTTCAGGCCTATCAACGGTTGTTGTGACAAAAAAGGACCTCACTGATTCGTCCACAAATTGGGCCCAAGGAGGCATTGCTGCGTCTCTTTTCCCGGAAGGAATTCAAAGTCACATAGACGATACACTTGCAGCCGGAGGAGGATTGTGCAAAGAATCAGTAGTTCACTTTGTTGTTGAAGAAGCAAGATTGAGAATAAATGATCTCGTGAATTCTGGAGTTCAATTCGATCTCAAAGGTGATTCCTACGATTTGACCATGGAAGGCGGACACAGTGCCAGTAGAATTTTGCATGCAAAAGATGCGACCGGTGCAGAAATCGAACGTGCACTGATTGAGGAAGCAAATTCTTCCGACAATTTGACAATGCTAGAAGAGCACATGGCAATAGATTTGATTCTAGAAGAAAAGGATGCTGAAATAAAGAAAATTGTGGGTTTGTGGGTGTTGAACCCAACAGGAGAGGTTCAAACCATATCTGCGCAGGCAGTCATTCTAGCCAGTGGAGGTGCTGGACAACTATGGAGGCAGACGACAAATCCCCCTGTGGCAACAGGTGATGGAATAGCAATGGCACACAGAGCGGGGGCGTGTGTAAGAGATCTTGAATTTGTGCAATTCCACCCAACTGCTCTTGCAATCTCTGGACAAAGGCCATTCCTTATTTCAGAAGCAGTGCGGGGATTCGGGGCAGTTTTGATGTCGACTCGGAATCTAGACGAATGGAGGAAGAACGGAGGTAATCCAAACGATTACTCATTCATGCATCTCGCAGATACAAGGGGTAGTTTAGCGACCAGAGACATTGTTGCAAGGGCTGCTGATACTGAAATGAAAAGGAGCGGGCTAAATCATGTCTGGTTGATTACAGAACATTTGGATACTACAGAAATTCAACAGCGATTCCCGAACATTTCTGCTCGATTGAAAAGATACGGGTTGAGCCTTGGAATTGACCCACTTCCGGTCGCCCCTGCCGCGCACTATCTGGTAGGTGGAATCGCAGTCGATGAATATGGTAGAGCGCAACAGAATCCCGCGTGCTCAAATGACTTTCATTACCCCGGTCTATATGCAATTGGTGAGGTTGCTTGTACAGGTCTCCATGGAGCAAATAGATTGGCTTCAAACAGCCTGTTGGAAGCAGTCGTATTCTCCCATCGTTGTGCCCAACACGTGATTGATGAATTACAACCAAAATGTACTGAGATTGAATTACCAAAATGGCGAGATGAAGGATTATCAAACCTGATGGAACACGCACCATTAACCAGTGATAGAATCGCATTACAAAGTACAATGACTGATGATGTTGGAATTGTCAAGCGAGACTCCAGATTGGAAAGGGCGCAGCGAAGATTACAATTTCTACATGGGGAAGTTGATCGGATTTGGAGGTCGAGTTTGCCTTCTCAGGAAGTTGTAGAATTACGAAATATGCTCCACGTTTCTCGTCTGATTACTGCTGCTTCCCTAAGGAGAAGAGAAAATGTTGGATTACATCACAATCTTGACATCTCTTAATTACATGCTCTTCTCTATACCTTTGATTAGAGCATGAAGTGTCTGGTTTCGAGGCGTTGGAATTCCAAACTCTTCACCGCGCTTGATGACTTCTCCACAGATTGAATCTATTTCAGTTGGCCTTCCAGCCATCA
>CAYYKF010000077.1:0-9894 GCA_964441035.1 uncultured Candidatus Poseidoniales archaeon
CTTGAGAGGCCCTTTGAAATTCAGGCAGGGCATGTTGAAATTCCCACTGGACCTGGGTTGGATGTCCGGATTCACGAAGAAAGAATCGAAGAACACATGGACATGTGGAATCCGCATCCACCAAGTGTATGGTCGCATCCCGATGGAAGCCATGCAGAATGGTGATTACGTCAGTAATTCTTCAGGGTCTTGTGTTGCAACCCACACGAGGAATGGCGTTGCAACCAATACTGGGAATCCAAGTAGAACGCCGATGGCTTTGCCGTAAGAATGGGTAATGGTAGATGATGATGAATTGATGTTTACAACGCCCTCTTCAGGTGCAGTTGAAGGTATGATTAGATGTGTTACACTGATGTTTAACCTGAAAGTTGCTTGATTGCCAGGTACTATACCCATACTACTCGGCTCAACCTTCAGACTCCAAGTTCCTCGGCAATGCCCCCACCACATTTCTCTGGAAATGCTTTCCAAGGCCTCAAGTAATTCCTCCTCCGATTCATATCCTGTCAAATTTGGTTGTTTGGCACCAAAGACAATGCCCATCTCCCCTTCCCAATTGTTGACATCTGAAAATCCAGAATCATTGCTTCCATCTGAAAAGTTGCCTCTATCTGGCATTGCGAAACTGACTGTCCAATCTGGTTCATCAAAGGTGGCACCCTCATACTCAACTCTGAAACTACCAAACAGTAACCCTCCTTCATTTGTTGGGACTTCAAATGAGGTTGAGACTGGTGCGCCACTCGTAGTTTGAGCCATTTCAACGCTGATTTCTGTTGTATTCCAATCTCCTAAAGACCAATTCTCAGTGGTATTCTCTTCCTCCCAATCCAAGGCCAATTTTGAACCACCAAATAGGATTGCAGCGAGAAGAACGCCTGCGATTCCTGTAGCGATTGCCAAGCGCCTGCGGCTAGGGCCATCGGTTGGTGAAACACCCCATGGGGTTGCGGCTAATTTGGCTTGTATCGAGTCAATGCCTTCAGTTACATCGATGATGTCAGAGCCACGTTCTTCTTCTTCCAATTTGAATTGCTTAAACAAACCAAGTCCACAGATTGGACCCAAGGCTGCAGCAGCGAACAAAAGCGCGTAGGAGTCACCAGATGCATAGAGAAGAAGGCCTCCTAGTCCAACCATAATGAATGTCGCAGAAACCGCATGTGTGGTCTGATACAATGACATGTGTGTTGGACCAAGGCGAGGGTCACTGACTTCCGCCCAGATTGTGATGAAGGTGAACATCATCCAATCTGTAAGGAAAATTGTGGGCATCCAGAGAACAAGAATGGCAATATCTGGGGCACCGATGGCCATCAATGCAGCCAATCCAAGATAACAGCCGATTGAGCCAAGTGCGTACAATCTGAGCATGCGTGCACGACCGTAAAGATCAGAGAGCCAAGGCCCAATGATACCAAGGAATTTTGAAAGGATGAAAATGTTAGACCATAGCGTAATATCTGCAGCAGAAAAACCCATCACTTCTTTCTGATAATTGATGAACCATGCTTCAAATCCATCACCAAGTGGAAGCAAAAAGCAGCAAAGTAGTACAAGCCAAGAAGTCTTGGTTCGCATCGCAGCAAGAATCTTCTGACCCCTAGATGCGCTTTCTGGAAATTGTAGAGATTCATCATCAATTGCAGATTGCAATGTTTTCGCATATCGGGGTTTTTTCTTTGTTTCAGGTCCACGTAACGCCCTACCTTCCTTCATCATCAGAGTAATACCAATTCCAGAAGCTGCAGCAATCAATCCAATCGCTACAGTTGTCATTTGAACAGCAGCATAATCCAAAACACCATCATCATAGAATGGGCTTTTGCTTTTGGCAGCAACAAACCACCCCATCAGCATAATCATGATTGTGCCACCACCGCGCCATGCGAAATTAATCACAGAATTGAATCGACCAAGGTCTGGCACACTTTCTGCCATCATTCCTGCTACGGCCTGTTCTGCAAACAGACGTGGAATCAAACATAGAATAATCACGCCAATGAATAGCCAAGGTTGTTCAGCGATGTCAATAAAACCGAGTGGGATGAAAAGAATGGCATGTCCTATAGAGCCAAACAGCATCCATGAACGACGCTTTCCAAATGGTAGAGATTGCAATTTTTCAACCGGTTGAGCCCAAATTGGTCGGAGGAAGAATGGGATTGAAGCAACCATCCACATTGTTGCAATCAGATACTTGTTCATGTCCAATTCGCCGATGGCAATCGTGTGGGTCCAATACGTCATGAAGCCAAAGGGAAGAATGAATCCCAGATAGAAAAAGAAACACCACACATAGCGGAATAAATTGCGCTCACCAACGTCAACCCAACCTGTTTTGAGGTTCCCAGATGGAGCAAGTTCAGCCTCAAGGACGTCGGACATCACGCGGCCTACGGCCGCGATACAGTCATGAGTGTGACGATTGTTCAATTCGTGGTGAATGTTTGATTATCAGTCCAATTTTGGCCGTTTCCATTTTCTCCAAAAATCCGCCAGTGATACGTTTGACTACTTACCAATCCAGTCACTGAATGTTGCCAATCACCTACAGAAGATGTACCGAGATTGACACAGTTTGTCCAAGCAGTCGAACTATTCCCCCCATCGAACAAACCCCAACAAATTGAGAGGTCTGCATTTGTGCCATTGTCATACACATTCCATTCAAGGTCGGCTGAACCACTGGTGACATTTGAGGAATTCAAATCACGTAAAATTGCGTCATATTCGTAAACCCATCCTCTAAGTGGGTCTGTATTCCACACTGGTAAATGATCTACTGTATCCCAACTCGATTGAAGTAATGGGAAGCCCCATGCTTCAAAATAGGGCATCAAGTTGTGGCCCGTATTCAATGAAATCTGAATGGCCCATTGGTTGAATTCAGCTGAGTCTCCAGATGGTTGAGAACTGTAATTGTAGTAATATTCTTGGAAAGCTGCTGTGAAAGGAGCCCAGCCAAACTCCTCTTGAATCTGTATATGAGTTTCCAATGCAGTCCAAACAGACCAAGATGCAATTTGGGCACCATTATTGAAATAAGTCTCAGTCCGAGTCTGACGATTGTTAGACGACATAGAACCATGGCCAGTCACCCCAACCAAATCTTCCATCAAATACATCGAGTATAGATTACAGGTAGTTTCTGTGTTCCCTGGTAAAGTTGATGACATCCACTGATGATTATGGCCCAATTCGTGGAACATACCCCAATCTCCATTTTCATACATATATGTGCCATTCACAACTCCAGCTACACTCGCCGTGTGGGCCATAAATGGATAGCCGCTGTGCATCCAACCAGCACTTATCTGAACATCAAAAACAGCACGTTCGATTCTCGGCCAAGGCAAATATCCAGAAAGGTTGTGCTCCATCTGTAAAGCAGCATCCCAGAAATCCATCGCGTGGTCTGGATCATCGAGATTCCTGATGTAACTTGAAGGGACTGTTAAGATGAAAAAGTCCGAAGATAGTTCTGCTGTCGGAGCAGGTGCATGACGTAACATCGTCTGCCAATCACTCAAATTTGTAACTCCATGTTGGTACCATGGCATCTCCACGGCATTCTCAATAGTGACATTGAATTCTCCAAGAGATGAACCTGCTGCAATAGCAATGTAGATTGCTCCACCAAACGCGTTGCCCACTTGCATTGAGGAATTATCAACAGACCACCAACGGTGTATCTTTGGATGACGACTAAGAGTACTCTTCCCCCAGAGGTTATCTGTATGCCCACCAACAAGAACAAAGACATCTTGATTGACTATTTCTGGTGGCAATGTAATGTTTACAACTTCACCGGGTGCAGCATACAATCCCGTGCTCATTCTTCCATGTGCACGCGCTCCAGCATAACCAAAACTTGAGGGGAGGCCTGCGAAGTCGCCATCAATCGAAATCATACGATTCAAACGTGGTGCTGTAGCATTTACCGACCCAGGGAATGACGACGAAGAAGGATGAACCGATAGTTCCGATGCGGGTAATTTCTGCATTAATTGCTCTTGGACATTTAACAATAAATCATCGATTTTGTCAGCATTCAATGTATATTGATTCTGTGAATCAATATGGAACCATCCTGTTGTGTTCGACAAGGTGCGAACTGCACTCCAATACTCTGTGAAATCAAGTGGCAAATTTGAGGCGCACAAATTGACTGTATTTGCGACGAGATTGGCATCATCTCCAGTCAGCATCAAAGTGCCCGCAAAATGTTGTTCAAGAAGAGGAAGAGCACCGTGTAGACGATACTGCGGGCCGAGAGGAATATCAGTTACCACTGTAGTGGTATAGATGTTTGAAGTTGATACCAGAAGTCCCGTCGTTCTAGCAATCTTATTTCCTGGATAATTATGTGGCCCATCACTATTTGAATAGGACCAATACCATGCATGGCCACCCATAATCAAACCTCCTCCTTCATCCAACCATGTCTCAATCTGAGCATTCTCAGTATCTGAATATGAATTCCAGAATTCGGTTACAAAGCAATCCAAATTGTGTAAGTCAGATGGCGTTGCTGATGTGATGACGGAATATCCCTCAGCAAGCAACGTATCTTTCCATCCATTGAATGAAGATTCAAGTCCAACTCTTTGACGTCCATCACAAACCCAGTCTAGTGAATTCAAACTGAGATTTCCATGGCCACCAGTTGTTTGTGCAACCATCGCCTCATGACCAAATCCAACAATGCGCCCTTGCCCCGCATGCGAAGCAGAAACTGTAGAGCGATTCAACGCATCCAAGCCTACCGGAAAAGACCATTCTCCAAAGGGTAGGATAAGAGAGGGATAGGAACCACCGTAGTTGACACTCCCAACTGATCGGATGGTGAGTTCCTCGTAATCCGCATCCAAATCATGAATTGCGAAGGTCAAATTCACCCCGAGAGAACCACCACTGTTGTTTGCCCAAATGGTATGTGTTGTCCACGCGTGCCTATCGGAATCTCGACCAGGGGGGGTGCCACTGATTGTTCCATCCGAACCAATTGAAATTCCATCCAATAATGGCTCCATGGCCCATGTGAGGATGGGAGCACCATCATTGGAAACTTGAAGTTCGATGGTCTGATTCGCTTGCAGAATGAATTCGGTTGCACCCCAACTTAGATTTGAAGGAAAGTAATCTGCAATTCTAATTGCAAGGACGATTGAAAAATTACCACCTGTATTTGTTACACTAATGACATGATTTGTCCAGGGTTGTAATGTATCAGATGAACCAAATATTCTCCCTGTATTTGATTCAAAAAACAATCCTTGAGGCAATTCTGGTTCAATATTCCAAAGAATTGGGCTTCCGCCAGTGGTTTCAGGAGACATATCGATTGTATCATTCATCCAAACTAGGTCTAGAGGCATTCGATTGTACCAAATCGAAATTACCGGCGAGTCGTTGACTGTAATTGAGAGAATAGAAATTGCACCACCGCCGGTGTTGTTTGCCCACACAATGTGTGAGATTGACGAATGTAGTTCTGTAGGAATTCCTGCCAATCGACCCGTGGATGCGTTGAGGGTCAACCCTTCAGGCAATGGTGGTTCGATTTCGTAGGAAATTGGATTTCCACCTGAATGAGAAACGACAAAGGGCACAAATGACTGATTAAGTGTTAGTACAATTTCATTCTGCCCCCAATGCACATTTACAGGGGGTTGATCTATGACTGTCAATGTAATACTGGCATTAACATGCCCTCCTGAATTTGTGGCAGTTAGGAGGTACACCGTTGCAACTTGAAGAATAATGGGCACACCATTAATTGAGCCATTGTCAATGTTAAGGCTCAAACCCAATGGCAACGCTGGTTGAACGGTCCATTCAATACCAGAACCACCGTCTATTTCTGGTGCAGGGATAGAGGTTGGTTGGCCTTTGACAAACACCCATGCACCGGGACTAACATCCATATTTGAAGGAGGGCGTTCAAGGACTTCAATCGAAAAATTTGACCACGCAGTTGAAACTAGATTTCTTGCTTCCACCATACAATTAAGATTCCCTGAATCAATTGCGAAGAAATAAATTGTACCATTGGACAAGGAGGATATACTAGCATCATTACAAATTGTATCCCAATAATTTACTTCATCTCCAATAATTGTAGGCTCTAACCAAATTCCACTACCAACAAACATTTGCTCTGGCGTAGTGTATGAAAAATCTGAAATTGGAGTATAACATTGAATTGGTTGGTCTACAACTGTACTATCATTTTCATAGAGAATCTGACCTCCTGGACAAGTTGGTTCTGGACCGGGGTCAGTTCCAGGATTGTCGATTTCGGTCTCATTCCCTTCAATTTGCTCTGGATTTTCCACGGATTCATCATCAACTGGGCTTGAAAAATATTGTATAAAAACACCAGCACCTGCAATTCCTCCAAGGACAACGAGGGCGATTAACCCGGCTGGTAAGAGGTGATTGGGTTCCTCGGACACAATTGGCGCACGTTGTTAGAGGAAATAGCATTCCCCTTCTTCGGTCAACCTCATGACCTGTGGCGTATTCGAGTGGGCATGCGCATCGTTATCACGGGGGTTGCTGGACTCATCGGAGGTATCGTTCATGACCACTTCTCAAAGCTAGGCCACGATGTAATCGGCATAGATCGACCACGCGGTGCATGGCTTGAGGCAGGACGAAATACAGAGGATGGAAATGCGTACTCTAGGGTCTCTGTTCCAATCGATTTGGCTGATGCAGGCGATGAACAATTGCAATCAATTTTGGAAGATGTTGAAATTTTGGTTCACCTTGCTGCGGATGCAAATCCATCAAATGATGATAAATCGATGTTACGAAACAATATCGAGGTTACCACACATTTGTTCAGATGTGCACAAAACGCGCAAGTACGTAGAGTGATTGTTGCTTCAAGTGGTCTAGCCCAAGTTGGATTAGAGGACCTGTTTGCCGAAGGGGGGCCCTTACATGGTCGTCTAATTACAGTGCAAGATGGAGTTGCACCAACATCAACATATGGTGTATCGAAAATTTATGCTGAAGTTCTCGCAGAGATGTATGCTAGAGTGTATGGTATGGAAACAATCGCAGCCCGTATCGGAACCGTCATTCCAGATGATGCTGAACATTGGGCACGCGGTGGGCGCCTACAAGCCACAGCATTCCTGAAAGAAGATGTGCGCCGTTTCTTTGAAGCTTGTATAACCTCAAATTTGGATGAACATCTCCTAACTGTTGCTCAATCTGATTCACCAGGACGATTCCTTGAACTTGAACCGGGCCTTACAACTCTCAATTGGAGCCCGATTCAATGGCCAAACAGTTCAGAGAACCTGCAATGAACCTGATAGGCACCCGAGAGGACATGGTCGAGACGCTGACACTCGGTATTGACGTAGGGACGAGTGCAACGAAGGTACTCTTACTCAACAATCAATCAGAGTGGGAGATGCATTCTTGGCCTTCATCTGAAAACCTTTGGTCCAATCTCAAGAATTGGCTCTCAGAAAAAAGAGGGAAAATTGTTCGAGTGGGTATTACTGGACACGGACCTTCTGCAATTGTCATACGTGACGGAGGTGTTAGTGGTAGGATGATCTCTTGGCATGAACCACTTCCAGATGGATGCCAAAGGCCCACAGAAGGGAAGCAAATTCTCTCTTCAACACGCGCATGGGTACCTGCCAGAATCGCACAGTGGGAACAAGAAAATGGACCACTTGGAAATGGAGTCGTTGTGCAATTGAAAGACATGTTGAATTGGCAATTAACTGGTAAATTGGCACGAGATTCCCGTTCAATGCGGGGTTATTCTGGAGAGGGACATTTCCATCTGCCAGAAGACGTGATTGGTACTGTCACAGTAGAAGGTCAAACTCTGTCTGGAATACCTACTGGTGCTGAGGTCATCTGTGGATGCGATGACCTCACAGCAGGAGTCTTGGGGCTTCGAGCAGCGTCTGGCACTTTGTTCAACCTTGCAAATACGAGCGAACATGTTGGTGTGGTGGGAGGAGAACCACAAGAACAGATGAGTTGGTTACCTTCCATTGGTCGGTTGCCTTCGCTATGTTATGCAGTAACAGGAACGAACACGCGAGACATTCTTTCAAAATGGGTCGATAGACTCCCTACGAGAGAAGATATGCACCAATTTATCTCCGCGCTAGAAAGCGAAGAATTGCAGGGGCAGGGATTCAGAGACAATGCTGATTCTCTCAACCTTGGTGGTGCTTGGCAGATTCTCAAAGAAATTAATTCACCAATCAAAGAAATTCGAAACCAATTTCCTGACGAAGAGATGCTGATTGGAGGTGGCCTGGCGATGATTCCACAATTGGTTGAGTCACGTGATGCGACCCTACAAGCAGGGCAAGAAGTCAGTGTACTAGGTGTTGCTCTTCTGGCACAGTGCAAGCCGCAAGCAATTATCTTCGGAGCCGGTAAAGTTGGACGAGGTTTTCTCTCTCAGTTGTTAGATAATGCTGGCTGGGATTTCACACTCGTCGATGCAGATGCTGACTTCGTACAATATTTGCGTGAAGAAGGAGGATGGAATGTCTACAATCTAGCGACCCAAGAACAACAACGACTTCAAGCACGTGAACTCTTACACATCGATGATGATTTGAGCGAGGCAATACAGAGATCGGACTTGATAATGACCTCGATGGGAGCAAATCAACTTGAAGGGTGGGCAAAACAAATCCGCTCACTCCTCTGTAAGAGACTAAAAATTGGTGAGATTGATTTGATTCTGGCTGAAAATCATCCAAGGCCGGCTTTGGCTGTTCGCGAGGCGCTTCTTGATGGTGTAAAGGGTGAAGACGCCGAATTAATCGGGAAAAGATTGGGTATTTCTCAGGCACAAGTCTTGCGTTCTTGTATCGAGCCTACCGCTGAACAACATCCACTAACTGTACAGATTCAAGACCACTGGACATTGCCTCTAGATGGTGATGCGCTTCAAACTAATATTGAGATTCCAGGTTTTGAAGCAAAACCAGATTTTGAGAAAGAACTAACGCGCAAATTATTCACCTACAATTGCGTAAATGCGGTGGTCTGTTACATTGGGCACCTCCTTGGTTATCAGTGGTTATCTGAAGCTGCGAATGATTCCATCATCACAGAGATTGCACTCGCGGCGGGCCAAGAATCGTCAACTGCCCTTGTGGCAGCCTACGGATTCAATGAGAAGGAACAAATGGAATGGTGTGAACGGGCATTAAAGAAATATCAGGATGAAACGATTCGCGACCCGATTGAACGCAATGCACGTGATCCTTCGCGGAAATTGGGGCGTTATGATCGATTGTTGGGTCCAGCCTTTTTGTGTATTGAACATAATCTACCTTGTTCTAACATCATGATTGGAATCTCAGCAGCATTACGATACCCTGATGCCCCCCCACTGAAACACGATGAATTATTGAATTTACTAGACGAATCAGATACACATCTGGACGACCTCCTAAGGAGGTCGAAATAATCGCAACCTTGTCGTGAATCAATTTGATAGGTGTCTGTAGTCCCTCGCGTAGTATGGCACCTACTGAACCACCCTCCAAAGATGAGGGTGAACAAGATGAGGGACCAAGGGGGCCACCGGCACGTGGACCCCCACGAAAAGGGCCGCCACGCCGTGGACCTCCAAGTAGAGGACCCCCGACCGGACCCACATCTGGACCACCAACTGGACCAGATAGTGGACCACCACAAAGACGACCACCTTCTGGCGAATTTATGCCTCCATCTACTGCTTCAAGCGGACCTACTTCAGGGCCACCTCCTGCTACAGAAGAGCAGGGTGAAGAAGAAATCGATGAAATTGAACATGATGATGAAATCGTGAATTCGGTCGAGGATGAAAATTCGACTGAAGAAGAAATTGTCGAAGAGAAA
>CAYYKF010000078.1:0-1889 GCA_964441035.1 uncultured Candidatus Poseidoniales archaeon
GGTTTGATGGTGTTCTTCATGGTTTACATTACCATCAAATTCGGTACGTTCAATACTGTCGATTTGATTACTGTTGGAGTCAATGAGAACTTGAAGTTCTTCTTCTATGGTCTCTATGGATTCCTCTTCAGTGTCCTCTTTGCAGGAATGTTTGAAGGTATTATGTTCACATATGCCATTCTCAAGAATGAGGTTCTTGGAATTGACGAGCGCCTCAGAAAAACGTTCAGTGCGGCAATCTTTGCAACAATGGGTGCCATTCTTCTATTGGTTGCAACAGAAGTTGCAGAGAATTATACCGGATTCGGGACACTTGGAGGTATCATCATTGGACTCCCCTTAATCGTACTCCGCAAACCAATTTATGCTACAATCAATGGTTTTTCAAGCCGCTTGATGCCTGAATCATTCACCAAGGCTGAAGAAAGTTATATCGAAGCCTATTCGATGGTTATGGACGATGGTGTACTTACAGAAAATGAAAGAAAGTTGCTTACATTACAGGCCAAAAATCTCGATTTGAATAGCGATCGGATTGAATACTTGGAAGAGTGGTACAACAACAGTCAACTTTCTTCAGATGAAGAAGAATGAGATTTCTCTAGAGTGAAATGGATAACCGTGGTTTGATAGGCGACGTATCACTGCTCGTCCCATGAGCGAGGTGGTAATCTGTGCAGTGGCGCGCACACCCGTGGGTCGGTATCGAGGTTCTCTTGCAGAGAATAGCGCAATCGGTCTTGGTATTCTGACAGTCAAAGAATTGTTGCGCCGCGCAGACATTAATCCATCTAGTGGTATCGTTGATGAGGTATTATTTGGCCAAGTCTTGCAAGCGGGCGCTGGTCAAGCCCCCGCTCGTCAAGTGGCTTTAGGTGCAGGCCTTCCAGAGAGCACCCCTGCTACAACAATCAACAAGGTGTGTGGCTCATCATTGAAGGCAGTGATGATGGCTGCTAACAGCATTCGTGCTGGTGAGTACGATGTTATTGTTGCAGGGGGCATGGAATCCATGACAAACGCACCTTATTTCGGTCAAAAAATTTCAAGGACAGAATTTGGAGAATTGCAATCTACCATGATTCATGATGGTTTGTGGGATGTCTACAATGATGAGCACATGGGCAATACAGGTGAAACAGTGTGCAGAGAATTTTCGATTTCCAGAGAAGAAGCCGATGAATTCTCTGTTCGCTCTCATTCTCTTGCACAAACTGCATGGGATAATGGATGGATGGATTTTGAAGTATTCTCTCTCACCAATCTGAATCACGATGAAGGAATTCGAAGTGAAACGACGACTGAGGCTCTTGGTGACATGAAAGCAGCCTTTACCACTGAAGGTCGCGTAACTGCTGGCAACTCAAGCCAACTTTCTGACGGAGCAGCCGCAGTGTTGGTAGTTCGCCGAAAAATCGCCGAGCAAAATGGTTGGCCTATTCTTGCCACAATCATGGATTATTGTACTTCTGGCCTGACCCCTGCACGCGTGATGGCCGCACCGATTCCTGCGGTGAACATGTTGCTTGAAAGAAACGGATTGTCAATCAATGACTTGTCTTTTGTTGAGCATAACGAGGCCTTTGCTGCAGCATCCTGTGCAGTAGCCAAGGCTTGTGAAATCCCTCTTGAAAAATTCAATCCCCATGGTGGTGCTGTTGCTATAGGCCATCCATTAGGAGCAACTGGTGCTAGATGCTTGATGACACTCATCAATGCCTTGCAAAGAAATGGCGGAGGCAAAGGAATCGTAACCCTCTGCTTAGGCGGTGGCAACGCCGTTGCCATGCTTATCGAATCATGATTCCCTTCAAGCAGGACCTGGCGGCGATTGTGGATCATCTTCTGATTGCTCAGGAGCAACTGGTGCAGGTGCCTGAGTTGGTGCC
>CAYYKF010000078.1:1989-9864 GCA_964441035.1 uncultured Candidatus Poseidoniales archaeon
GTTGTTGTCCCATCATCATCTGCTGTTGCTGCTGCATCATCATTTGTTGCTGCATCAACATCTGTTGCTTCATTAATTCCTTTTGTGGATCCTTCTCAGGCATTGAGGGTAGAGCAGTTGTCTTGCCTAGCCCTCCTACATAGGCTCCAGATAGTCCAGTCAAAGCGACTGTGATGGACATCCCTAGGAACATCTCTTCAAAATAAAGTTCCATGAAATCGCCGAAATCTGGCGCATCATCCGTCATGGACATGAAGACGATTAAAATTAACATACCTGCAAAGGCACCAATCGTATTTCCAAATGCGCCAGAGAGGAGATTTGTTTGCAATGATTCGAAATTGCGCCCTAGAATCATCGCGATGAGGAATGAAGCCATAATGGCGACCATGAAATAGAACATGAACGCAATTTCAGCAGCTCCAAAATCATCGGAAATACCGCTCCAGATGAGGAGGCCCAAACCGAAAGACGCACCGAGCATTACATGCGCGAGCATTGTTGCATAAACAGCATCACTGTCTTTGTTTTCATGTTCGTCAGTTTGTTCATCTTCGGCCGTATTTTGATCCATTTGGGGCGCTTGGTTTTGCTCTTGGGGCGCTGGTTGCATGTTTGTGACCATTGCTATCTCGCTAATGAACTCTTTTCCGTGCGCAAGACCTTTGAATAGGGGTATCTACCTCATGCCAGTGAAGGATATGCCTGAAGAGATTGGTTGGACCCCTGATGACGTTGCAATCAAGCGCAGTGAGGTAGAATCTAAGATTGCAGACATAGTTGAAGATGAGTCATTATCGGTCATCAATGACATGTCAATTACCGATGGTGCAAATGCCAAGCATGCTGCTATGATGCGAAAAATGCGTAGTGATCTGCGCGTTGATACGACCGATGCTGAACAACAATCCGCACTTGCTCAAATGCAGTTCTTGACATGGGCGATTATTGGAATATGTGTGCTGGTGTCTTTCGGTGGATTGGCCATGATGTTGTTACCTCTGACATAATGTAAAGTCAGAATATTCTAATTCCACCGAGGTGGAGGTGAACTTGGCCCTCTTTTCCTCTTTTTCCGACCTGTGAAGAAGACGATAATGAGAAGGAGTGACACAATACTTCCCAAAATGATAGCGATTTGTTCAGGATTATCTAATAAATTCAGTTTATCATCACTGTCTGAACTTGTTTCATTTGAAGCCCCTTCGTTTGAATCACTTCCATCAGTTCCAGAATCATCGGAGCCTTGCGTCTCAGGTGGATGCCAGACGAAATACGACACTTCCCAAGAGATTTGAGCCTCATTACGGGCATCTGCAATAACCACTGTGTAATTCCAAGGACCCACAGTATTACTCATTTCACACAAATCTGCGGCAAACCCTTGCAGTGTACTTTCCTCACATTGGTAAGGACCTTCTTGGATGGAGAAAACATCCAATGCAATCAAACTACCATCTCGATACCAAGAGACATTCAAATCAAGCCGTGTAGCATTGGTTGGATTAAGGTTGATAACGATTCCAAGGCTGAGTATGTCCTCAGTTGCGTTCAGCAAAAGTGTGTTTGAGGATGGAGAGCTAAAGATATACGCGTTACGATTTACGCCTTCGTCAATTGTCCCATTGCAGTTTTGGTCGAGCCCATCCCATACCTCAGTTGCATCAGGATGTAATGCTGAATTATTGTCATCACATTCCTCAAACCAGCGGAATCCATCTCCATCTTCATCTAAATCCGGAATCAGTGGGTCGGTGTGAGTAATGTACACTTCTTCGTAATCATTTAGTCCATCATCATCTGTATCTGTGTCCCAAGGATCGGTGCCTAGTTGATTGAATTCAACCAAATCTTTCAAGCCATCACCATCTTGGTCTGTGTAAATGAAATCTTCATCAATTCCATCATTACAATCATTGTCTATATTGTCCAGTGTTTCATTTGCACCGGGATTTATCAGCGGGTTTGTATCATTACAATCTTCAAACCAGTACCAAGTGTCTGCGTCCGTGTCATTATCCCATTGCAAAGGGTTTGTTCCATGTGTGAGAATTTCGTCGCCATCCCACAAGCCATCACCATCCGTATCTGCATCTTGCCAATTGGTTCCAAGAATGTAGAATTCTGGCCAATCGGAGAGGCCATCATTGTCAAAATCAGTGTTGTTGAAACCATCATCGATGTTCAAGTCACAATTGTCATCAACACCATTCAGCGTTTCAGTAGCACCAGGGTGAATATTCGGATTCGTATCATCGCAGTCTTGGAACCAGTACCATGTGTCAGAATCTAGGTCGGGATCTGGTACCAAAGGGTTGGTACCGTGGGTGTTGACTTCAGCACCATCAGACAAGCCATCGTCATCTGTATCCGTGTCAAGTGGGTCAGTTCCGTTGATAAGAATCTCTATTCCATCGTACAGTCCGTCACTGTCGGTATCCACACTCAACGGGTTGGTACCGTATATGTTGACTTCATCACCATCTTCTAACATATCGTCGTCGGTATCGTTGTCATAAGGGTCGGTCAGATGAACGTCGGTTTCATTGGTGTCTGTTAATCCATCTGTATCCGAATCTGGGTCAAACTCGGTGCCATGTACAATGAGTTCCCATTCGTCAAAAGTCCCAGAATTTCCACCATCAACGTCCTCGACACTAATCGTCCAGTCTCCTTGACTGTTTTCATCCCAATTGTGGACAGTCATGAATGTCCAACCGTTGTAATCATTACCACTGTCAGAGTGTTCCTGTGCTAACACACTCTGAGTACCTGATGGGCTGGTGAGAATAATCTCTAGATCTCCTCTGTAAGTGTGTGCAATATCGACGGTCACTTGGACATGTTCGACTTTGAGAACTTCAGAAATGGTTACGGTATCTGTTACTGCGCTTCCAATATTGTCTGGAATACTTTGTCCAATGCTTTGAACACCACTTGATACATTAAACGCAGGAGAAACCCTCGTCCAATTTTCGGAGTGAGAGATAGCCAATCCGCCATCTAAGGTCCCATATCCCCATTTGTGAGAGACTATGTGTCCTGCTCCATTTGTAGACCATGAAGAATCTAAGGGGCTATTTTTATGACCAGAATGGACCATGATATGTTGCACATCTCTCCAAGTTAGAGTGGGATTAGCCTCAAGCATCAATGCGGTGATTCCGCTGACTAAAGGCGTTGCAGAAGAGGTGCCGCCAAAATCATGGATATATCCATTGTTTGTATCCACTGTTGTAATTCCTTCAGAATCTCCATTACTATGCCCTGCAATCAGAATATTCGCTCCAGGTTCTGCATACCACGGTTGTCCGCCCATATGGGTTACTGCAGTCACGGCAATTGTTTCAATGGCGTTGGCATATCCATCTTTGTTTGCATCATCGTCATTTGCCAATCCATTTCCTGCGGCCCAAGTGATGATATTTCCCAGACCGCCACGACCATTGGCAACATCTGACTCAAACGCAGCGGTTAGGAGTGGTCCAGGGCCTTGCAATATGCTCCCACTATCAAAGGGTCCCCATGAATTACTGTAAATGTCCATGATTTGGTCTTCATGTGACAATGCATTCGCTTCCATTGAATCTGGAGAACTACAAACCTCAATCAGTGTGAACCCCGAAAGTGTGGCATCAGGTGCGGCTCCAGATACACCCACGCTGTTATTCCCAGTCGCAGCAGCTACTCCTGCTGAGTTAGTTCCGTGGTCATAGTTTGAATTGACAGGAGTAGGGTCGTTATCTGAATTGCAATAATCATAGTCGTTTACTGAATCATAATTCGTCGAAAGATCAGAATGTGTCCATTCAAGTCCATCATCAACGATGGCAATTTGAACTCCAGTTCCTAGATAACTATCCCAGACACCGGTTAGGTTTGCATCTTCACCTACAGTTCCACCGGTTTGGCCGGTATTCTGCAGATGCCATTGATCACTAAACAGGGGGTCGTTTGGAACCATTTTCAATTCCTGATTCCTTTCAACATCTGGACAAGCAATTTCAATTCTATCTTCATCCAACCATCTGTGAATTTCCAAATCGGTTGATTCAACTAACCAGGCATTAGGAAGAAGAGGTGCTGGATTGCCAAGTTTTTGTCCAGATACGACCAACCAATCTCCTTGATGGTTACCAATTTCTGAACAGGTCTCAAAGGCCCTTTGAACAGCAGGAGAGTATTCTGAAAGGTAATCTGTGGCCTCAAAAGTTTCTTCTAAATGGCCACCAGAAACGGCAGGAGTTAGTGTAGCAAGAAGCAGAATTAGGGTGATTGTATACTGCTTCATGGCCCTACGGGCCATGTTGAAGCCACTTAGCACTTTGTTCTCGTTGTCCAGTAATCTTCAGGCAGATTGGTATTCAGCAACAATTGCTTTTACTTCATCATCACTCATCAATCTGCGCTGTTGCTTGGCAATCTCAAACAAGTGAGCAACCAATTCATCAGAGACATCATATCCATTCTGCTCAAGCCACCAAATGATGTTTGAACGCCCACTCATGTGACCAATTCGAATGATTTGTTGTAATCCGTAGTCTTGAGCAGGTACTCCCGAATAAACTCGATCAGCAAGCCAGTGGTCACCTTTCTTCATTGCCTTGATAACAGCAGAAGCGTGCACTCCTGTTCCAGTTTCGAAGGCGTCATCACCGAACACCGGATAATTTCGTGGAAGGGCCACCTCGACATATTCGTGTGCTTTTTGCATGTACTCATTTAGCAATGTCAAATCATTGTCAATTACACCCATTAAACTGAGGTTAACCAGTGTCTGGTCGAGCGGAGCATTCCCTGCGCGTTCACCGACTCCAAGCGCAGTTCCATGAATTACATCAGCACCGGCTTCTGCTGCAGCCAGATTGTTTGCGACTCCAAGCCCACGATCCTGATGTCCATGCCAATTCACTTCGATATCTCGTCGATTGACACCAGCATCTGGAATAACCTCTTCTTGAATGAAAGTTAGCAATTTGTTGACTCCGTTTGGGGTCACGTGTCCACAGGTGTCACAAACACATATCCGATCAGCTCCCAGTTCAATGGCTCGAGTGTAGACTTCTTTGATTTCTTCAGGTTTTGAGCGAGTGGTATCTTCGGTCACAAACATGACTGGAATGTCATTGTCGACAGCGAAAGAAACGGCTTTCTCGGCTGTGCTCAGAATTCGTTCCATGGTCCAATTCTCTGCGAATTGCCTAATTGGGCTCGTGCCTAGGAATGCACTGGCTTGAACCTGCATCTCATATTTTGCTTGTAAATCAACCAGTGGTTCGATGTCGCCCACGACTGTTCTTACAGCACATCCGGGGCGTATTTGGTAATCATTCTCGCTGATGTGAGACAACATCGCATCAATATGATCGATGTGTTGGGGGCCGGCTCCAGGTAATCCGAGATCGACTTTCTGCATGCCCAAACGCTCCATGTAACTTAGGAGTTCAATTTTTTGATCAATGGATGGGTTTCGAGCACTTGGTGATTGCAAACCATCGCGCAGAGTCTCGTCATCAAACCAAATTCCGTGTGGATGTTTTGAAGCATCTCGTTCAAATTCATAGTCCACTACATTCCAATCATAGATGAGGTCGCTTTCGTTCATTCTGGCCACCCGCGTGTCACGCGCACCACCCCAAGGGGTGGTGTGGTGTATGAATTCAACGCCCCTCATACTCTGCTAGTGGACTTTTGATGAATACGCTTTGTTAGGATTCTTAACATTACCAAACAGAGGGTGAGTATGGTTAGTTCAACTGAAATTAATACAAAAACCATTGAGATGAACATGAGTGCCAAATATGAAAGAGAAATGAAGAATGAATTTGCCGCCGAAGGAATCCTTCCATCCTCATCTCTTGCCTCGTAGATATCAATTCGAATTACAGATTGGTTGTACCAAATTCCAAGCACCAAAGCAATGAGCGTATACACATAGGCAGATAATTCTCCAACTTGATTCACATTGAGCCATGGCATTGCAGCGATTCCAATCAGTAGAAGTGCGTATACACGCATTTCTATCATGGTACGCTGAGGACCTTTGACCCAAGGCATCATTGGAATCCCCATTCGTTTGTACTGGTCACTACGGTAGAGTGCCAACGCCCAGAAATGAGGGGGTGTCCAAAGAAAAATCAGTATGAACATCAACCAGGGTAATACGCTGCCCAACGCAAAAGGATTTGAGATTGAAACAGCACTACCCATGGCGGCAGCCCATCCAACAAGCGGTGGAGTTGCACCTGCAATTCCGCCGATGACAATATTCTGGACGCTACGACGTTTCAGCCAAAGAGTGTAAATGAATATGTAAAACAGGATACTGAAGGCGGCCCAGAATGCAGCAACCTCGTTGGCTAATTCAATCAGCCAAAGAATTCCTGCGAGTGATATGATGATGCCCCAGATAGTGCCAGCAGTGGGGGTGATTGCACCTCTAGCGATTGCGCGATGCGCAGTTCGTTTCATACCTGGATCAATATCCCGATCTAGAACGTTGTTGAATGTGTGAGCGCCACCTGCGGTTAGACATCCCCCAATGAAGACAACCCCCATGGTCTTGAATGTAGACATCATATCAAACGAGCCACCGCCCGAATCTTTCCACTCAATCAAATCATGAATTAATATTGCGCACAAGGCAGTGATTTGCAGTAGGGCCAATACTCCTGGCTTCATTAAATGAAACCAATCGGAAAGAGTTGCACTGTTTCCGTCTTGACTCTTCGCCATGAACTCACGCGTGCCCATCCGTTCTATGAATGACGCCCTCTTGTGTGGTGCCTTCTAGCAAACTCAGAGGTGAGGGTCTACGTCGATAGGAATGAGACTGCGCTCATATTCCAAGAAAGCAATCTTGAGTGGGTCGAGAACGAATCGAACGTTCACTTCTGCCACACCGTATAGACTGACTAGTTCTTCACGGAATTCCTTCCGAAGATCTTGTTCGCTGACGTATAGAGGAGCACCCATGCTGATTTGTAGAGCTCTAGCTCCAATGATTCGTGCTTTCTCAAATCTCGTGTGGGGGCGTGCTGGTTCAACCATGATTCTCACATACAGCGGTGGACTGCGTCCCGCCGACCTACCAGTGTGTCATAAGGCCATCGGGAGCCCCGTAGGGGCTAATTCTTACTCTTCACTCTCAGAAGAAGAACCGAAATGTGAGGCATTTCGGGCTAGCAGTGCCGCAAATATAATACTCAAAAAAGAGAAACTTCCCAACATTAAATGCAACAATGAAAGGTGCTCTACAAATCCGTTTGAAGCGGTTAGAATATATGCACCTCCTACGAAAACATTGAGCATATAGAATCCAACACCTGCGTGTATAAGTGGTCGAACACAGGTTCTTTCGTCACGGCTAATTTGGATAAGATTCCATACCAGCCAAATTCCAACAAAGAGGACTGCAAACCGATGCGTCATATGCAAATGAGAGGTCATTCCAGCAGCAGTTGGCATTAGACCTCCTTGGCATAATGGCCATGCTGAAAGAGTGCCAACAGAACAGGCCTCGTTCGCATTTTCGATAGCAGCGACCAATGAACCGAGCAACATGACGACTAGTGTTGACAATGAGAGGTCATAGAGGCGAGAGTTAATGCGAGCCGAATAGGATTTTTCCAATCGCATCCAATTAGGCAGGATTCCATCAGCATCCATCCATCGAATCCAAGCCCAAAGTAATGCGACTGCAAGAATCATTGAGCCGAATAAGTGTGCAGCAACAGACCAAGAGATGTTGTCATATTTGACAGTAAGATAGCCCAATGCTCCTTGGAAAATGACGAAAATCAGTACAATTGAACTTGCACGATGAACACTGGGTATTTTTTCTCTCCTCCTGAAGGTGATTACCCATTGAAGGAT
>CAYYKF010000079.1:0-9359 GCA_964441035.1 uncultured Candidatus Poseidoniales archaeon
AAACGCCGATTTGGAGGATGAATTGTGGAATATCAAAATCCAGCCCTAGCAGTTGATGCTGCTGTTCGTTGTAATGACACGGTATTGCTCATTCAAAGAGGGAATGAACCATGGAAAGGGGCATGGGCACTTCCAGGCGGATTTGTCGACTATGGCGAAGACCCGCGCGATGCAGTGCTTCGGGAACTAGAAGAGGAAACTGGATTGAAAGGCACAATCGTTCGTTTGCTTGATGCCAGAGGGCATCCAGAAAGAGACCCTCGAAAACATATCGTTAGCATCGTCTATCTGGTTGAAGCAGAGGGAGAGCCAATAGGTGGAGATGATGCTGTAGATGCACGTTTCTGGCCAATCGATTTGGTACTCGATGGTGAATTGCCAATCGCTGGAGACCACACTGAAATCCTACGCGATTGGCTTGGTTGATTATTTCAAACAAAATAACGCCTTCAAGGACTCATTTGTACCAATGTCGGGCAATGCATTACGACCTGATTTTCTTGCAGAATGCATTGCCAACTTCCATTCAGCCGCCATTTTTGAGAAGCGACCATCAAAGAGATCGTTCTCTTTCCAATGGAAAAAGTGTGGTTGCTCTGAAAGATACGTGAGGAAGCCACGCTTTGCTTTCGAAATGAGTAATGTCGGCACACCCTGAACAACTGCTTCTGCAGCCAGTGTTGTGCTTCCGGTCAACACACCATCGAATAGCGTGGCTTGAACGGGTAAATCCCAAGCAGACCCATCTTCTGGCGCAGTATTTTCCTTATTTTCGACGAAATGGACATCCATTTTACTTATTGTTGGTTCATAATTGATGATTTCGGGGCCATCATGAACACCATCACCAATGATTTTTCTGTGAAAAACGACTAAATCTCTATCTGTAATGTTCAATTCTTGCTGAATTTGACCTTTTGCACTCTCCCATGCTTTGCTGTCCAGAGGCACGTAAGCCTGTGGCAAGATTCCAGGATAGGTATGTGTAGATTTCAGTGATCCTTCCCAAGATTCAGGTAACAAGATGTGCGTCGCCTTGGCTAAGCGATGTGCTGCTGTGTTCACTTCTGTGTCTGTTAAATACCACATCTCAGATACCAACCCTTTAGCCGCGCGGAGTTCAAATGGTGCGCCTTTAGAGATGATTCTCTGAACCCGGTTTAATTTGAGAAATCGGCGTGCTGCAGCCTGTCTTCGCCTCCCAAGTCTAACTTTTTCAAACCAATTTCCTTTGACGCGTGGAACACGAAGAATTGGTTGTTCAAACCCTCTTGCTAACATGGCATCCAATTCTTGACGCTCAGTCACAATTAGTATATCATCAGAGGAAATCCACTGATAAAACAGTTGGAAATGCGCAGGATGGTCAATCACCCAACAGGTGCGCATATCTCGCCGAGAATGTGAAAGCGAATGAACCGAACGCTCATGTCCCATCAGCATGAGCGGCGTTCATGACAAAAGAGCGCATCGACACTGGCGGCCAAGTGTTTGGACCATACAGCCCAGGTGTAAAGGCTGGAGGAGTCATTTGGCTGGCCGGACAAATCGCCCCCGAGGCTGGAGGCATTGCTGAACAGACTCAAGCCAGTTTGGATAAAGTCGATGTGCTATTGTCCGCAGCTGGCGTCTCAAAACACCAGGTGACATTCGCACAAGTTCTTCTCGACGACATCAATGATTTTGCAGCCATGAACGAAGTGTATGGCGCATGGCTTGCAGATGTCGAGATACCACCTGCCCGTGCTGCGTTTGAAGCCGCTGCATTGCCACGTGGTGCAGCGGTTGAAATCGTTGTGCAAGCCCACGAAGATGCGTGATTGAATGCCAGGTTCACCCTATCTCGAAGAACGACCACCGGGTCTCTTGACATGGCCCCTATTGATGCCAGTATTACTCTCTGTATTCTTGATTGAATGTGTTGTCGGGGTTTGGATTTGGACAACATATCCTAGTTGGAAAATTGCGGTCTATGTCATTCTAGGAATTGACCTCGTGGTACTCAGTGCATTCTACGTCCTGACTACAAGAGCAAAAGGAGAGAATCTAGAGTGAACTGGAATCGTTGGGCTTTGCTGGCAACCATTCTGTTCGCGACTGCTGCAGTCTCAATTTGGCTATGGACTGAAGGCTATCCTTACGGATTACTTTGTTGCCTATTCCTTCCTTTTGAGGGATTATTCTTCAATGCAAAAAAAGATTCTCAACCCACATCATTGTATCACGACGATGCGCAGGGGCTTTGAGCACACCCCGGGTCGCAGGGTCATGGCAGAGTGGGCGTTACACTGTTTCAAGGCCTACGATATTCGTGGTATTGCTCACTCTGAATTGGATGCGAAATTCGCAAATCGACTAGGACGTGCGTTAACAACATTCCTCGATTGTAAGGCACTGGCTGTCGGCAGAGACATTCGTGACTCCGGACCCGAACTTCATGCCGCGTTCCTAGAGGGTTTGAGGGGGGCGGGTTGCAATGTGCACGACCTTGGCATATGCACAACAGGTGCACTTTACCATGCCACCACGGCATTGCCTGTAGATGGTGGCGTGATGATTACTGCCAGTCACAACCCTCCTGAATACAACGGATTCAAAATGTGCCGAGGGACTGCTGCCATGGCTGGTGATGAAATCCAAGATTTACGAGCAGTGTTTGAACAGGGAGATTTCAGAAGTGGAGAAGGAGAGGTCTTGACGAATGCTGACTTCCTTGAAGATTACATTGAGAATGTTATTGTGAAATCAGGTACTCCTGTACGTCCCGTGAAAGTTGTCATCGATGCTGCTAACGCTGTACCTGGCCCCTTTATGCTCGATTTGTGTCAGAGATTGAACTGTGAAGTAATCCCACTATATTGTGAATGGGACAATACATTTCCAAATCATTCGCCTGACCCCACACGGCCGCAGAATATGGTCGACCTTGGAGAAGCGGTCGTTGCAAACAATGCTGAATTCGGAATCGGAATTGATGGAGACGGAGACCGTATTGGTGTGGTCGATGAAGCGGGCCGATTCATTCACCCAGATCGCCTACTGGCTGTCTTTGCTAGAGACATACTCTCGCACATCCCCGCAGGAGCGAGTGACGCAGAGCGAACGATTATCCATGACGTGAAATGTTCCATGGCGCTTGAGCATACAATTGAGGCCGCAGGTGGTATCGCCCACATGATGCGGACTGGACATTCCTTCCTGAAGCAGGCGCTGAGAGAGAATCCAGATGTGCCAATGGCTGGAGAAATGAGTGGTCATTTCTTCTTCAATGACAGATGGAATGGCTTTGATGATTCGCTTTATGCAACTGCAAGGCTGCTAGAATTGGTGGCTCGTAGTGATGCGCATTCTTTCTCCGCGCTTTTTGATGGCATCCCGACCTATCCCTCAACTGGAGAGGCAAAAGTACCACTCGTAGGAGAAAGAGAGCAAACCATGGATGCAGTAAGGTCTGCTTTTGATGACATGGAATACAGTTCGGTTGATGGCGTAAGAGTTCGCTACAATGACGGATGGTTTCTATGTCGTCCTTCAAACACCGAGCCGATTCTAGTGATGCGAGCTGAGGCTGGTGCCGAAGCGAGCTTAGAGGCAATCAAGAGTGATGTCCAATCGCGGATTGGTTCATTCATCGATTTAGATAAATTCCATTCTGCTTAACCGGTCAGAGAATACTTCTCAACCAATAGAATTGTGAAATAATAGCCAACGAAGGTTGTTGCCAATCCTGCGCCGAGAGCTGGATAAAATTCCCAGCCGCGCTCCATGAGTGTTGGCATGACAATGAATAGCAGTAGGGACGGGATCACAAGCCAAACAATATCTCTTGAAAAATCGACAATCTCTGTGGAAGTTGCCCCTTCATAATTCATCCACATCATGGCCAGCACACTTACTGTGGGAATTGAGGCGAGTACGGCTGCAAGCATCGTACTCCTCTCACTGAGTTGCACAACTGCAAAAATAATCAGCGCTGTCAAAGCAATCTTGGCACCATCAACATACCAGTTCATAACACGTCAATTCTACAGGCAGAGGTCAACCTTTGCGGTCAAAACTTGGTTGCAGACCACGAAAACCAACGGATTGTCCCATCGGCGACAGACGTTCGAGTTTCTTCATATGCGTTGAGCAACTCTTTCGTCGTGAAGGGTATTCCGTATGCTTTCGGATTAAATGACATGCGTATAGCCATCTTCATCAGCAAAGAAAGTTGCTGGAGTTTGTCAAGAATTCGTTCTGTAACATCTGGTTCTTCCTTTGTTGATTCCAAAGTGAAACCTGCCATTTGAATTTCGGATGTGATTTCATTTGCTGATCGAATTGTTATCACTTGATTGAGATTGGTTGTTGCAATCATGCCACTGATTGTTTTCGGCAAATCGTGTCCTTGGCTGATGACGGCATCGTTCACAATCAGCGTTCCGTTCGGTTCCAATAATCGCTTTGCTTCAGACAATATTGATGACAAATCGGGCATAATCAGGCATCGGGCCTCAATGAGGACATGCGTGAATAAATCTGTTTGGAACTGTGATAATTCTGTGAATGGAACATGAAGATAGGATACCCGTTCATCCTCAAAAGTCGTGTATTGCAATAACTCCTCCAATTCGATTAGGCCTGTCGCATTGCAGCCAAACGTTTCAACAAGCATTTGGCAAACTGTGCCTACGCCCGCCCCTATGTGCAGGACATGGCTATTTTCATCGATTCCTGCCTCTTGTGCCAATCGAATTGTAACGGTCGGTGACGCTGGAAATGAATCGCCCAATGCTGACCGCAGAATTGGATTGCCTGCAATGACGTCGACCTCCATGTGTCTGCGAACAGACGTCAGCCTTTCAAGAGAATGGAGCCATTGGGGAGATTCGAACTCCCGGCCTCTTGATTACGAATCAAGTGCTCTACCAGCTAAGCTACAATGGCAGTAAGGCGGCGACCAATGCTTTTGGCATAAGCAAATCGGGTCCAATCATAGTAAGTCGAGATCCGTCAATCGGCCTCTGAACAAATCAGCGCTAGATTCCAACGCCTCTAGAACTGGTAATCTACGATTTGCAAGCATCGACAAGCACGCGCCACCACCTGTGGAATTGTGACCAATCAAATGTTCCACCCTTCGTTCATAGACGAGAGAACTGGTGTGGCCACCCCCTACAATGACAAAACCATTGGATTCTACACATTGATTCAAGATTTCAATCGTACCAAAGGCAAATGGTTTGTTTTCAAAATATCCGGCAGGACCATTCCACAGCACACAACCTGCATCGACAATGTGCTGACGCATTTCCATGAGTGTGCGTAAACCGATATCATAAATCGGTGCATCAACAGGTAAATCCCCGACTGAAATATCCACGCGACCTCCTTCAACTTCTGCTGCAACATCCAATGGAAGGAACAGAAGATTCCGGTGATTAGAAATCAAATCTGTAGCCATCTCCCAAGTTGTGTCAAATGATTCATGAAGTTCACCTCGCAAGAAATCCTCATTGCATTTCCCTATTTCGATTCCAGATGCCCAGAGCATTAAATTTCCAACGGCTCCAACCATGATGATTTGGTCTACAGCACCTCGTTTACAGAGATTAATTGCGATGGTCAAACTATCATCGCACTTCACCCCCCCAAGAACGACTGTGTACGGTTTTGGAGGGTCTTCTATTGCCATTTTCAGTGCGTTGACTTCCTTTGCCATGAGTTCTCCAGCAAAGCAAGGAAGAGCCTTGCCGAATCCCGATAATGATGGGCTGTTTCGATGAGATGCTGCAAATGCATCAGTCACATATGCGTCAACCAACGGAGCAAGATTTTGGACTATTTCAGATTCATGAAGGGTGTCGAAATCAGCCTTCTTCATCGAACTCTCTTCATCGTATCCGCGAACATTGTCTAGAAATAACATGTCCCCTGAGCGCATATGACGAATTGCGTCCTGAGCGATGTCTCCGCAAACATCCGGCACAAACGTGATGGCGCGGCCAAGTAACCTCCCCAAACGATCTGCATGTTTCGCCATACTGGTGAAATCAATCTTACCAGGCCGGCTCTGATGTCCGATGAGGATTACACGTGCGCTCGCAAGCCTTCGTAATGTAGGAAGAACGGCTCTTAGACGCGTATCATCGAGGAATGCCATTGTTGTAGGATGAAGTGGACTATTTACGTCAACGCGTACAAGCACCCGCTTACCCGCGAAGCGGGCATCTGCGAGGGTCAGTACGGACCCCATTGGACACGCCGACTCGCGGGCCGGTTATCACCCATTCGCCCCCCAAGACATTTGGAGGAGGGCCCTCTCGACGAGATATGCACTGGTCAAGCGAGGTACTGTGTGGCCCTGATGGTGAAGATTGGCGGGTTCCTCCCTCAGAACTCGCTTCACGACAACTACGCTTCGCCAACGCACTTGCAGACAATCAGCACAGCAGCGCTTGGGTTCAGGATCCTGTCGACATGTATTGGCTTGTTGGAAATCGCCAATCTGGTGGCGTTCATGTTCATTCAGATGGCTCTGTAACTCAATATGTTCGTAATTCATTGGAAAGAGCAGCCTTTGAATCGGGAGAAGGCGATGCTCCTCATCAAGTAATCAAACATCCTAGAATGTCCGAACTCGCAGATACACTCGGCGATGTGCCTGCGTTGCAACTTGGTAGGCTTCCTGCCTCAGATGCCGTTTTCATGCAATCAAAAATTGGTTCTGGAGGAGATTGTACCAAAATTCTCTGGAATTTGAGGGAAATCAAAAGCGATTGGGAAATCGAACGCATGCAAGAATCTGGAGAGATTCAGCGCTTGATGTTTGAAGCAATTGACCAAATGGGTTGCGAAGGTGTTTCTGAGATTGAACTTGCTGCTGCCGCAGATGAAGTGAGTCGCGCATCAGGATTTGCCGGGCATATTCGAATGCGAAAATGGCCGATGGACTGCGAACGAGTTGTCATTGCCAGTGGACGAAGTGCAGCAGTTCCAACATTCTTCGATTCTGCATTGGGTGCTACAGGACCCCATCCACTTGCTGCACTTGGAGCAGGATTCAAGCGAATTAGAATTGGAGAACCAGTGATTGTCGACATTGTTCATGTTCATCGCGGGTATGTATCAGACATGACACGGATGTTTAGTGTCGGACCATTGGATGAAATCTGGGACCAACGATTGGCAGATATGAGCGAAATTGCGATTGCAGTTCGTGAAGCTCTAGGCAGAGGTGAAGATTGCAGTAAAACCTGGCGAATCGGGCATAGTATGTCTGTTGAAATGGGACATGATGCGAATCTAATGGGGCAAGGTCCAGATCAAGCGAAGTTCCTAGGGCATAGCATTGGATTGGAACTTGATGAAACTCCAGTGGTTGCGGAAGGATTTGACCGACCCCTACCGATTGGTGGCACGATGGCAATTGAACCGAAGGTCATTCACTCGGATGGGGCAATAGGTCTCGAAGATTGTTGGGCACGGACTTCTGATGGCATGCAGTGCCTCTCCAGTGGTGATAATTTTCCACTCTGGACAGAGTGGTAAATGGCCCCCAATGATTCAAAGCCTGCCATTGTTGGAGTGGATGTATGGCGAAGCCGTGGGCGACCTCACACATTGCAACGGTTGCCGCAGGATTGGGTATCGAACATCGTATATCTGGGGACGTCAAAGAACAACTTGTCGGCCTTCTTGAGGAACGATTGAAAGTCATCACACGGGAAATGGAAAATCGAACATTATCGATTGAACCAAATCGGAAAACGCTTGATGATCCTGAAAGGATGCGCCTTGGATTCAGCCGTACGAGAGGTATGATGATTGACAATCTTGGCCGTGTAGATTCGGTTGGAGCAGCAGCAGTTGTTGCAGCAAATGAACAACTGGAAGCATATTTGCGAACTCTATTAGGTTCTGCAGCCAATGTAGCCGCTGTTGAGAGAATTAGCACTATCAAACCACGTCATCTACAGAAAGCCCTCGACGCGATGGGGAGTGCAGGCCCCACTGATGATGCAGTGGCAGCGATCGCAACGACTGAGCCTTCACGTGACGCAATCGGTGATGCATTAGATGGAGAATCAATGGGCAGTCTGACTCCACAAGCACTGCGACAGATGGCGCGTAGTTTTGCCAACGGAAAGAAGGTTGATGACGAAGCGATTGAGGAACTCATTCTCTTGTTTTACGACCATGTAGGTGATGTTCAGCATGAAATGAAGAACGGCCTACTAGGCGGAGACCCTGCGGCCTTCATTCAGAAACTGGATAGATTGCAGAGTTTGTTTATGCTTGGATGGATGCGACGCATGTTGCAAAGCGCTTGCAAACAGGCAGATGCTGCTGGAAGTAGAATCGTTCTTGTTGACCATGTCGTCAACATCGACCCGTGGAGATGATGATTTGACAAGAGCACAGAAAGCCGCGAAGAAAGCACTTGTCGAAATTCTTCGAGATTGGCAAGACCCTCACGGAGCAGGACCTATTATGGATGCAAGGTGGCTGCTTGGCTTTGACGCAGATGAGCATGGTCATGTCATGATTCAAATTCGCCCTTCACGTCCGCATTGTCCTTGCTGTCTAGTCGACTTTACAGAATTGAAACGTAAGGCAGAGGGACATCGAAAAATTCTCTCTTTGTACGTTGATGTAGCAGATGTTCCAGATGCACATCGATGGACTGAAGCGATAAACGGATGAGTCGTCTTCAAAGGCTGGCTTACTCGTTAATCAAGTTCCCTCTGAGATGACTGGCGCTCCTCTACTTCAACCAATTTGGAGCGCAATTTACTGATTAGAAACCATATTGCAATCCCGGTTCCGATGGAACTGACCAATATCGCAACAAGAAAATCACTTTCCATATTTTCACTTCACAACGGTGGAATCAAATCTACATCACAATTGCCTTCAGGGATGCCAACACAAGTCAATATGGCATCGGCTTCAATCAAATCTTCGTCAAGACCAGGAGGGGAGTCAGGGAGAAGCACATTTCCTCTGATCAGTCGAGCCATACAGGTACCACAATTTCCAGAAGTGCAATTCCTTGGAATATCGATTCCTACATTCTCTGCAATATCCAGTAGAGAAAGGTTCGGAAATGCTTCCCCCACACCCAGAAGTAATTTTCCTCGATAAAAGCGGATGGTTGGAACTGCCATGTCGCCTCGAAGAGGCGGGTGGGCTTGAATCCGACCCTCACCCCTCATCTTCAGTATTAATTTCAAATAGGATTGGAGTGGCAGTCAAGCCATGGTAGCAACAGGACTTGGACGCCATAGTCGAAAACTATGGATTCCTGTGTTCTGTATGATGCTAATCTGTCTTCCAAATGCACTCTATACTGGTTCATACATATCGATGGATAC
>CAYYKF010000080.1:0-9269 GCA_964441035.1 uncultured Candidatus Poseidoniales archaeon
AGCTGCACCACCTGTAACCAAAGCAACTCTGTCCTCGAGGACTTCGCCCATGTTGCGAGGAGGTATATCCCTGCCTTCAAGACTCCGAGCCCCCTAGAGTCGGTAAACAAAGGATTAACCGAGTCCGTTGTTTCAATACATCAGGGGCAACTGGAATGACTGGGAAACGACTACCGGTGATTACTGAGATTCAGCCTGTTTCAGCCGTTCAACGCCGCAAAGATGCGCGAAAGCGATTGCCAGCATGGTTCAGGACACATCTACCGACTGGTGATGCACAAATTGCATTCAACGAAGTGCGTGGAAATGTCATTCAGCACCAGTTGAACACAGTATGTCAAGAGGCACAATGCCCAAACATTCACGATTGTTGGGGGAGAGGAACTGCTACCTTCATGGTAGCAGGAGAGGAGTGCACTCGAGCATGCAGATTCTGTGCGGTTGGTACAATCAAGACGCCACCTCCATTAGACGAAAATGAGCCTGAAAATTTGGCTGAAGCGGTCGACTTGATGGGGGTCACGCATGCAGTGATAACTTGTGTCAATCGTGACGAATTAGAAGATGGTGGTGCGTCTCATTATAGGGCCTGCCTAGAGGCTGTTTTTTCAAGAAAACCAGAAGTAGGCCTTGAATTCCTTTGCTCGGATTTGGATGGCAATCTGGAGGCACTATCGGCATTGCTAGTAGACTTACCACTGCGTGTCTTTGCCCACAATGTTGAATGCGTTCCCCGCTTGGATTCCGTTGTACGTGATCACCGTGCTTCGTTTGAGCAATCTCTAACAATTCTACGTGAAGCAAAGCGCATTCGTCCAGACATTCTGACAAAATCGAGTATTATGGTTGGAGTAGGAGAATCTGACGAAGAGGTGGTAGAAGTTATGCGACTTCTGCGGGAAGTCGATGTTGATATGCTTACGATCGGACAATATCTTGCTCCTTCACCAAGACACCTTGCAATAGATCGATTTCCCGAACCTGAAGTGTTCAGCAAATGGGATCACATCGCTAGAGAATTGGGGTTCAAGGCTGTTGCATGTGGACCTTTGGTACGCTCATCCTATCGGGCAGGACTACTATATGAGGAGGCCATCGGTTGCTCAGAATCTCTCAACTACGGTGAATCATGAAGCGGCGAAACGCTATGAGGGACTTTGGAGTGGTGAGAGTTATGGGCAAAGACGGCGAGACTCACATGCATGTCCCAGCCCCTCCACATCGTGAAGGAGGGTTTGAATTCCCCTCTCCACATGATATCCCTGCAGGACACCATGATAGGCCATCAATCGACTGTAATGGTGCGGATACCAGAGACCTCGCATACGGCCTACTTCGAGTTATGAATGAGGATGGAGAAGCCGTTGGGGACTGGAATCCTGAACTTGACTCTGACACACTTGTTCAGGCATTGGAACACATGGTTCGTATTCGGGCGTATGATGATCGCATGATGAAAATGCAACGTCAGGGAAGACTTTCATTTTACATGAAGTGTCTAGGTGAAGAAGCAGTTAGCGTCGGTGCCGCAATGGCAATGGAAAACAGAGATGTCGTCATCCCATCATATCGTCAACAGGGTCTTCTATTCGTCCGCGGAAGAGACATGGTGGACATGATAAGTCACTGCATCACCAACTCCAATGACAATGTCAAGGGACGTCAAATGCCAGTGCATTATTCATGGAAAGAAGGAAACTTCGTTTCAATCTCAAGTCCAGTTGGGACACAATTTCCACAAGCCGTTGGAGCAGCGATGGCTTTCGCCTATCGTGGAGAGGATAGTATCGCATGTTCATGGCTAGGTGAGGGGACGTCTGCACAGGGAGATTTTCACTATGGACTCAATTTCGCTTCCGTTTACAAAGCACCATGTGTGCTTGTTATTGTCAATAATCAATGGGCAATCTCCACACACCGAAACCTCGCCCATGGAGGCCCCTCTTTTGCAGCCCGTGGCATACCGTATGATGTCGCTTCTCTTCGTGTCGACGGTCAAGATTTCCTTGCAGTTTATGCAGCACACAAATGGGCTACAGAAAGAGCGCGCGCTGGTCATGGACCAACTCTGTTGGAGATGTACACTTATCGTGGGGATAGCCACTCTTCATCCGATGACCCTAGCATCTATCGTCCAGGAGATGGATATGAATCCTGGCCTCTCGGTGACCCGGTGGACCGTCTAAAGGAGCATCTAATCAAACTCGGCGAATGGGATGATGAGCGGCATTCCGCGCTTGAAGAAAAATGCAAGAAGGAAATTATTGCGGCATACAAAGAAGCGGAGAAATTTGGAACCCTCAAAGATGGACCATTTCCTCCTGTTTCAACACTCTTTGAGGACGTCTATGAAAAGGAGCCTTGGCACCTACTTGAACAACGCGGAGAGGTGGGAATTTAATGGCTCAGATGAATATTATCCAAGCTGTCAATTCCGCGTTACATAACATGTTTGAAAGGGACGATACTGTCGTATCTTTTGGTGAAGATGCTGGCTACTACGGTGGCGTATTCAGATGCACGTCAGGACTTCAAGAAAAATTCGGCAAACACCGTTCTTTCGATACACCCCTTGCTGAAGGCGGCATCATGGGAATTGCAATCGGAATGGGTATGAATGGGCTCCGTCCGGTTGCAGAGATTCAATTTGCAGATTACATCTTTCCCGGATTTGATCAAATTACCAATGAGTTGGCCAAACTCCGCTACCGTTCCGGTGGCGAATACAGTGCTCCTGTCACAGTGCGTACACCTTGTGGTGGCGGAATCAAAGGTGGGCACTATCATAGTCAATCACCAGAAGCATACTTCACCCACACCCCTGGATTAAAAGTGGTCATCTGTTCGAATCCATACGATGCAAAGGGACTCCTAATTTCCTCAATCGAATGTAATGATCCGGTCATTTTCTTTGAGCCCAAGCGACTTTACAATGGGCCATTTGATGGAGACCATACTGCTGCGATGATTAAGTGGGACAGTCATCCAAAGGGTGAGGTTCCCGAAGACTACTACAACATTCCACTCGGCAAAGCTGAAATTGTTCGTCCAGGAAATGATTTGACCATTCTGTGCTATGGAACGATGGTGCATGTAGCTATGGCTGCCGTACAAAATAGTGAAATCGATGCGGAGGTTATCGATCTTAGAACATTGGTGCCTGTCGATATTGATGCGATCGAAGATTCCGTTAAGAAAACAGGTAGATGCGTTATTGTCCACGAAGCACCCAGAACTTCTGGATTTGGAGCAGAATTGATGGCGCTGGTACAGGAACGCTGCTTCTGGAATCTTGAAGGACCGATTCAGCGGGTCACCGGATGGGATACGCCATACCCGCACAGTCTTGAATGGGATTATTTTCCAAGTCAGGCTAGAATAACAGAGGCAATGCAAGCCACGATGGAGGAATAAGAATGGGTACACATGTGTTCAAACTCCCAGACATTGGTGAGGGTGTTGTTGAAGGGGAAATTACCGCTTGGCATGTGGCTGTCGGAGATGTTGTCGTTGAAGATCAAGAAATGGTTGACATCATGACTGACAAAGCAACTGTTGGTATTGGTAGCACGGTCGATGGTAAGGTCACCAAAATGCACGGCGCGATTGGTGATATGATTGCAGTAGGGGGACCACTGATTGAATTCGAAGTAGAGGGTGGAGAGGATGCTGAGGTCACGGAAAGTGAACCTGAACCTGAACCTGAGCCCGAGCCTGAGCCCGAACCTGAACCTAAGCCTGAACCCGAACCTAAGCCTGAACCCGAACCTGTCGCAGCCCCTGTGACTGCTCCCCGAGCAAGTTCATCTGGTCGGCCGCTTGCATCACCGGCAGTACGCCGTCGAGCTAGAGAAGGCGACATAGCTCTCTCGCAGGTCATTGGAACTGGACCTGCCGGCCGAATTACGCACGCAGATTTAGATGCATATGAAAGAGGTCCACAAACCGTTGGAGGCCTCCCAATTCAGGTGGCCGGACAAGAGCGTGAAGGTACTACTGAGGTCCCAGTAATCGGGCTACGGCGAAAGATAGCAGAACAGATGACAAAATCATATACTACAATTCCACATTTCTCATACTTTGAAGAAGTCGATGTGACGGATTTAGAGGCACTCCGACAATGGATGAATTCCAATCGTACCGAAGAACAACCAAAGTTGACATATCTCGCATTCATCATGCAGGCTTTGGTCAAATTATTCCAAGATGGGCATCAAGGTTGCAATGCCATATACGATGATGAGAAGGAAATTCTGACACTACACGAGGCAGTGAATATTGGCATCGCCACAACCACTGATCGAGGGTTGTATGTACCTGTTGTCAAACATGTTGAAGGGAAGACCCTATGGGAGGCTGGTGCTGAATTAATCCGAGTCTCGAGTGCTGCTCGAGAAGGTAGTGCATCATTGGATGATTTGACTGGCTCTACATTCACAATCACCAGCCTTGGGAGAGATGGTGGACTAGGAGCAACACCAATCATCAATCATCCTGAAGTGGGCATACTTGGGGTTCACAAGGCGATTGATAGGCCTGTGGTTGTCGATGGAAAGATCACCATCCGCAGGATGATGAATCTCTCTTCATCCTGGGACCATCGTGTGGTTGATGGAGCCGACGGTGCTGCTTTGGTTCAGGCTTTGAAGCAACTACTTGAACATCCAATCTCAATTCTCTGAGGCATCAAGATGGAAGATATCTCTTGCCAAGTTTTGGTCATTGGAGCAGGTCCAGGCGGTTATGTCGCAGCAATCCGTTCTGCTCAACTCGGACTCGATACTGTCATCGTAGAAGGTGACAAAGCAGGTGGCACTTGCTTGATTCGAGGTTGTATTCCATCAAAGGCACTAATCCACGCTGCTGAACGAATGCATCACCTTTCACAACATGTCGATGGACACATGGGAATGAAAATCGATGGTTCTGTTTCACTGGAAATGAAAGAATTGGTTTCTTGGAAAGATGAAATTGTGACTAAACTCAACAAGGGTGTTGAACACCTTCTGAAAAATGCAGGGGCCAAACTCATCGCAGGTTGGGCCACATTCAAGGATGCGAAAAATTGTACAGTTGAAACGAAGGATGGCGCTGTAAATATCAAGGCAGAAAATGTCATTCTAGCAACTGGTTCAAGTCCTATTGAATTACCATTCATGAAGTTTGATGAAGAATACATCTGTTCATCTACTGGTGCTCTAGACCTTGATTCACTACCTGAGAAAGTCGCCATCATAGGTGGGGGCTATATTGGATTAGAATTAGGCATCGCTCTGCGAAGACTTGGATCTGAGGTAACTGTCATAGAAGGGTTGGACAAAGTCCTCGCAATTTTCGACGATGAATTACGAAGGCCACTGACGACTTGGTTACGGAAGAATGGTGTGGTAACGCATCTAAATTGTCTCGCTCAGGGAGCTGAAATCAACGAGGGTAAGGTTGAACTTACTTGGAAAGATAATGCGGAAGAAATGCAATCCGAAATATTCGACAAAATTTTAGTCACAGTTGGACGAAAACCCAATACTGAAGGATGGGGCCTTGAGAAAATGGGGCTACGGATGGATTCTTCAGAGAGATTCATCAGAATCGATGACCAATGCAAGACTTCAATGAGAGGTGTATATGCAATTGGCGATGTTTCAGGTGAACCAATGCTAGCACATAGGGCGAGCGCTCAAGGCGAAATGGTAGCAGAAATCATTGCAGGGCACAAACGCAAATTTGACCCTGTGGCAATTCCTGCAATCGTATTCACAGAACCAGAGATTGTTTCAGTAGGCCTAACACCAGATGAAGCGATTGAGGCAGGTGAGGAAATCATAACTGGAAAATTCCCACTTGCAGCAAATGGTCGTGCTCTAACAATGGAAGCAGAGAAAACCGGAGGTTTTGTTCGTGTTGTCGCTAGAGAAAGCGACCATGTCATACTTGGAATACAAGCAACAGGTAGCCATGTAAGTGAACTCTCTGGAGAGTTTGTTTTAGCACTTGAAATGGGTGCTCTTCTCGAGGATATTGCGGCAACAATACACGCACATCCTACGATGTCTGAATCGTTCCATGAGGCAGTTCTGAAAACATTAGGGCACGCAATCCATACAGCTTAATTTTCGTAAACAGTTCCCCAGTGATGTACTTCTTCAGGCAATGAAAGGACTCGTCGGCCTGCACGCATCCATTCCCATCCTTGATCAATCCAATCATACAATTCTTCTAAATCTGGACCTGAGAATGCTGCCTTCTCTGCGAGTTTCTTCACCACCTCAACCTCTCTTGAATCATAATGCCCATCTGCGGCTGCCATCAACAAAGCATCACGTAGAGCCACCCTCAAGTGAGCAGGGTGCATTTTGTCTGCGGCATCAAGAAATGAGCGGCCGTGCTTCAGTTCTTGACGTAACATCGTTCTCTCTTGTGAAGTCAATAGAGCCATGCCCATACGAGATTCATAATTGGCCATTTCCTCTAATGTGACTCTTCCATCTGCGAGTGCAACCGCTGCTAAAACTCTGCAGTATGCTTTACGGTCTTGCTTGTCGAACATGTGTAGTGTATCTGGAAGCATGATTAACGTACACCCAATTACCTTCTTGAATCCATTCCTCAGAGCCCCACGGCATAACATGGAAGACCAGATGTTGAGTGGAGGGGGTATGGTGGCAATGCGCGAGGTAGAGATACTGAGCCTAGGTGTTGTCCAATATGAGCAATCTGAACTTGAAATGCGAGGATTGCAAAGTGCCAGAGTGAAAAATGAAATCCCAGATACTTTGCTAATTCTAGAGCATCCTGAAATTGTGACAATTGGCCCGAAAGCACGTAGAGAGAGTGTCATTGTTCCTAGTGGTTATGCGACAACGCATGTCGACAGAGGGGGGGGAATCACATACCACGGACCTGGACAAATCGTGGTTTATCCGATCTTCAAATGGAATCTAGAAAACGAGGCGAATGTCAAAAAAATTACGTCTAAATTGGAAAAATGGGCTATTGCTGCTCTTTCAGATCTTGGAATCGCGGCAGATATAGACGCGCGCATGCAAGGTGTATGGGTTGACAATCACAAAATTGGTTCAGTAGGGTTAGCCTTCATGAAATGGGTATCACGGCATGGTTTTACTATCAATTATGGAACAACACCTGGAAGGGTGGAAAATCTCAATGGTTGTGGTTTGGAGAATGGGGTTACAACATCACTTTCTGCATTGGGTTATTCTGGAATTGACAGAGGAAAATTGGAATTCGCATTGTTGTCAACAATGGAGGAGAATCTGAATCGAAGCGAAGCGAAGCCTTGAGAACTATCGATTTCTCGACAGTGGTATGTATCGCACCAGTAACCCAGCGCTGAATGATTCGGTGTTCGCCAATCAAGGATTAACTCAAGACAAGATGTCCATTGAAGGTGTGTCCGAGAAAGGCTTGCTTACCTTCTTTGTATTGATGATTAGTGGAATATCTGTTTTCGGATTATTCATTACTGGCAATTCACAATTGGCATTCACACTCAGTATCGTTGGATGGGTTGCTGGATTCATCTTCTTCTTCGTGATGATTTTCACAGGACTAGCTGAAAACCCAATTGCTGTGCTCACTTATGCTGCCTTACAGGGGCTCTTCCTTGGAGGAATTACCACTTTATTTGAAGCATCATACCCTGGAATTGCAATACAGGCATTCATGTTGACTGGAGCTGTATTTGGTGGAATGCTCGTCATTTATCGATTGGGCCTTATACCTGTAAATGAGAATTTCAGAATTGCAGTATTCAGTGCGATGATGGGTGTTTTCCTTGTGTACATGCTCACCTTGATTTTTTCTTTGCTTGGTGGCCCTCAAATCCCCTACATTCATGGAAGTGGCCCGATTGGAATAGGGTTCTCTGTATTCGTGATTGGACTTGGTGCACTTTGCTTGGCAGCGGATTTCGATTTCATCGAGCGAGGAGTGGAAAATGGTGCCCCAAAGAAGCTTGAATGGCGTGCTGTATTCGGCCTACTTGTGACCGTCGTCTGGATCTATCTTGAAATGTTGAGACTGTTAGCCAAATTAAACCGAAGGTGATTGATTTGGAGCCGCGGTTAGGCGGCCCTGTTTTGGGAGAAGAAATTCCTCCTGTAGATTATCTGGATTGGTATGTTCCTCGCCTGAATGAAAATCGTCCTCACGATCTTTCCCAGAGTGGTTATGCGCATCCTTGGGATTTCGAAGACCTCTTGCTGAAAATTGATGCCTCACAATTAGGCGGATTTTGGGGTTCAGGAAACGATCCACGCGAATGGGTCGCTCAGCGATACGGTGTCGAAGTTGATAATGTCTTGATTGCACACGGAGCATGCCAAGCGATGGTGCTTGCTATTGCAGCAGCCATACCACAAAGTGGCCCCCGTGCGGTAGCTGTGGAGATGCCTTCTTTCGCCCCATTGAGCCAATGTGCAAGACTTCTAGGATGTGAAGTCATCCCATTCTTTCGCGGACCGGAAGACCCCAACGACTCGGGGCCTTGGAAATTGAATAGAGGTTCACTAATGGAAATTTTACCAAAAGTCAGCGCGATTACGATTACTCCATGCCAAAATCCCTCAGGATGGATGCTATTGGAAGATGACCTAAATTGGTTACTTGAGAAATGCGAAGAGCATACTGTCAATATCGTCTCAGATGAGGTTTATCTTGATTCAAGTATGGGGACAGAATTCTATAGACCGATGTTTAAGGGGAGTGAAAATGTGATTTCTGTGAATTCTTTGACAAAGTGCTACGGTTTGGGTTCAATTCGTTTTGGTTGGGCAATAGGAAGTCGTGAAAAGATCTCTCACGTACGCAATGCATTCCAAAATATGCAGGGGCTCTCAGCTGCACCGAGTGCTGCTATCGCTGGAGCGGCTTGGCCTCTATTGGATGAGGTGTTGGATAATCTTAGAGCAAATAGAGAACGGAATTTGCCATTGTTGATGGACGTTCTTAGGATAAATGGAATTCATTTCAATCCCCCTCCGACTGGAATTTTTGGAATTGTTCCAATCGGAACTGATTCTGTCAGGGCATTGGCCGAACACGGAAAGCCACTTGGATTGTTGGCAACGCCTGGTTCGATGTTTGATTCATCTCTAAAGAATAGCCTGAGAATCGCATGGGGGTCCGAACCAGAATCATTCGCGGCCGCGATGCCGGTGCTCTCAGAGTTCTTGACGAGGCTTCAAGAAGAGTAAGATGTCCGCCCAATCCATGGCAGAGGCTGTCGTCGCGATTACTGGGGCATCGGG
>CAYYKF010000081.1:0-9249 GCA_964441035.1 uncultured Candidatus Poseidoniales archaeon
GGAGCCCAGTTTGAACTTCGAATGAACATACCAGCTTGGTCATTACTAGACACAGCGTTTAGTTCTCCAGAGTTCCGAATTGTCATGTTCCGGATGATTGTCGCACTGTCTATCATGTAGGCCTTAAAGCCATTACAATCGTTATCTTCTGACAACACGTTTGTCATGTCAACCCCCGTTGTGTTCAAACCAATTGCATAATTGCATAAACCTGGAGTTTTGGCGTTTGGACCTCCTGAACCAATCACTGTGAGATTTTCAAAAATTGCATTCAATGGAGAATTATAATTGGAGCGATTATCTTGCTCTACATTTACGCCGCTGTACATGCTATTTGTAACAGTCAGATGCCTGAAGGTTGGCCGTGTGGTGAAACTATTGTTGATGTGTTCAACCCACACTCCATCATCAGTCTTATCCACAGTCACATTGTCAAAAAGGCCCAATGAATTTTCAATCCAAATTCCGGCAGTTTTCCATCCTTGATTTCCTACATGTGTAATATTCGAAATTGCGATGTCACGGAAGTAACCATCTGAGCCACCCCACATGTTGATTCCACGTGTAGTCAATCCCTCAAAGGTGGCTTCGAGTACAATTGGACGACTGGAAGCCCCTATTGATAGAGCGATTCCATATCGAGTGTTGATAGAAAATCCAGCCACATCTTGACCTCCACCCTGCACAGTGAGGCGTTGAATGACTGGATCGGCATTGTCAAACAAATCCACTCCTACATAGTCGGGATTGGAAATGTTAACATCGTTTAGAGACGGATTGCTATTGTAAATTGTAATTCCCCATTCAGCATGCTCAATTACAAGATGCTGAATAACACTGCCTCGATTTCGACTTGTGGCATTGAATTGAATCCCTTCGTGTGCAATTCCTGTTGTTGTCTTGGTCATAACTACCGGATTTGAAACAGTCCCGGTAATATCGAGTTCCCCATCGACATAAAGTCGCACGTTGTCGTCAAACAATATGTTTGAACCAGCATCGATAATCAGTGTGTCACCAGCTAGAACAGTGTAGTCCTCAGAAAGAATGCGTGTTCCGGTCCATGTGGTTGTAGAACGAGTTGTTGATTGATTTGATTCTGAGTCCTCTAGGAATACAGAAATGGCAGGAGATATGGATGAAACCAGTAACAGTCCGATTAAGGCAATGACAACCTTCGTACCCCTCTCCATGCCATCGACCGGTTCCCCATTCCATTGAATGCTTTCGGCCCCAAGTTCCGAGAGTGAGTCACTAATTTTTCGCGATTATTGCTGTCGGAGAGATTATGATGGGTTGACCATGCGGGCGTTTTGGAGATGTCCAATGCCGACGGCTTTTGTCCTATTCAAGACCGAACCGTCAATGGAAAGAGATGTTTTCATGGCACTTTCAAGTATGAATTCTATTGTCGAAACTCATGCTCTTTATGGCGAATATGATTTAGTTGCCCGCGTTCATGCAGAAGATTCGAAAGAATTGACGAAATTATTGATGGGAAATTTGCGAATTATTACCGGAGTTAAAGAAACTGAGACACTAATCGTCGTAGATTATTGAGGTGATATAATGGCTGTTGGATTTATCTTAATTATCACCAAACCAGGATCTGAAAATTCAGTGCGAAAGGCCCTAGAGAAAGTCTCGTTGGTTAGTGGAAGATGGACAGTTTTTGGTGAATACGATATTTTTGTGAAGATTGAAGCAGATGATGAAATTGATTTGACGCGATGTATTATCGAAGAAGTTCGCAGTATCGATGGCATCGTTACGACACGGACTTTGATTGGTGCTGAAGTTTAGTTTAGCACACGATGTAGACGTGTAGTCAGCATTCTAGCCGCATTAGGGCATTCAGCACTGCGTAGACGTAATGCTGCTTCTCTCCAACAAGCAATTCGTACGTCTTGATTCAACTCTCCTCGCCAAAACCACCGCATTGCATCTAACCTACGCCCCGCAGCCACATCGAGTGGAAGTGATATTCCCTGTAACCGTTCTAACGTTGTTGCAGCTCCAGGTGAATTCGTACGAGATTGCGCTTGTACGAGTTTCAAACCAAGTGAAACACGCAATATTGGGTCTGTAGTACGTTCAACAAGACGACGCATTGCAGATTCTGCCGCTAAAATGGATGATTCATCGGTGGATAGTTGTAAATGTTCCAAATGTTCCAAACGTTCGATAATTGGGTCCTTGTCTCCTCCAATAGAAGCCAAATCCTCTCGTATTGATTGTGCCACTTCCTTATTTTCTTCAAGAACTGCAATGCGGTGCCGAAGAATTGCTAGTAGAACGACTGCAGATCGCCTTTTTTCAATTTCAAGGTTGCCGATATCAATTGCAGCCAATGACTTTTGAGTTTCAGAAAAATCGAAGATTTCGTCGGGCAGGCAGTCGTCAAGGTTCGCTGCAATACGTGATAGTTTCATCTCTGTCGCTGCTGAGGGTGATGCGTTTTCAAGAGCAGTCAATTCGGCATTTTCAGCCGCCTCTAAATCACCATTTGTACGATGTAGCCGGGCAATCAATGCATAATCTGGTTCTGGTAAAGAATCAAGATGAATTCTTGCGTGTTCAACTTCACCACGATTCAATGCAATACGTGCAGCCATTCGACGCAATTGGTAGGCCTCTGGAAATGCATCCAAAACGTCTTCAAGAAGTGTAGCAATAGCAGAGGTTCCAGCGAGTAAGATTTCTTGAGAATATTCTTTGATAAATTTTGAAGGGTCTTCACCAGCCTTCGCTCGATGATATGCTTCAAACCACCTAGCTGCTGGTTCTTTGATTTCAGCCCAACGTTGTGCAGAGTGGGAATGTATTTCAGAAGGTTTTGGCCATGAGATTCTACGCACATTTCGAACTAGATGTTGGACTTCTACCTGACCAGATGGCCAGCGCAATAGTGCTGCATCGTCCAGTGAATTGATGTTTAGTGTATCTAGATAATTTGCGTCGATGGGTCGTGGTTCAGAACTAAGTGAATCAAGATCCATTTTTTCATTTTCCGTTAGGCGGGATAGAACTGTGTTCTCAACAAAGGTTTGGATTGCTTCACTTGCTTCTGGCAATTCATCTGAAGGATTCCAAAGATGTAGAGCGAGTGGATGCCCATCCAATGCCTGTGCTACCTCAAGACCGCGGGTTTCGGAGATTGTCTCGCCGAGTAAAAGTCGTCCATCTTCAGGTACGAGTCCTTCCAATTTAATTGTCGAAGGATATGGCGAAGGTGCCCGAACTCCGATTGCCAATGTAGGCCCACCAGATTGCATTAATTTCTGTAATAATGCATCAATTCCCACACGGTGACGTTCATGCACAGATTGCACCTCATCAACAATCAAGATAGAACCCTCAATTGATGAAAGCATCTCTATCTGTGCATCCAAGTCACGGGGGGGATTTTCTGTTCCTAACCAAGTTCCAACTATATCGCTTGCATCCATTGAGGAATCAAGCGTGCAAAATTGGCAATTGTCAAGTTCCTGTAATAGCGCAGTCTTACCAATTCCAGGCATTCCTGTAACAACCGCCCAACCATTTTCTAACGACAGTTTGAGAGAGGCTAACTCTGCTGAACGCCCATACAAACCATCCTCTTCAGTGGTTTCAATATTCACTTCACTGTACTCAGCGAAAATTGCATCAGCCTGTTGTCGACCCTTGGCAGTTAAATGGATTACATTTCGACGCCTTGAACCCCCATCAATGACATGTGCAGAACGGGTGCGGATAAGACCCGAATTTTCGAGCGCCTTGAGGGGTTCATGTAACGCACTGCGCACCAATCCGAGTGATTCGGCGAGTCCAGGTAAAGACAGATTTCGTGGCACATCCCATGCATCTTCCAATTCCTCCGGATATCGCGCGAGCAGGCGCAATATTCGTGCCTGCGTCTCGGGCAGCATGCACGGTCTGAGAACTTCTTCCCACATGACCCTTCACCTGTTATGGGAGAGTTGATTGAAGGTGACGGATACCGAAGTATTGGGTGTCCCAATGGCAGTCGACCTGAAGTCGCTTCACTTGCCGACAAAACCAGGCGTCTATTTTTTCAAAACCGGTGCAGGGAAGATACTCTATGTTGGCAAGGCGACAAATTTGAAAAATCGTGTACGTTCCTATTTCGCAACGAATCCAGATAGGGCAATGATTCCGCAATTAGTCAATAATGCTGAGAATCTCGATTGTATCGTTACAACTTCCTCAAATGAGGCACTAATCCTCGAAAGACAATTGATTCGGGAACATAAGCCTAGATACAATTCACTGTTGAAGGATGACAAGTCATTTCCATTCATCGCCATCACAAACGAATCTGTTCCTAGAATCATGTATACTCGCCATCCACCAGAGGGAGCGCGACTTTGGGGCCCGTTTCCTGATGCCGGCGCTGCAAAGCGCGTGATCCAACTACTGCGCCGCCATTTTGGTATTCGTGATTGCAAAGAATTGTTACCACAAGGTTGCCTCTCCATGCATATTGGCCTTTGTGCTGGACCTTGCATGGAACATGGTGACTACGACACACGTGTTTCAGCAGTAATTCAGGTATTGGATGGTGATGGCAACCAACTTGTTGAGAATCTTCAAAGTGAAATGGATACATACAGTGAATCTCTCCAATATGAATTGGCTGCAAAGAATAGAGATCTCATTGGCGTGGTGCGAAAGACACTGTCACAGCAAGTTATTCATTCGCGATTTTACCAAGATTGTGATGCGATTGGGTTTGCTTCACGAGGAGATATTGGTACCGTCCTGATTCTCAGTGCAGAAAAGGGCATTGTTGTGGGACAGGTGCAGTATCCTCTCATGCATCGAGGTGATGTCAGTGAGTCAGTTTGCCGTGTGCTTTCAGAACACTATCATCAAAGGAAGCCACCAAAAACAATTCTTGTCCCCACCTCCATTGGAGAATGGATGGAGGACTGGCTAACAGAACGAAGAGGTTCCAAAGTTGAGGTTAGAATTCCATTAAGGGGAGAACTCAAGCGCTTACGAAAATTGGCTGATAGTAACGCAGAGATGCAAACTGTGCGCAACCAAAGCAAAGGAAGTGGAAGTCTTGAACAGCGCTCTGCGGATGATGGAGCCGTGTTATTGGGGCTTGAGTGCTTAGATCACGTAGTGTGCTTTGATATGGCACAAATTCAAGGCGAAGGAAGAGTTGGTGCAAGTATCAGTTTACGGAATGGTCGTCCCGAGAAGAAGGCTTACCGAACGTACACAGTCAAGGATGCGGCTATGGACGATGTAAGCATGATGCGAGGAGTTGTAGAACGCTGGTTGAAGCGACAGGAATCGTGGCCAGATTTGTTGCTTATCGATGGAGGATTGAATCACCTGAAGGCGATACATGATTTATTGTCTGAACATGGACTCCTTGATCGCGTTCCACTTGCAGCTCTAGCAAAACGAGAAGAAACTCTTCACCGAATGAGTACAGATGATATTAATCTGGACCGACGTGGCCGTGTACTCGTGTTTGCCCGTGATGAGGCACATCGTTTCGTCAATTCATTCCACAGAAAGAAGCGTGGGCGTAAGGGCTTGGCTGACCCACTTGAGAATGTGGAAGGATTAGGCGCAAAGAAACTACAATCGTTACTTCGGCATTTTGGTGGCCGTCGAGGAATCGATGCTGCCAGTCAAGATGATTTGGAAGGTGTGCCCGGAATCGGGCCCGCTCTTGCAGTTAGAATTTGGAATGAATTACACTAGTACTGGTACTCATCCAATATATCATCCCAATCTTCACTGGGTATTTTCCCTTTCTTATCCAAACCTTGGAAGGCACCCATATCCGGCAGTCCATCCCCACCTATCTGAGATGCAGGTAATTGTGTTCCCATGTCTGGATGTCCATCCGCCCCATACAATTCGTCTCCGGTGATGTTGGCTTCCTTGATACGTAATTTCTTCATACGTTCTTCTTCCTCTGCAAGTTTGGCTTTCTTTCGATTACCTTTTCTCCTTCTACGAACATAGATTAGAAGTATAATCAAGGCCAGAAGTCCGAAGATATATCCAGATAGTTGCCAGAATATGTATTCCCATCCAATTACGAAACCAAATCGGATATTGTCAGATTGAGAATCACAATCCTCGATATCATTACTAGTACACACAGGCATGTAATATGTCAGCGTCTGTCGACCATTTGACTCAGACAAATCTTCTCTATGCAATGAACTATCGAAGAAGGAGAACCCAAGGCCCCTTGGGAAGGTCAATTTGAGACGTAATGCAGGAGTGATGATTTCTCCATCCTTTTCGTGAGAGATTGGTGCGATTTCTTCTTCAATTTCATTACCTTCTGTAACCTCGAATCCAGAGATGTCTCCGGTCGCAGCCCTCGGTTGTAAACTGAAAGCAGAAATCATCGTTTGTGTAAGACTTGAAATCGCACCAGTGATGCCGATTCCACCACCGACCCATTCAGCCTCCAAGGAATCGAGATTTGCAGATAATTTGATTCGAATGGGGCGATCATCTCGCAATGTTGAACCAGGAACCATTTCTAATCCTTCGACAGAAGCATCTACACCAATACGTGACGAGGATATGACAACAGGTGAATCCTCTTCTTCAATCTCGGATTTTGCAATATCCATTTCATTGTTCAATTCATCTTCAAAATTCTGTTTAATTTGGCGGACAAATTCGTCTATTCCCGCGTTTGAAATTTCGAGAGATATATCGTCATCTCCGATTGGAACTGACAAGTCGTCATCGTAAGCATCGAGCAGCCCCCCACTAACTTCATCGCCAAGGTGAATGGCCCTTCGTAGAAGATCTGCAGGAATTGCCTCAATCTGCACAACGTCTTGGTCGTCCAGTGCTGAATCTGGGATTCCTATACGATATATCAACAACTCAACATCAACTTCAGCTTCCATTGCAATGGTCTTGCTCCATTCGTGAATATCTATTGATTCGATATCAATATCGACATTCACAGCAATACAAGTACGTCTATTCGCGCCACAAACCAAATCAATTGAATCTGTACCACAAGAATCAGAATAAACACAGATGGGATGCTGCCAATTGTATGGGTTGCTCCCAGTTAACGTGAATTCCTGTGATGATGTATCTCCTATTGAGTACTCAAATGAAATACGATCAGATGGAAGTTGAGCAGAGCGTACCCAAGAAGGTAGCAAAATGGTAATTTTTACATCTGCAGGAGGTAAATCCTCAGGAATCCAACTTGTCAGGCTATCTGTAGGAAGAGAACCAGAGAATTTTGCAGCATTCAAAATCGCAGCTTGATCTTCTTCATCGAATATGGACAAATCGAAATCATTCAAATTTGCACCAGCATCATCTGCAAGCTCGGTCACAACTTCCACGATATCGAGATTGATGAGGTTTGATTGAGTGGAAAGGTAAACTGGATAGGTACCATTCATCGCATTGGGACCTTGTATGCACCATGGGCTCGCAACGATTTCATCACAGGTATTACTAGAGTGGATGAAGTCAATTCCCCCCGCTTGGTCAGCAGGTGTAAATTCAAAGGGTGAGAACGTGACAGTTGTTGGACTGTATGTATCCATCTGATTATTTAACTCATCAACTGGAATCTTGTTTGCAAGATCTGAAAGATCAGCAAGTCCTGTACTGTGCGCCAGCCTCATACCATCAGAAGTAACCCAGGGGACATCTACTCGATCATCAACATAATCCCAACCCCATTCATCAAGAGTATCTGTACCGATATGATGAATGCCCATTGAAATAGAGATGCTACTAGCCAATTCATTTGTTGCATCAACCAAGATATCTACACTTACGCCACGGTCGTCGGCCAAATCCAATTGTACTGCTTGGGTTGAAGTTGATCTGCGAGCTATCGAAATTGAACCTGTTAGGTTCAACCATTCGTCAGTTAATGCACCAGTATTATCCAAATTCCATTTTGCATAGTTGAAAGAATATCCATTGTCTATTGCAGGAATCAATTCCCCGGGCCCAGCATTGTCATCAACCTCAACAATTGTGGCATAATTTGGAGGAATAAATTCGTAGGAAGCGCTGTGTCCAGGTAACGCGGTCAAATTTACATCCGTGCTAACTGTGCTTCCCATCGTGAGCAACCCTTGGTAAGCCCGTTCAACATCCATTCCAGCTACTGTCATTCCTATATTCGCGGGATCATAACTGATGCCTAGGGTCGTTCGAAGGCAAATTGGTGGGTCATATGCGTCGTTAGGGAGCCCTACCACTTCGTCTGCACTGTCGACATTGGGGTCATCCGTACAATCCAAGTTGGCTCCATCAATACTGATTTGATTGACATATTGAGTGGAAACACTAGAAGTAGATCCAAATCCATTGTCGATAATACTAGTAATTGATGAGTCAATTTCTTGGCGTAATGCTTCCTTTACAGTCACCCCCCCAAGTGTGACGAAATTGAAATAATTTCGAAGAAAATCTGCAGGTATTCCGTCATTAATATCCGAACCATTACCCATTGGTAAGTCTTCAAGGAATACATCTGCACGACCTATTTCGTGAACAGCCCATTCCATTGTAACTGACATGATTGTTGCGTTTTCCATCTCGATTGAATACCGTCCTTGCACCCAGTCTTGTCCGTTTGTCTCATCATCTGCAAAATTGTAATCGTCACAAATTCCAGCAGTACTATTCCAACTTGAACAAACGGTGTTTACAACTTCCGAAGCTCCAGGGGGTGGATCTGCTTGGGCCGTAGGGATAACTAATGAAAGCAAAAGAATTGCAATTAGTGCAATCGACAAGTGCGATTTGCCGTGTCTCATTCACCTCACCCGAATATGTTTTTTTTCGTGGTGGTTTAATTGGGTAGTGGTGTGAGGGACTGCCATGACGCAACCTTCGTCACCACATTCTCGCCTGCGCGCGGCAGTTGAGAAGTGGGCAGATGGAGAAATATCTGGTAACTTACCCAAACGCTGGGAGAAATTTGCTGATGTAGCCCTTCTTCCTCAATCTGCATTCTCAACTCCAGAATGGAGTCCAGATGAAAATCTATGGAATGCAATTGCCACTGCTCTAGATGTCAAACGTATTGGCCGTTTAGGTGAAGTGGTTGGCCCAAATAGAGAGAGTACAGTAGAGTTGTTGCTTGGAGATGATGATTGGGTTATCCGACGAGAACATGGCATCGACTTTGGTTATCACTTCACTAGATGCATGTGGAGCAGTGGAAATGTTACTGAAAGAGGAAGAATTGCGAATCAAGATAATTCT
>CAYYKF010000082.1:0-9206 GCA_964441035.1 uncultured Candidatus Poseidoniales archaeon
ACATGGGTGGCTGCAAGCACCTCATCTTCATCCGCCTTGTGTTCAAGTAAGTTGACTTCGCGTATGAGTTGACGCAAGGCATTACCTTCTTTCTTACCGAATCCTGACAGAGCCAAGTTCTGCAGAAGTTCAACCGTATCTTCATATTTGGCAACAGTTGAAGCGACTGTTTCTGCCATCCTCAACAATAGGCTACGTGCTTCCTTGTTCTCATATAGTGGACGGAAAGATAGTTGCTCAGCAACGTTCTGAGCGTAATCAGCAATTCGATCCTGTCTGGACACCATGTGAAGGAATGCGGTTTTATTCACAGCCAAACGCACACCGGAACCGAGCATATCACGAATCTCAGCTTTGATTTCATCTGCCACAAGTTCGGCTTCTTGAGTAGCCTTGATTGAGTCAGTAGCATCATTTCCTGACACTGCATCATTAACCGCTTCAAACATATGCTTGACAGTGGTTTCAACTGCGACTGCGTGTTCATGGAAAACTTTGAACACGGATCGCGCAGTTCCAGGTGGAGTCTCACCCTCCGGCGTCTCTGAGACCACGATTGGAACTGTGGTTTTCTCATCAGAAATCTCTGCACGAGTCATCACGTAGATGACCATGGCCACAGATACTACTGAGACAATGAGGACGTTGGTTGGATTCATTGCAAACAGAATGAAGAAGATGACCGCGCCCACACCGGCGACAGGTAGGCTTGCCACCCATGATGCTGCAATCTTGGCAAATACTCGGAAGTCAACTGCAGATGCACCACCGGCTAGCCCGACCCCCACCACAGCACCTACCAATGTGTGAGTGGTTGAGATTGGGACTGCGAGGAAAGGCATAGAGAAGATGAGTACAGTGGTTGCGGCTCCGAATTCTGCAGCGAAACCCCTTGAAGGAGTAATGTGTGTAATCTTCTTACCGATTGTGTCCATCACCTTGTAACCCCATGTTGCAACACCGACTGTAATGCCAATGCCTCCCAATAGCAGCAAACCGATTGGAACTTCTGCCTCGGCGACCAATACACCGTCTGTTGCGATTTGATAGATAGCAGCCATCGGTCCAATCGCATTGGCTACATCATTTGCTCCATGGGCAAATGCAACGTAACAGGCAGTGATGATCTGTAGCCACACGAAAACGCGTTCGACTCCTGCATATCCTTCCTCCTTGAACTCATAGCGGCGTAATACGAAATACATGACTAGACTTGCCAATACACCAATTGCCAACGATACTAACAAGGAATTCAATGGTATCCAAGCTCCATCTGACATTGGATTCAATGTAGTCCCGGCATCAGCTGGCAACCAATTTGTCTTGTTGATGTAGCCTTTCGCATCCAGATTCTTGTAGAATCCTTTCAAAGCTTTGAACTGTAATGCCAATCCTAGAACAAAGAAGGTGGGGAAAGCGAGAATTGGCGCCACCCGTCGTGTGCGCTCAACCGGATTATCATGTTCCATGATGACTTTCTTGATAACCCAAAATGATAGGAAAGCGAGGAGGGCACCTAGTAATGGAGATGCAACCCATGAGAGAACAATTTCCAATACCTTGCTCCAATTAACTGCACTTGGTTTAATGAACAAACCCATACCGATGACGCCGCCGACGATGGAATGGGTGGTGGAAACTGGTAGACCCCATTTGGTTGCAACCGTTAGCCAAATTGCAGCAGCCAGAAGTGCAGCCAGAAAACCATACATCAATTCATCTGAATATTCTGCCAACTCATCATCCTCAAAGGTCAGAACACCCTTACGGATTGTATCTGTAACGTGAGAGCCAAACAGTACGGCACCTAGGAATTCGAAAACCGCAGCGACGATGATGGCGCGTCGAAGAGTCAGTGCGCCAGAACCCACACTCGTACCCATCGCGTTGGCGACATCATTTGCACCGATGTTCCATGCCATATATGCGGCAATGAGGACACCGAGAACCACGATGAGTTCGAACATGGTCATATCGCGCTGTTCACAGTATATTACAAGGAACCAATGTAATCTATATAGTTATATTTAGATGGCTTCAGCACCCCTCATGGTCAAAGGTCCGGGTGAGCTCAATGTTCGAAAATTGCAAATCACCGGAGGTTCGACCTACACCCTCAGCCTTCCAAAGGAATGGGTGAAGATGAATGGGCTTGGTGCTAGAGATGCAATCCAAGTCGATTGGAGACCATCGGGGGCACTTCGTATCACAGCTTTAGAGCAGGCCAGAGAAGTTCGCAGGATTAACCTCAGCACCAAACGAATCCCTGTTGATGCAATTCTTGACCATCTCATGGGTGCATATCTTGCTGGAACTGATCGTATTTCCATCCATCATGAATTCGATGAGGTTCGAAAAATAAAGAAGATTATTCGTGATTTTCAGCGCTTTACTCGCGGTTTTGAAATCGAAGATGAATCTGAAAAACAACATACTCTCATCTGCTTATTGAATGCTAGCGAGATGCCGCTTCGCAGCAGTTTGAATCAGATGTTTCTGCGTCTGAATTCAATCGTTCGTGACGTGCTAGAAGTCCTAAGTGGTGGAGACAAAGAACTCATTGCAGACTACGAAGAACGTGAGCGTGAGATTGATAGTCAACATTTCTTGATTGAACGTCAGTCTGGAATCATCCTTGATTCCTACAAAGTTGCAGAATCCCTTGGAATGACACGCAGACAAGCGGTCGAACATGCGAATCTTGCTCGAAGTCTGGAAAGGATGGCGGACCATGCCTTCCAATTGGCTGATTTGGCAACGAAATACGAAGGCGTTCATTCTCTTGGCATTGCGGCGTTACCACTCAATCAAATCCCAATATGGCAAGAGGCGATTCGCAGTCTGATGGTTAACATGCGGACGAAAGATGCGAGAGAAATCGAAACCGCTAGAAACGCTCTCAAATCTGCTCAATTGGCTCTGAAAGAACACGAACAAGGACTTTGGTCCGGCAAACGCGAAGCGAGAGGGTTGCTCCTTGAAGACCACATTTCAGAATCCATTCGTCGGATGTGTGCATATGCACGAGACTTTGGAGAAACACTGCTCAACATGATTGCGCATGAGGACACAATTACAGATCGTGACGATGATTAGATGAGTTGCATCATCAATTCAGGTTGCGTCAAATAAATTGTCAGCATGATACCTGCGAACATCATCATCCAAGAACCGACCAGTTTGATCATGCCGCTGGCTTTCATCAGAATATTGCGGAACATTTCGCGTCCAGTACCCACAAGTACGGTCACAATTGTCATCAGCAAGACCACGCTGAGCATGATGCCTGCCAATCCTGTGTAAACTGCTGAGCCACCCAATGCCGCGAGGTATGCAACAAACGGAAGGACCGCAGCTGCGGTGCAGTCAATTGAGCCCGCAGCATATCCGATTCCCCACAAATACATGTTGCGTCGTGGGGTGAATCGGTCATCCATCTCCGTGGTGGAGAATCGCTGAACGAGGTATTTGTCCACCCATCCTAGAAGGTGAGCAGTTCCCCCCATCAACATAAATGAACCCAGAATGAACAGGAGGATGGCGATACCTAGGGCGAAATCATGGAGAATTAATGCGAGATTGACCACAGAAGACAAGGCGATGACTAGAATCCCAAGAACGGCAAAGAAAGAGAGCATTCCCATACCAGCAAGCAATCCTACCGAAAGATGACCTGGCATCTTGCCCTGAATTTTACCAGATTCTCGTAATTCTTCTTCGCGTGAACCCAAAGAGATGTAGTAACCGATGTAGGACGGAAGAATCGGGAATGCACATGGTGAGAAGTAGACCAGAATCCCAAGCATCATGCCGAGGAAGAATACGCCTGAAGCCGATTCATCAACTTCTGCCAATCCCATTCTGAGGTCCTTGGACTCGTTTCCTCCTTTGGAAGCCAAAAACACCGCTTCATCGAACGATTTCCAGCCATCTTTTGGTGTTCCAGTATTGGTCTTGTGAATCATATATCCTTCATGGTCGATGACCACGGCAAGCGGGATTGCTTGAGCTGAATAGTGTGCGATGATACTTCGAGTGGTAGAATCATTTTCATCGAGAATCACGTCATTACCGTCAGCACTTGCCACGACCCAAGGCATCATGCGATCCCCACTTCCAAAGGTATCATTCAGATCCTCGAGACTCTCGCGGTCCCACCACACGCCGATGCTGACAATCATCACAGAGTAGTTTTCGTTGAGATTCTCATAATCTTCTTGCTTATCCTCAAGATGATCTTGGACGTAATGACAGTTTTGACAGGCCACAGCCATGAAGTCAAGGATGATTACCTTTCCAAGATGATCTGAGAGTCTGAATACACCCGTATCATTGGTATGATTTTCTTCATAGGCCGTTCGATTCAGCGTATCAAGTTCAAAATCAGGCACTGGTACCACATCCCCACCGGTTCCAAACCGAGCAGAGGTTGATTCGAAGATTGAGAGACCTGCGCTTGCAATGCCAACGAACAACACGACTGAGATGATGAAAGCATACCAGGTATTTCGTTCTGCGAATATTCCAACGTCACAGCCAGTTTTCTGTTGAATGCGATAACGGAGAGATGGTTTCCACTCCTCAACGACTTCAGTTATTGTATCCTCAGGAAGTTCAGTTTCAACCAAATCGGGGTCATCTGGGTCTCCTACGGCAGAAAAGATACCCTCTTCCTCATCCGCAGCGATAGAACTCACCAATTTCGCGGGTGTGAGCGATACACTTCAAAGTCGTGGACAAATGTGGTGTGTACATGTGATACGCAATCAACGGGAATGATTAGAAGACAATCCCATACATTGAGCCCCAAGGGGGCTCATATTGAGAGGGGGATTTGAATGATAATTCGTGATGATGTGCCTTCTTCCCGTTCTGCGTTGTTGCTTTCCTTACTCTTTCTAGCTTCAATTTTTTCTGGTCCTTTGGGCCTCTTCACCCCGGCAAATGCTGAACAAGTGACACATTTCGGAAACAGTGGATTTCCACAATCAGTGAACATCACTTTCCCAAGCGAAGGATATGATGCAAGCACGAACCTCATTCTGGCTGCAAATGGCGTTGCAAGTTCTGCTTCTCTGAATGTTCGAGGGTGGCAAGGCCCTCTTGCCAGTAGCCCATCTACAATCGGAGTCGATATTGGAAATGATGGTGACCTTGAATGGGCCTTTGGGGGTCCAGGAAATGGAACCTTTGGCCATGTCGATGAATTCTCCAATGGATGGTCAAGAGTTGGGGTGAATCTCTCCACAGGTTCCAATTCTAATCATTCAATTCGTCTGCCACTGAATGCCACTGTGAACTCAGCATCTGTGGATATATCCACCCTCAGTGAACTGACTCTTTCGGGGAATGAGATGCGTGATACATACATCCGTCAGCCACATTCAACTTGGGGCAATACAGCTCATAAGAACCACAATTATGGAAATTCTTCATACAATTACGTTGGCAAAACCCAATGGTCAAATTGGAATATCTATCGCAGCATGTTCTGGTTCAACATTTCCCAACTTCCTGCCGTGACCGTACTTGATGCAAATCTATCATTCTGGGTTTATGATGTGGCCAATAACGCCAATACTGGCCTCCCAGTTACCACTCAACATGGATACACAATCTATCCTTTGCTCAAAGATTGGGAAGAGGGTTTGGAGTACGATGCACTAGTACAACAAGGACCTGGTGTGACATGGAACAATGCCATCGACAACGTGACTGGAATGGATTTCGCTTGGGCTACAGCCGGAGGTTCGGGTTCAACAGATCGCGGTGCTGCGGTAGCGACATTGACCGATAGCCCCGCCAATCTTGAGCAAACCTGGATGTCGTTTAACTCTCAATCTCTGACCAACCTTGTCCAAGGTTGGGCCAACGGAAGTGTCAGTAATCAGGGCCTAATGTTCGTTGGAGATGAAAGCACAAGCAAGCCCGATGCTTCGATGCTCAAACTGACAGCACGAGACAATACAAGTTACGGTCCACGTTTGGTCGTGGTCTTTGAAGGCAGTGATGACGTCACCGGAGGACTTGATGTAGGCAACGATGGCAGTTCCGAATGGAGTCATGTTGGAAATCTAAGCAATGGGTCGACGACGCCTGATTTTTCAGCCGCTCTCAACACATATCTATCCAACACAGCATCGACTTTTACTGATGAATGGGGCAATGAATTCGTGGATGTACCCTTGGGAGTGACTGGAAATGCCACACTTGTCCTTGACAACATCGACATTCGCTATGATTGGAACCCTACAATCACGATTTCGTCACAAGGAGACCTTGTATCTGAAATCAATCAACACCTCAGCGTTTTAACTCCAGATTTGAGTGGGAATGTAACCATTCCAATCAATGTCACCAGCGGAAGTGAAGGTGTGGTAGAACTCTATGACTTGAACATCAACCTTGGCGACCGCCCACCATCCATAGGTTCACTGATTATTCCCACAGAAACCATTGTACCGAACGGAAATCAACACACAATTGGGTTGGAAGTAACCTCCTATCAAGACCTCGCCAATCTATCATGGGTTGCCATGACTCCAACACTCAGCGGAATCTCAAATCCACCGATTTTGGTTCATTCATTGGTCAATGGAACCAGTTGGGCCATCGATTCAAATGGATTCATTGCAAACGTCTCAGGAAATTGGCAGGAACTGAATAGCGACACAGGTCGGATGGAATGGAGTATAGAAGTCAATTGGGCATGGCCTGAAGAACAGGGAGTTGTTTGGTCTGCACAAGCATCTACAATTGACAATCTGTATACAGATCGGTCCTCTATTCAAACCACAAATCATGAGCGAAGAATGGAAATTATAGGATTTCACATCTGGGATGAAACCTCTCCTAGTGAAGGGGGGCCAGAAATCTTCCACAACGAATGGGTGGCTGGTGGTGACCAACTCAGAGTGAGCGGAGTCGTGCGTTTCCTCGATGAATCCAGTAGCCCTCAGCAAGGTGACGTGACCGTTGAATTGGAGAATATCAGTGGCAATACAACAACCGATTCAAATGGTGCATTTTCAATCGATTCACATGCACCGAATGAGAACCAGTATGATGGTTTTACAGTGAGAGCATATATTGCTGGAAACTTAGATTTCACTCCACAAGGAATCAGTGAACGGACTTTCAGAATCGATTCAACTCATCCTGGAATGATGTTGCATTCACCTTCTGCAGAACGCGTAATACCGGATTCATATCAATTATTCAACGTTTCAATCATCGATACCATCGGACTGGATGAATCATCTCTGATTTTGCGATGGTGGGTCGAAGCGATGCATGACGATGGAGACGGAATCCCCCAAACGCAAGAATATGCAAGTAAGCCTCTGTTAAGAGAAGGAACATCTGAATTCTTCCATTCAACATTTGATGATACTGCAAACGCCCAAGGACAACGGGTCTCCTTGTTCATTGATGGTTATGACCTAGCAGGCAATGCTTTGGCAGGAGAATCTGGATTCGAAGGGGACCTAATAGACTACATTTCACTGGTCCCAACGCCGACGACCTTGACCAATGCGACACTGGCTGTACATGGTGATAGTACGCTCGTACCTACGCATGCGACGTGGTTGAACATCACATTAAACGACGGAAATGAAATCGATGATATCGATAAAATCATTGTTAACTTTGGATCGAATACCGAAATCACTTGGACAGAAGAACTTGGTTTTACATCAAGCAATCCTGAGATTCAAGTCATTGATTACACGCTTTCAGGTGAAGGCGAATCCATATTCTTGGATATTAATTTTAGATTTACGTCTTTATTCCAACCATCCGTTATTGACAATGGAATCTCTCTCAGAGTAACTGATTCTTCTGGAGAAAATGTACTGAATACCAACATTAATTGGCGATTCAATCCCAATATCCAACTAACTGATTTTTCCATTACTTTGGTTGATGACCCGCAACAAATCCCACTTGTTGAAGACGATTTTGTCTCGCTGGATTCTAGATTGAAAATCAGTGGGCGTGTTCGATATGTGTCCGCAGATTTGGCACCACCTTCAAATTCCTATGAGGTCAACTTGGTAGCTCCATTAGGGAATCCATTGTTGGTGGTGTCCGATGAGAATGGATTCTTCACAGGAGAGATTTCAGTTCTTAGCAGTGGCCCGTATACCGTCAACATCGAGGTCATATTGGGACATGGTTCTGTAGACCCCATTCCAGAACCTATTCAATTACAAGCAGATGATAAATCGCCTACTCTCATTGGCTCGCAACCTTCCTTCATTCCCGCAAACGCAACACAATTGGTTCTGCAATTTGATTTGCAAGATGTTGGTGCCGGATTGTCCAATCAATCTGTGCCGGTAACTTGTCAATTGATGCGTGGATTTGATGCCGTGGGTGAACCATTGCATGCTTTGGCCGTTCAACAAGTTGCTGGGGATGTATCGAGATACTTGCTCAATCTAACGTTTAATCCAATGATTGAGAATGATAATCTAGATTGTTGGATTGAAATATACGATCTGGCTGGAAATCCACTCACAGACATCGGTTCTGCACCAACATGGCCGTTGCGCCTATCCGTAATCGAAACAAGAGCAGATTTGATTGCAACCAAGATTACAATGGATCCTGAAAAACCTAAATTTGCAGAAAATACTCTGGTTACAATCAACATTGAGAATCGAGGAAATTACACAAATCAACCCTTTTGGGTGACTCTAGAGGCACTGAATCAAGAGGTGGCACGCGAAGAAGCGAGATTCCTTCAAGGACAGTTCAGCACGACGATTACACTGACTTGGAAGCCAGACTGGGATGATGAACTCGATTTAATCATTCATGTAGACCCTGAAAATTCGATTGAAGAAATCGAGGAAAATAACACCATCATCGTTCGAATTTCCATCGAGTCTGCCCAAGAAGGGGACTTCTTCTCACTCGCTGGTGCAGGTGGAATCGCCCTCCTATTGCTGGTTTGTGTTGCAATGCTAGTCCTAGCCATTCGGTTCATCAGGAAAGACCTGACAGAAGATGACTGGGAAGATGAATTTGATGAAGACGACAATTTTGCAGGAGAAATGAAGACTGCAGGCCCTCCAGCTCATCCTAAATCAACAATTCAATCAAATAACGGAATCAGTGACGGATATGAATGGTTGGAGATGAATGGACTCGATTATTATCGCAATGAAGGAAGCAACGATGAATGGGAACGCTGGACT
>CAYYKF010000083.1:0-9071 GCA_964441035.1 uncultured Candidatus Poseidoniales archaeon
GTGGAGCAGTGGAAATGTTACTGAAAGAGGAAGAATTGCGAATCAAGATAATTCTGGGGAAGAGGTTCTCGATTTGTACGCAGGGATTGGCTACTATACCTTGCCATTTCTGACGGAAGGAGCTCAGGGTCCCAATGGAGAGAGGGGACGAGGTCGCGGCGCAAAACACGTAGTGGCATGTGAATGGAATCCAGAAGCAATCTCTGCATTACGTTGGTCGCTTGAAAGAAATGGAGTTGTAGATAGATGTACAATTCTTGAAGGGGACAACAAGATGACTGTGAATTCAGAATATTTTGACAAATTTGACAGGGTTAATCTTGGTTTACTTCCTTCTTCCGAAGCAGGTTATTCCATTGCGTTGCGCGCATTAAAACCAAGCGGAGGCATATTGCATGTGCATGGACTAGCCATTGGTGGAGAAGAACAACAATGGGCCCAGAAATTGGCAATAGAATTGACTGAAAATAGCGCCTATTCCTGTAAAGTTGAACATGTTGAGAAGGTCAAATGGTATGCACCACACCAGCGTCATATTGTCGTTGACATCCTAGCCGCGCCGGTGTCGAATTGAAGAACCGTACCCGTTACGGCGTGTCATGGTCCTTGGCATCGAGAATGATGCGCTCGCCCTTGCTGCACCTCCAATGCTTGCTTTCATCGGCGTGATGTACGGCATTCTGATTCTGCTTTCTTTGGCTAAATGGAAGACAAGTTCAGATACGCTTCGAAACATCTGGACTCGTTCTTTAGTTGCCACTCCACTGCTATTCATGATAATGGCCTCCTTTGAATTTGGACCGATGGCATGGGGCTTTATCGTAGGTGCATTTGCGCTTGCTTCTCATCGCGAATATTGCATTGCCATCGAGATGGAAGACAAGTACATGCAAGCCGTTGGCGCCATTACGTTGATGTTACTCATGGTTGCAGGTATGACGCATCAAAAAATCGACATGGGATGGGCGGGTGTAAGTGGATCTGGTTGGCTTGCACTTGGACTATTGGTTGCAGTGATTGGTACTTGGATGGTACCAATCGTTCAAGACCGAGCAGAGGGTACAACACAGCAATTCGGACGTGCAATCATAGGATTTATTCTGGGCTGGTTGTTTATTCATGGTGCCTTCTTGTTACATCTCGGTCCAATGGGTACAGGCGCCGCAATTTTTACCGTAATCAGTGTCTCAATGACGGATTCTTTCGCTCTGATTACCGGTCGAATCATCGGTCGAAATCAGTTCCGTCCGATTCTTTCTCCAAAGAAAACTTGGGAGGGCGTTTTTGGTGGCATCATTGCCGCAGCAATCGCAGGTTATGTAGCCCAACCTCTACTTCCAGATTTGACCACTACCGAGACAGCAATTCTTGGTGCAATATTGGCGATTGTTGGTACCATCGGCGACCTATCGCTTTCGATGTTAAAACGTGACCTTGGATTGAAAGATTGGTCCACCGCTCTACCCGGCCATGGTGGTATTCTTGACCGGGTTGACTCATTCATTTTTGCAGCACCAGTTTGTTACTGGGCATTGATGATAATCGGTTAGAAGAAGAAATAAAACTCGCCGAACGTGAATAATGCAGACAACAGAATACTCACTACAATTCCTACAATCGTACCAATTCGGGACCAGATTGTAGGCTCTGTTTCAATTGCATCGTATGCATTTGAGGTCGGATAATTTTTCATGGTATCTGGACTTAATGATTCCACATCATATGGATTAAGCGCACCAGATTCCAATTCATCTACTGTGGCCAATTGTACCACAGTGACGTACTTTAATTGAGCCGCCCAAGCCATCATACACAACAAAATTAGTATGATACTTCCGAAACAGATTATCAACATGCCCAATCCTCCGAATCCCCCGGCATCAGATCCTGTTGTTGTCGCCAAACTGACCAGCCAGATGTACAGGTAAACAATTGGAATTGCCCAAAACAATCCATATTTGAAAAAGCCCTTGAATAGATTCGCAGGCGTTGGTTGGAAAGCTTCTTCGCCGCGGTTTTTGCGAACCATTATCGTTGTATAGTGAGCTCCAGCCACCATCAATCCTGCAAAGACCATCATCAAGACAAACAAAATCCACAGGGCTGATTGCGGACCATCATCAGCGGCAGCAGTCGAATTCCCATCTCCATCATATGGCGAAGAACCTTCTCCGACAACACCAATCATTTCCACAGAGATAAGACGAACTTCTTCTGCAGGCCTATCTGGTCCAAGTGGAACTCTAACGATGCCTAGTGGGTCGTTACTTGTCGGTACTTCAGCAATCGCACGGACATGTGTCATTCCATCTCTGACCACTCCGAAGGTTGCATAACCTCCATCATCTCTATTCTCTGGGTCAAGGCCATGTTGAGATTGATCACAAATGTAGAATTGACTTTCAGCACTATCTTCATCAACACCTCGGGCCATCCCGATCGCGCCATCGACATGACTCATATTTTCATCATGTTCGAGAATGATTGTTTCACCACTCCCCCCACTTCCGCAATCAATATTGGTCGCAGGATAAACACTCAATGTTTCGCACCTTGGGTCGCCTGATTGAATAACAAAATCATCAATTACTCGGTGAAAGAAAATTCCATTCCAGAAAGATTCCTCTGCCAATCCAATGAAATTTGAAGTTGTGATTGGAACCCATTCTGGAAAGATTTCAAGAATAATTTCTCCCTCTACTGAAGAACTTCCCAAATTTGGTGAATATTGCACCGTCATTTTGACAACTGGATTGCCTTTTGATGAATTATCCATTGGACTGCCTTCCAACGTTGGTCCATCCGTCCAAGTACCTGGATCAATCTCATTATCCGACCAATGTTCTTCATCTTGCGCAATTGTTGAAGGCATTAGTGAGAGTGACAGTATGAAAACCGCAATCAGCAGTGGGACTGAACTTCGGTGCATCGTTCTCGGGGTATCCTCCCTCATTGAAGAGGTCATCGGGTAATCGTCATCCTCTTGACACACCGCCCCAAGGGCGGTGCATGTCTGAGGTATTCGAGGCTGAAATCCTCGATGAATCAAGCGATGCACACGAGCGTCGTGAGATGCTTCAACTCAACATAGCAATTAGTGCAACAGCCATTGTCGTCGTGTTGTTCATGTTTCTAGCAACGGTTTGGGGCTCTGGTCTCTTCGATTCAAGTGATGGAGCAAAAGATGTTGATGATTATGAGTGGTGGGATGTTCCCCTCGAACTCCGTCATCAGATGGACCTTGATTACACGGGCTCTAGAAGTCGGTTACCTGTGAATGGCACTTACAACTGGACAGGCCCAAGTGAGCACTTCGTCGAAGTGGATTTACCTCCGAGTGAACAAGATGCAGGATATCCTGAACCAGCCCTCATGCATGTTGCTCTATGGTTGCCAGATGTTCCCGATGGTGTCAAAGTTCCAGTGATTGCAACGATTCACCCATACTACGACTTTGGAGGCGAGGGTGCACCAGGAGTTGGTGATGATTCTACACCAAACACCGTTCCAGACGGAGGGGTTGGTGCATGGGTTCTGGATCAATTTGTTCCACACGGCTATGCCTTAGCCCAAGTCTCTACATTTGGTAGTGGGAAATCAACACATTGCCAAGATGTGAAAGGACTTGGAGAGCAGGTTGGAATTCAAGCAGCGGTTCAATGGCTTGGAGAACAGAATTGGTCCAATGGAAATGTCGGGCTGATGGGTAAGTCATATGCTGGAACGACAAATTGGGAAGCCGCACAAAACCCATCTGAACATCTCAAGACAATTGTACCCATTTCAGGTAGTATTGGAGTGCAGCAGATGTTCTATCGTAATGGTAGTAGTGAATTTCGAGCAGTCGGTTACGATCTTGCCTATCAAGGCGCTACCAGTGATATGACCTCAGATGATTTGCGAATCTGTAGTGATGATATTGTTGGCCCGGCCATGCCTGTGACAACTTCATTGGCTGCAGAAGCCTTTGGCGCTGAATGGTCAGATTATTGGGAAGAACGCTATCACCTTGGAGATGTCTTACAGAATTACAACGGTAGTGTGTACCTTGTTTGGGGTCTGCAGGACTGGAATGTAGACCCTTACCATGCTTTCCCGGCTTATCAGATGTTACGTGATGCAGACATCCACACTCGTGCCATTGCAGGGCAATGGGCCCACAATTATGTTGACCAACCAGATCGTCACGGGTCATTGGGTAGTGGGTATGGTGCTGAAGCGTACCCAAATATGACCCGGATGGATTGGGCCATCGAATTATGGAATTGGTTTGAGTACTATCTCAAGGGTTTGGGAGATGAACCAGAAGCACATGTTCAGATTCAGACCAATGATGGGAAGTGGCACGTTGAGGATACGTGGCCACCAACGGATTTGACGTGGGAAAATATTGGATTGGATCAAGCGACTGCACAGGGAAGCAGTGTTAGCGCAACTACTGCAACAACTTTCACCATCCCGGCATTCGAGGAAGAGATACACATTTCTGGTCTTCCACGATTCCATCTTTCAGTGCGATCGAGTACTTGTAATGGCGGCCAAATTTTTGCCACGATGTGGGATGAAACAGTTGGATTACGATTAGGTCACGCAACCATGGATTTGCGTTACAGAGATGGAGGTTATGATGCGAAGCCAGTTCTACCCTTACAGACTTATACGATGCAGATGGAATTCAATCCGATGGATGTGGTCGTACCTGCAGGACATCAAATCAGTATAGAACTCACTGATACTGGAGCGGATTATCTTCCTTCCACTTGCGCATTAGTTGGTCTGACAGTCTTCATCGACGATTCCTCCACACTCAGCCTTCCATTAGTAGAACGGTTGGAAGATGATAACCGCTGGTTCCTTTCACCACCTTGGTGGGAAGACCCCAACAACATCATGGCTGATTAATTTGAGGCGAGAAGGTGAAGGTACTAGCATTTGAGGATGGAGCAGACATTGCCCTATTACTCTGTGAAGGAGAAGTTGAATTCAGCTCCCTTACTTTCAAGCAATACTGGAACACAGAGGATGCAATCGACAAAATTCGTGACTTCGCGCCAGATGTCCTGTTACTAGATCACTACATTCCTCCCATTCGTGGTCTCGAAATTCTTCGAATGGTAAACGCCGCTGTCAGTTCGAAAGAATTGACACGGCCAAGAACAATTGTTGGTATGTCATCCATGCCTGCTGCGAATCAAAAGATGCTCAAAGAAGGTGCAGATTATGGCATTATTAAATCCGCTCTAGCAACTCTAGAAATTTGGCCTAGACGTCAATCATAAGGGTACCAGTCTTCTTCGTTCTGTGGCCGATACCACCACTGTCCCTCATCATCTTGCCACCATTCTGTACCATCTTCATCAACTCGATAAGAATCGTCTCCGGATTCTTCTTGTGTCTCTTCGATGCCCATTTCTTTGGCAATTTGACGCTTCAGGTCCGTGGCTTCATCCTCAACATCATGGAATACTCGATTGCCCGGTTCTTGTGAAGTCATACTTTCATGGTCACCTGCAGCAAGTGCTTCATCCGATTCTTTGAAGAAATCTTCAGCCATTTGCTGACGATATTCTTCGTATTCATCTCTACCGAAAGAACCTGTGAAAGAGCCATCTCGTGTTCGCATCAAATCATCAAGGTCTTGCCGTGCACCAAGTTGAAGTTCTGGCCCAACTGGAAGGTCTTCGCCTTCATAGAATTCATCTGAATCATCACCTACTCGAGGGAATGAACGCCCACCAGGATGATATTCTTCAATATCTTCCATTATGAGGTCATGTTCTTCATCATCGATCTGCCCCTCACCATAGGTTCGCTCAACGACTTTTGCAAATCGCTCAAGTTCATCTGAAAGTTCATCACCAGAATTGGCTTTTGCAATCTTCTCAAGCCGATTCACGAGTCTGTCATAGGGTTTACCAGCAAGCCCTCCGAGGAATCGCCCAAGCCCCCCCTTCTTCGCCATGTACCCTGCAACAAGTGGAACCCTTATTCACAGTTACCGCTGCAATGCCCCCGTGGTAGAGACTTGGTTGTTGGAGGCGGCCTCGGCCTACAATCGTTCATCTGAGGCAAACAAAGGGCGTTATACAGCCATTGTTTTACTGCCAACACGTCATCTTGAAACCGTTCTGACTTGGGCTTTTGAATCCCTACCAGATGAGATTTTGATTGGATTTGATCCCAATTTTAAATCCCCAGTTGATCCTGAAATCATCGCTAAATATACGGGCGAAGAACATCGAGAAGACCTCTTTGCAGGGCAATGTTACTGCATTGGGGAACCACATTTGGTGAATAGGGGCGATTCGTTTTCAGTACATCATGTTCCAGAGGAATGGGTGGATGAATTGTTTTCAGTTGATAGGGGCTCACGTGGTGCGCGTTTCACACATTGGATGCACACTCACCCAAATTGTGTTGCAATACCTTCTGCCGCAGATGCAGATGCAGCCCAATACACCTCTGGGATTGACATGATTCTCGGCATTGAATTCTCTCCCTCCGGGCCATTTCCTTGGTTTGAAACCGTTGAAGGTGTCCGTAGACCGCTTGAAGCAGAGAAAGAAGAGAAATCAGGATGGGGTGGTTGGCGCCGGCGCAGAAAAAGACCGGTACTAGGACGGGCTACAACTGGACACAATATCCATGGGTTGGAATTAATCGCTTTCCATCGCACAGGAATAGGCGTGAATGTGATTCTCGTGGATGACGAAGGTAGACCTCATTAGTCGTTATTCACTGAAAAATCTCCTGTCTATAGTGACGGAGTTCTTCGATACTTCCTTTGATGTCGTCAAGAGCTCGGTGGCCACTCGGTTTCTTGATTCCTTGGACTTTAGGATACCAGCGTTTAGCCAGTTCCTTGACACTGGTCACGTCGATGCTTCGATAGTGAAAGAATTCTTGTAAATTGGGCATATGGGCTCTCAAAAATCTTCGATCTTGACCAATTGTATTTCCGCATAGTAAACTCTGTCCTTCTTGACAATGTTCTCTGAGAAATTCCAATGTCCTTAGTTCAGCTGTGACGGCACTTACATCACTCTCTCTGACCGCTTCTATCAGGCCATTTGCAGTATGATGGGTTTGATTCCATTCATCCATTTTTTCGAGTTCCTCTTCGGGCTGGAAAATGACAATGTTGGGACCTTCTGCAACAATATTCAATTCACTGTCTGTAACCAAGGTTGCAATTTCTATGATTACATTCTCTACAGGGTCCAATCCAGTCATTTCAAGGTCAATCCAAACCAGATTGCCACTTGCCATGCTGCTCCCCGTATCAAGACCCTCCATAGCGATTGGCCTTGAGATGACACGCAGGACTTGTAAGCCGAGCATTATTCGACGAATCCATGCAGGAAGAGAGAGAAGTCGGTTTCATTGAACTTCTCCGGAACAATCCAGTCTACCGTCGACTTTGGCTTGGCTTGGCAATCTCAATGCTCGGTGAATGGTTCAGCACCGTTGCTCTGTTTGTGTTAATTTATACTTTGACAGGGTCTGAATTGGGTATTGGATTGTTGTTTGTCATTCGCATGTTCTCTCTGGCAGTCCCACAAATTTTCACGGGTATGTTGGCAGATCGATTCAGTCGTAAATGGTTGATGATTTGGGCAAATCTTCTTTCTGCAGTTGCAGTGCTAAGTTTACTTCTTGTCAATGAAGAGAGTGAGGTTTGGCTGATTTACTTCATCGCTTCACTCCTTATGGCATTACATGCAGTTTTCATTCCGGCAGAACAAGCGTCAATCCCGAACATTACTGCGGACAATGAATTGCTTACTGCAAATGCATTGAATAGCGCTACCTGGAGTGCAGCACTCTGTTTAGGTGCAGGTATTGGTGGCTTTGTAGTTTCAGCCTATGGTGTCGAGGCTGCTTTCATCATTAATTCAATCTGCTTTTTATTGGGTGCTTTGATGTATTCAACCATTACAATACCTCAAGAGCCATATGAACCCAAACCAGGGGGAATCTGGCAAAACACCGGTGCGAACATCTTGGATGGATTCCGTATTATATTCTCCAAACCACACGTGAGTCGAATCATCACTGCAAAGGCCCTGTGGGCTGTTTTTGGCGGCGGATTGGTCTACATGTTGGTTCTCATGGGGGATCAAATCGCCTTGGGTGATCTTGCTGCCGGAGTTGGTCTCTTGTTTGCTGCAAGAGGGTTGGGTACTGGATTAGGACCAATCTTTGCGCGCTATGTTTTCAAAAATCGTCAGATATGGCCGTTTCTTCTTGGGTCATTGGTCAGTGTATGTGGGTTAGCATATGTTGCAATTGGTTGGTTAGAATGGACTCCATGGGTCGTCGCAATTGTTGTGTTTGGACATGCAGCGAGCGCGATAAACTGGGTACTTTCAACGGTACTTTTGCAGGAGCGTAGTGATGATGAATGGCGAGGGCGTATGTTTAGTACAGACTTCTTACTGATGACGACGGTAAATGGGTTCTCCACTTTAGCTGCAAGTCTAATGTTGGAATACACGGATATAACGCTCAGGCAAGGCATTCAAATCTTCGCAACCTTACAAGTTCTATCTGGAATTATTTGGGTGATGCTCATGATGCCAAGCGAGAGACGCTATTTGCAAGCGACTAGTTCATGAATCGTCTCAGGTCGCCCCGCCTCATGGTAGACCTTGTTGAACAGGTGGATGAGCGAGGCATGGCCGTCTCACCCACACTCCCTGAAGGCTGCAAGAATTTGTTGATTGATATTGATGGAACGATTTGTGAAGATATTCCTAATGAAGAGCCTGAGCGAATGGCAACAGCCCAGGTCTTTGATGGCGTGGTCGAGCAAATCAACAAGTGGTATGATGAAGGACATCTCATTTGCTTCTTCACCAGTCGTACAGAAGAGCATCGAGAGGTGACCGAGAAATGGTTGGCTGAGCATGGCTTCAAGTGGCATTCATGTCTATTTGGAAAACCTCGTGGTGGCAATTATCATTGGATAGACAATCACATCGTACGCGCGACGCGCTTCTATTCCAAACTCACTGATTTCGTCAAGAAATACATGGAAGTCGAAGTATTCGATGACGAGTGATACTGTA
>CAYYKF010000084.1:0-8822 GCA_964441035.1 uncultured Candidatus Poseidoniales archaeon
CCTGTTCAGTCGTTTTTGAATCGAGATTTCCAGTTGGTTCATCCCCCAACAAAATTCGAGGTGATTTCGCGATGCTTCGAGCAATTGCAACACGTTGTTGCTGCCCACCTGACAATTCTGAAGGAAAACGACCCTCCAATCCTTCAAGTCCAACCATCGCTAGAACTTGATGCGCTTTTTCTCGATCACGGCCACCGTGAATCTCTTGTGCCAATAATACATTCTCAATGACTGTCAAGTCCCCTAATAAATTGAAGAATTGGAATATATAGCCAATGTTTTCTCGACGGAATTGCGCCATCTTCTCTAAGGCCTTGGAACGGCTCCAAACTTGCAACAACTTGCGGCTGTGTGGTGCTCTCGGGACCTCAACACCATCGAATTTGTACGTACCATCGGTCGGACTATCCAATGCAGAGATGATGTTTAGCAATGTTGTTTTTCCAGAACCGGAAGGGCCGAGTAACATCACAACTTCACCTTCATCAATTTCTAGACTGAGATTGCTGAGAGCGTGAACTTCTTCACCACCGGTATCGTAAACTCGGCTGATGTTCTCCAACGAGATGAGGGCCATGATTCTGCCTTCAGAAGACGGCTTATACGACCTTCGCTTAACTACGAGTACAAAGATTCATTTAGAATTCTCAACGGAGTTGAGATTTCTATTTCTATTCGACATCAAGCTTCAGATTCCACACCACTGAAGAATTGCTGAGTCTCCTTGAATAACGCTTCCTTACGGCGTTTCTTGCTAGTTCTTAGGTGTACCAAAGCGAATATGACAACAATTGCAATCATCCAAGGAATAAGCGCCTCAGCATGATATCGTTCCATGACCTCGATGATTCCTCTAGCTGTGTAAGCCCAAGTGATTGATGCAGCAAATCCTCCAATTGTACAAGCGACAAGTACCCGTATGAATTTCATTCGGCTAAGCAAACCGAGCATCGCGCCTACCAATACTCCAGAAGCCATGAAAGGAATCCAGACGAAAACAATCAATCCCCAGAATCCCCATTTGTTGATGAAATCCCTCTTCTCATGCGCAACGAACTCAACAGTGGATAACACATCACCCATGACTTGATTTTGTAGAATCGTGCCAACCAAGCCTTCTTGCTTTGCAACCAATGCTTGATGTTCGCCACCTTTCGACATTTCAACGCGACCTGCTGCAGATTTATCTGCAAGAGTTCCAACTTCATTCCGGGCGCTCACGATTAGTTCACGTCCATCCATGTATTCCTTCATTGCTACGCGCATGTGATTTTCGATATCTGCTTCGACATCGACATATGACTTCTTGAAACGGAAAAATGCAAAGCGCTGTTTTGGCTTGTAAATGACGCGTACATATAGGTGCAAATCATCTGAATAGACTTTGCTACCCCTATCTATTAAGTTCGATTTATCAAACCATTTCTCAATGGCATCAATTGCTTGATCTTCAACTCCAGCAAGTGTTCCAACAGACTCAAAGAATTTTGAATAGTCTTCAACCAGTGATTGATAGTTTCCACCCGCTTCAATATCAAGTTGTGAGGCATCCAAACCTTTTCGCAGAGATTCAAAAATTCCTTGACGTGAATCGCCAGCGTTGGCCTGTAGATGCAATGGTTTCATCACACCGTAAACCTTGAATTCATCGAGAACTCTTGTGATTATCTCTCCCCGAATATCACGCGTATCAACAAAAGTCTCCATTGTCGTGTTGTAAGGTACCAAGACATCGATGCTGATGTCTCGCTGTTGGAATCTATACGTATCCCAATCAACATCTATTCGCAACTTTTTCTCACACTTTTTGATTGCACGTTCTACAACCCGTTTGAGTTGTTTTTCTGAAAGTTCGTCATCTTCTTCTCGGTGATAGAAACGATACATCAATGGATATTGTACGAATAAAAAGAAAATAGACATCGAGAGTGAAATGAATGCCATCCACCACGGTGGAACGCCAGCCGAACCCCCTGCCAGCATTGCAGTTTCACGACCTCCACCCCATTCGGCCCCCATCAAAATCCAAGACCAGCCACCAAGTTCAGATGTAGTCCAACAAGCACGAGATCCTTCATTGAGGACCTCTGCGTCTTTGACTGGATCATTGGAAACCCATGGTAACCAACCTAAACTTGGTACTGATGAATCGATTTCGATTTTCGCGATTTTTGTAGCCAACGTTTCGTTCGTCCCTGAATAATTAACCGGATCATCACTGGTCAAATATCCAGTGTGATTGTTGAATTCAATACCTAATTCATAATCGCCATCTTGCCAATCAGAGTAATCTATACGAATTGTCGTTGAATTTTCCTCGGTCTCCCACGCCCCAGTATAATTTTCCGCTTGATCTCTCCAACGTATATTCGTGAATTCAGCATCATCAGGTACATTGAAAGCATCGATTCGAATATTGTGTGAGTCGTCAATCCACGCATTTATCCAGACTTGATTACCTGGATCTTCACACTCTTCAAAATCAAGCGCTGTAGCAGAAAGTGTTTCATCCATACCCACTCCATTGCCAAGCATTCCTGCACTCATTGCAAACATCAATCCAAAGAACGTGAGGCCATACAATATACCTGAAATCAAGACATAATCCTCAATTCCGCGAGGGAATCTACGTTTGTTTCCACTCCTTCGATCGTAAATCTTCTGCAATTCTTTGTCAATTGAATCCATTTCTTCAAATTCATCAGATTCAACCCAACCTGAGCCATCTTGGTCAAGGTCCTCAAGTAACTCTTGAGGCGACATCAAATCTTCCCCGCCTTTGGCGGGGTTCTCATCGTCGCCCATACCTCGCGAAGTACAGTTCGCCTTTTCTCCCTTTGTACAACTAAAGGTGTCTTATCATTTGTTGGTGAAGGGTTAATGAGATGATGTCGGGCAGTCAGACACAATGCGATTGCGACAATTGGTTGTCTTCGTTTTGATTACCACATTGCTGAGCATGCATCTACCGAAAGCAGAGTCCAGAATGAATGGAATTGAGAATGTCGAGAATGGATGTGTCTGCCACTCCTCAGACAGTAGTTCTGAAGTTCAGATTACCCTCGAGGGGTTACCTGAAAAATTTGACTCAAATACCACGTACAATCTTGTCATCGCGGTTGAAGGAGGAGCGATACCAATTGAAAATGCAATCAATACTGCAGGATTCAATCTCTGGGTCCACAATGGTCGATTGGCTCCAACATCAAACGATTCTCAACTCACGGATACGTTGCAATTAACGCACACTGAATTTGGCAATGACCAGCGTACGTGGAATGTGACGTGGACTTCTCCGAGTGATGATTCGTTGAGCGTTGATTGGAGGCTCACTGTGAACACTGTCAATGGTGATGGTTGGGAATATAACGGAGACATGTGGAATCAAATTTCAGGTACAATAATCGGCGTCAATGGTACAGCACCAAATCCTGTCAGTGATTTGTTTGTTTACGGTATTCCAATTGGCTTAATCCTCGCTGCTGCAATGGGCTATCTTTACGTGACTCGGTCTGAATCCGAAGAATTCGCTGAAGAGGAATAGTGAGGGTTGCTGGCCGCAATCAGTATACGCTCAATCCTTCGTGGGTTAACTATGGACGAAGGCACTGGATTGGGAGGGCAACGGAGCGCGATATTTCTTGCTTCACTGATTATTCTAGCAAGTATTGCAATTTTTCTTAACTCCTCGGATTCAGATGACTCTACTGAAAATATCGAAGATTTCACTTTAGCGAGTTCCGTTGACCCCCATGTTCAGGCGCTCGTCGATGCCATTTTGTCCAACGGTGATGCGGATGATGTTCTAGCTTGGCCTTCTCAACACCTCATCCAGCAAAATTACAGTGGCGCGATGCTATCTCCTGGCGGGGTATTGGCCGGTCAAATGGGCAGTGATTTGGACCGATGTCGAGTGGTTCGAGAGATGCTGACGGCTGTTAATATTCCAACCAGATATGCGCTATCCGGTGACTCATGCTGGATAGAGGCGAAGAAGAATGAAGAACATATTTGGGTACCCACTTCTCTATTTGATACAGCCTCATCGTTGCAGATGAACGATTTGACATACGGTTTTGAATTTCCATCCAATTTGATACACTATTTCAAGCTCTTCGAAGCTACTGACATAGGTTCGGGGCTCCTTCTTTATGCACCATTAGCGGATTTTACTGGTGAGGCTATTTCAGCAGAATATGTGGACTGGAATGGGGCATTGGGACTCCATGTGCGCATCGGGCATGGAGAAAACGAGTGGGGCGCAGTGGGACAAGACGTCAGTAATGCGACTCGGCACGACCTTGTTTTCCGCCACATTCGGCCTGATGGCAGCATGACAGACAATCGTAGAACCTTGTTCAATGAAATCACAAATGTGGGGAATCAAGCACCAGATCAAGAGACTGACACCTACGGAATCTGGATGGGCACACATATCGTTGGTCAACCATATCTATCTGTGGAAGAAGATAAGCTTCGAACTGCTGGTGATACGAGCCTTGGGTCAAGTTTGTACCTCAGAGCAGCAGAATTGGCCATGCAAACTGATCATAGTGCCTATTTGTTGTTTGAGGAAAATGACATTGATGGCGCGTTCGTATATGATGAACTTCGAATTGTGATTGCTGCATTAGAGACCAGAACAGAGGGAATGATTGGCAGTACACCGAGTTTCGACCTCCTTTCCAACACACGGTCAATCCTAGGCCCTGGGAATGACCCGAGTATCCAAGTCGCGCTTGGTTGGTCAGACGCATTGACCGAATCTGCACTAATTCAGCAGATTACTGGCGCTCCTGCACTAACAACACCGGCGGTGTTTGAAACTCTCTTCCGAGAAGAAGCAGTAGGAACCTCAAGCCGGATGCAAGCAATGGATACCGCCCTAGATCGATTAGAGGCGGAGGGAATCACGGAGGAAGGTCTGAATTTCTACGATTCAGTCTCAGGACATAGCGCAGAAGTGACAAAAATATCGTCTGAACTTATCCTGCTACTCAATGATACACAGATGAACAACCTATCTACCGCTGCTGGCGACAATCTAGGCGAGATGACCTTTGCTGGAGGAGGCCTCGTCTTAGAATCTGGAGAAGGACGCAGTTGGCCAATTGAATTGCTGCTTCTAGAGCAAGGTGCAGCGATGGATTACAGCCTTCGAATTCAGCACATTGAGAGTCCTCAGGGCGCCTTGCTAACACCTGAAGGCACTGCAATCACTGGAACGGGTTCCTACAACGGTGAAAACATGACCTACACCGGACTGGTTCGAACCTTCGAAGAGGTCCCCGAGGGAGAGACTACTCCGCATGACCGAGCGGATTGGTATTTGCACAATAGCACAGGTGGATTAGTGGGCAGCGAGGATACGGATGTTGATTATGAAACGCCATCTCTCACTGAGACCAATATTAATGCGAAGTTAGTCGTATTGGGCTCAGACCAGTTCATTACAGGCAGTTACCAATCTCCTTTCTGGATTCATCCGGCCTATGCTGAGAATATTCGCGCTGGAAATTCCACCCAATTGAAATTCAATACGTATGCGCTACGTGTCACACTCGATGTGTTTGAGAACGGAACATCGACAATAGAGATTGATGGAAATCCTGTGGAAATTAGTACGATTACCGCCCGAAATACTGCCGGAGATTATGCGGTGACCATTGCAAAAGATGGGGCTTCTAGAGTCGTTTTGGGAATGGAAACTCCAGTATCTGATTCGATTGTAACCTCCCTTCAAACACCCAATGAATTACGGCTGCGCGGGAGGGTGGTTAGCGAAGATTTCACCTTCCAAGCCGGTTTGGGTCAAGCTGAAATCTATTCCACTGAAGAAATCGGCCAAGCTTGGCCAGATGGTTCAATCGATGTTCATGTTCCTGGAACTGCACAGGCTACCCTTGATGGGAGCGTTGCTTTGCTTGTTGATAGTTCAGGGAGCATGTCTTCAGGAAACGCGGATCCGAATTGTACAGGTGGTGAATGCCCAAGCAAAATGGCCGTGGTAGGCGCTGCAGTAGAACACATCTCAGATGTAGCACCTGGAGGGGTTGAACTCGCCGTCTGGTCGTTCACTGATTTCTATCCCGCCATGGAAGATTGTCCATATGCAATCGAGGAAGACGCAGATTGGACACTGTCTCGAACCGACATAAGAGAGGTTGGAGAGAGAATGGGTGGTGTCTTTGACTCCATTAGAACACCACTCACTGGTGCGGTTTCGGCAGCAATATCGAACTTTGAATCGGGCACATGGGGCCATGAACAGAGACTGATTGTGCTCGCTGATGGTGATAATGATTGTTCGAATGGTCTGGATACTCTAGTGGTACCATCTGGCTTAGAGATACACACAGTGGGCATTGGCATTGCGCCAGGAAGTAGTGCTGAGTTGGAACTTGAAGCCCTAGCGAATCGAACCGGAGGCACATACACGAGAACCAGCAACGCAACAGACATCTCGGATACGCTCACCTCTCTGGCCATCTCCCCGATTCCAGAACTTGCACCTGAGAGCATCGAAGTCGAGGTTCGCGCTGAAGGATTCGTCTCTGCAGTCGTGTCATTCCCTGTTGATCAGGATAATGTCACGATTATACTTGAATCCGAAGAGGGAAGAGAAGCACCCGCTCTGATTGCTGTTATGCCAGAAGATTCGTTGCCTACGCTACAGGATACGGCAACAATAGCGCTCATCAACGAACGCCGTGATGCTCGACCAAATCATGTCTTCGTCATGCCAAACCAAGAAGTGGATGCAGGTGGATGGCCTCTCGCCTACGCATGGCTTGAAATCGACATGGACACTGGACATACCGCAGCGCTCACGTACGATGGGCTGCATGGGTCTTCGTTGTTCTATCATGGAGCACATATCCTTGGCCTATGGACTGGAACAGATGCTGTCATCGGAAATTTCCAAGGTTGTGTTCTGTTGCCTGATGGTTGCGGAGAAAACTTCGAGGAAATTTCGCAAACATTGTGCGATACATCTAGCCCTAACGCAGAAGCGGTCTTACAAATTCTACAACTTATTGGTGACATTTTCGCCAGTGTTGATGGGGACCAACTAGAATCACGATTCAACGATGGCTTGGAAATGGTCCATGCGCTCTGTATGGGTGAGTCATACTTCCCTGAATACCTTGGGGGTGAGGCGAACGATGCCATTGGTGATACAATCGGAGAAGAATTAGGGGAAGGTGCTGCAATGGCATGGGATTACATCTACAACACCCTAGCAGGATGATGTAACTGATTGGCCTATGATAAGAAGACCATATAGGCAAAAATGCACAGCGACGAAAGGCCAATAAGCGTATACAAAATCACGGAAAAAAGGAATGTCTTGGGTCCTTCTTCTCTTGTCACCCACCCCTTTCCACGGGCATGTGTTCCACCATTGAGAAAGCAATAATTTGCATATCCTAAACAAAACAATCCAATTGCCAAATTAAAGATGAGGCGTGGTGCAATCTCCATCATGTGCCTGCTATTTCACGCAGATGCTTGAACTTACGCACCCGATGTGAGCACTCGCTTTCAGGGACGTGTTAGTACAATTTTGTTTATCGTGACTCAATCGTGTTCAATCAAATATTGATTTTTCCATCTCAGAAGGAGTTGCAAAGATGTCGGGTTCCTGCTCTCCACCATTAGATGTTAAGTCTTCAACTAAATCCCTGAGTTCAGTAACGAGGTAAATTATGGCATCTTTGTCTCGGATGATTTCATCTGATTCAATCGAAATCCCAATGTCGTTGATTTCAAAGTAAGGGAGATCATGGCGTGCTGCCTTGAGAATTTCTTTTCGTTCTGCTGTCAGATACCTCCGAAGTTTCAGTTCATCTGTGCTATAAATTTCGAATTGTTCATCAAAATCAGAATCACCTCCCACTTCAATGTCTTCGCTTCCATCAATCCAATTCAACCACTTAATTCCAAGACCTGGGCGTAAACTAAACTCCATTCCCAATGATTCGAGGAACCTTACCTCGACTCTAGTCACAGGCGCATGTGAACCTGAGCTATCACCACCAGCACGATGTTCCCTTAATGTATGAACTTTGCAATAATAACCAATTATGCCCAATGTACCTTCCATTTCATACGGCAACCAGAAAAGTTGCTGTGGTGTGAAATGAAGGCCAAGTTCTGTGGCTGCCTCTTGCCAATTTCTATTTGTGCGCTTGCGCAAACGGCGCACGGCGAAGATAACGACAGTGATAATCGTCAAGAATAATATTGACCAAACTGCAATCGATAATGGGCTACCCCATCCGTTTTCATCATAAATTGGGCCGATCTCTGACATGCTTCGGCCTCGTCCACAGTAGTACAGAGTGGCTGGTATTCTTGGTGATTTTGGTAGGTATCACGTTCAATTTGCGTTACAATGCGACTACTTGACGAATTCTACGGTGAATCGCCCTTTTCAGAATCTCTAGCAAAACAGGCCATCCCTAAACCTACAGACATCAATCCGAGTCCTGTGAGTAGATACCTTTCTTGCTTCAAAGGCTCACATACAAGAAGCTCAGTGCTAGAATCATCATTTTCTTTGCAATGCCCAGCGACACTATTGACACCATCGAGATTATCATAGTCCTTGAAAAAAGACACGTAAACATTCATGATGAGAGAAATAAGCATTACAACTGCTGCTATGGAAAAAATGTATCCTGCTATTTTCCACTGGCTGGCCATATGAAGTGATTAGGTGGACAGTTAATTTGTCTACCTACTTTCGAATTCTACGTGTTTTTCGCTTTCAGGGACGTGTTAGTACAATTTTGTTTATCGTGACTCAATCGTGTTCA
>CAYYKF010000085.1:0-8821 GCA_964441035.1 uncultured Candidatus Poseidoniales archaeon
ACAGACTCTCCCTGATTTCCAGCACAGTCAGTAGCATAAGATGTCCACGTCCAATTCCCTCCTTGGTTCAGGATTACAGTGATTTCTGAATCCGAATCCAATGGCCCGATAGTGGTTCCATCTGGTGCCTCGATGAAGTAATTGAACTCAAGTAATGGACATCCGGTCGCATCTGTTTCCAATGCTCGCAAGCGAACCGGCCAATTGTACGGTACTTTCTCATCTTCGCCCAGTGGTAAGATGATCTCAGTAGATGGAGCAACTGAATCAACCCAAATCGACATGTTTTCGATAAAGGATGGAATCTCTCCGGGACCAATCGCATATGATTCAATGAGGATGGCGCCGGCAGGAGGAGTCAATTCACCCAAAGTTGGCTCCCACATTGGATTAGGACCATTTGGGGTGAGGAAGCGATGGAAGACTGAACACGGGCTCAAATCGCACGTTGCGTTGATTGTATCATTCTCACCGAAGTAGTAAATTCCATTTTGAAGGAAGGCTGTTGTTTCAATCGTGACGACTGGTATTCGGTCAACGATGTAGATTGTCAGAATCGTCATGTTGTAATTTCCAGCTACGTCCTTGGTATACAACTCCAATGTATATTCATCATTTCCAAGTAATGATGCATCCAAATCAGTTGTCGCATTCACCCAATTGCCTGTACTCGTTTGATTTGAGATTCGCCATTTCGCCTCGCTGATTCCTGAACCAAACTCAACGATGGAGAAGTTGGCATCATTGAGGGCGGACAGGTATGTCCATTCAGAAATAAGATGGTCATCCACGAACATTTCGATGTATGGATTAATCGAATCCTTGCTGAAGTTGAAGGAAATTGTTGTGCATGTTCCCAATTTGTCGCAGACGCGCGCCATGAGAGCTGATTCTCCTTCATACACCTCATGCAATGAATCAGGCGTAAATGAGCCATTGTAAGGTCGCCATTCTGACCAGATTTCTCGTTTGAGCCAGCGATATTCTGTTCGCTCGACGCCGACTCCAATATCATCTGAATCAAGGGTGATTCCAGTTGTGGCATTCAGCCATGGTAGGGTCCGTGGTGCTTCGATTCCATAGTCAATTGTTGGAGCCTGTGGGTCGAAGTAGAAAGTTGCAGAATAGATTGGCGTAGATAACAAAGTTCCAATGCTTTGATACTGAATCTCGACAGTCGTATTGTTGTTTAATCCTGCAAACGAGAACGGACCTGAAGGTTCGAGCCAATCTGTCCATGCATCTCCATCCCAAGTCCTCACTAAGACCTGTGTAGAGTTCGTTTCAATCAATTCAAAGGTGGTATTCGAATTAATCCAGCCTTGGGATTCACCGATGCCAAGATGGGTGGGGCCTGTGACATTCAACACCACGGATGGAATGCTGTCATCGATTGCGAATGTGAAGTTCAGAATTGGACTGTCGTGGCCCAAGTTGTCGGTTACATACGCTTCGAAATCAATCAATGAATGCGTTGCGAACTCGCTGAGATTGAAATCAGAGGAATATGTTCTCCAAGCAGTCCAATTACCACCGATTAAGAAGCGATATTGGATGGTATCAATTCCACAACCGCTTCCATCGCTTGCATTCAACCAAATCGGAGCATAACTCGTGATGAGACTACCAAGCGATGGCTGGCCCACTTGAAGTGTGAGAGAAGGATCTGTAACATCCATCAATATGACCATCGAGTGACTGAGTCCTAGACGCGTGCCATTGATGGCCTGCCATTCTACTGTGAATTGGCCATCAACGATACCACTCAAGATGATGGTGCCGTTACTGATTGCCCAACCTGACTGTGTGCCATTGGAAGTAATCTGATAACGAATTAGAGAACTGTTCGTGGTTGCAATCGTCAATATGCCATTTTCATTGGTCCAATCATTGCTTTGGTTGTCAATGTATAGTGGCTGAAGAGAGACAAATTGACTGACTGGCATTAAGAAATTCGTGTCCAATCGCAGGCTTTGATTGAGAACCACTGACTCAATACCAAGGAAATCGGTCGCTAACGCTTCGATGATAATCCATCCATCATTCATTCCGCTCAAATTGAAAGTGCCATTGTAATCGGTCCAATTTGTCCAATTCCCTCCATCCCATATTCGATATTGCGTCGAGTTAACGCCCACACCTGAATCTCCAGAAGTGAGTGCAATAGAGGTCCAAGGTGCGACTATTTCGCCGCCATCTGGGTCTGTACTCAAGTAGACATAAGGCGCGGTTTGGTCAAGTACGAAGCTGTGATTGTGCACCATATATTCTGAGAGGCTGCCATTGAATGCATACCATTGCAAATTGATTGGACCATCATTAAGTGGCCCGATTGTGAGATTATCAACTGCAATGGACCAAGTGGTCCAAGAACCATCCCAAACGCGGTACTGGATACCTGTGGCGTTCATCAAAGTGAAGTTGAATTGACTGGTCGGAGTCACCCAAACAGTTCCGTTCATATCGACATAGGCATCAAGGATGTGTAACAAATCGCTCTCTGGCGAATTGTAGGAATCGTCAACAATCAATGATTGGTTCAGTACCGTTGATGAATGATTCAGATAATCCACAACATAAGCCTCGACAATGACCTCGCCTGGATTGAATCCGGTGAAGTTGAATTCACCAGATTCTGTCAACCATTCACTCCACGACGAGCCGTTCCAGATGCGATAAAGAACTTCATCAACACCAACACCTGTGTCGTTTGAGAGTATTGTAATCGGCGTATATGTGGTAATTCGAGTTCCATTTGAAGGAGAGCCTACTGCCAATTGTAGGATTGGATCTATATCATCGAAGTAGAAAGATTCGTTTTGCATCAATTCCGACAAACTACCGTTCACAGCCTGCCATTCAATGTAAAGTGGTCCATCGATTAGAGCACCGATTGTGAACGACGAGGGCGTCGTAGCCCACGGACTCCATGTGCCATCCCAAATGCGATAGCGCAATCCAGTCGAATTGTCCAATGTGAAGTTGAACATGGTGCCATGTGTGACCCAGACATCGCCATTTGTATCGACATGGCTCATCTCAACGGAAAGCAACTGACTGGTTGGTGCGTTGTACGTGTCATCAACTTCCAAAGTGGTGTTGATAATCAGTGAAGAGTGGGCAAGTAAATCCTCCGAGTAGGCCTGAATGGTGACAACTGAACCGTTGCCGAAGTCAGAGAGGTTGAAGGCACCCGTATATTCTGTCCAGTTAGTCCATCCCGAGCCGTCATTGAAGCGAACGAATGTCTGGTTCAAACCAACTCCCGAGTCGGATGCATTCAGGGTGAATGGTGTCCAACTTGCCACCCGATAACCGTCAAACGGCGTTCCAATTTCAAGAGCGAGTAGAGGTGCTGTGGAATCAAACTCAAAGGTGGTATTCTGTACCTGTTCAACGAGGCTACCGTTGACCGCTTGCCATTCAATTCTGATTTGTCCATCATTCAATGCACCCAACGTGAAGGCTTGGGTCGTGGTCGCCCAAGAGCTCCAAGAACCATCCCAAACGCGATATGAGACATGGGTTGCGTTCTCCATCGTAAAGTTGAGATCACTATCTGCACGCAACCAGAATGTTCCCGATGCATTGTGATTTGGCAGGTAAGACACCAATGCACTGACCGGGGCATTGAGCGTATCATCAATGACGAATGATTGGTTGATTACCTGTGATTCAAGACCTAGATAATCAATCGACCGGGCCTCAAATATGACCGCGCCGGAATGTGAAGCAAGGGTGAATGCAGTGGAATAATTGGTCCAAGTACTCCAAGAACCATCCCACACACGATAGTGCACAGTCTCCAAACCAACACCTGAATCTGACGCGGTGAGATTGAGTTCTGTCCAAGGTGCGATTCGAACCCCATCAGAAGGTGTACCAATGAGCAGACCAATTGTCGGTAGGCTTGCATCATAAGCATAGGACTCGTTGCGCACATCTTCCATCAAAGATACGTTGACTGCGCGCCATTCGACATGGATTGTACCATCGCTCAAATTGGATAAACTGAAGTTGGTGTTTGCAGCATTCCAACCACTCCAAGCACCATCCCAAATCCGATATTCAATGCCCGTAGCATTCCACAAAGCAAAGTTGTACTCACTGCCTTCAGTGACCCATGTCAATTGTCCATCTGTATGCGTTTCAGAAATTGTGAGTAATTGACTTCGAGGTGCGTTCAGTGAATCATCAGCGATGAAAGTTTGATTCAATGTTGTAGAAGAGGTGTTGAGGTAATCGGTTGACACTGCCTCAATGAGGACTGTGCCTGCATGGTTGCTGAGATTGAATGCGCCATTGTAATCGGTCCAAGAACTCCATTGCTGACCATCATGGATACGATACTTCGTAGTGTTGAGACCCACTCCTGAGTCTGAGGCATTCAGTGTCAGTGGCGTCCAAGGCGCAATGCGATTTCCATCTGCTGGATCACCTACAGTCAAGGAGACTGTCGGACTTGTTCCATCATAGATTAGAGACTGGTTATGATGACTTTCAGTGAGGGTGCCATTGTAGGCAAACCATTCGACGTGTGTGGCACCATCATTCAGAGAACCAAGTGTGAAGTCGGTCGTGATTGTGGTCCAAGTTGACCATGAACCATCCCAGACTCGATACTGCAAACCAGAGGCATTCTCGGTGCTGAAGTGAAGTGTGCTGTCGTCAGTGACCCAAATCGAGCCGGAGTTGTCATCGTAGCGATGAGAGATTGAGAGTAGTGTACTGACCGGCGCATTGAGTGAAGAATCAACAAAGTATGTCTGATTGAGGGTGGTTGAATCCTGCTCCAAATAATCTGTCGAATACGCTTCAATGGTGATGGCACCATCTGCATAACCGGTCAGGTTGAATTCAGACGAATACACACTCCATGAGGTCCATGTTGAGCCGTCCCAAATTCGGTAGTGGGTATTGTTGACACCGACACCCGAATCGCTTGAACTCAGCGTGATTGGAGTATACGTTGCCAGTCTGCTACCGTTGGAAGGGGTGCCAATGGCAATATTCACACTCGGCAAGGTTGCATCATAGCGATAGGTTGCATTTTGGATGGTCTGACTCTGTGTACCATTGTGTGCATACCATTCGATGACAATCTGCACATCTGAAAGTCCAGACAGTGTGAATGAATTGCTTGTGTTGGTCCATGCAGACCAGGCTCCGTCCGAAATTCGATAATACAATCCGGAGGCATTGCTCATGTTGAATGTGAATTGGCTACCAGAGGTCACCCAAGTCGTGCTGGATTGTGTGTAACTGTTTGAAATTGAAGAGAGTGTACTGACGGGCGCATTGAATGTGTCATCAACAACAACCGTTGAATTCTGCGTCACTGTATTGCCTAGATTGTCGACTGATTCAGATTGGATGGTGATTGAGCCTGTCGGTTCAGTTGAAAGGTCGAATGGTGACGAGTATGAGGTCCATGACGACCATCCTGAACCATTGTCAAGGCGGTAACGTAGGATGTCAACGCCTGAACCAGCATCACTCGCACTTAGTGACAATAGTGTCCAAGGTGCAATGCGATTACCGTTGGACGGTGTGCCAATTGTGAATGTGACATTTGGAGTCGTCGAATCAAACATGTACGATTCGTTGTGCACATCTTCTGTGAGGCTACCATTGTATGCATACCACTCAAGATGGATGGCTCCATCATTGAGTGAGCCAAGCGTCAAACTGTTGTTGATGTTCGACCAAGCGCTCCATGATCCATCCCAGATTCTGATTTGTAGACCGGTTGCATTGTGCAGACTGAACTGATAATCGCTACTGACGGTCACCCAAGTGTTGCCCTGATTATCAGAATGACTGACTGAAATCGATGATAGGCTGCTGATGGGTGCATTGAGGGTGTCATCAACGATGTAGGTCTGGTTGAGTGTGGCTGAATTATAATCGAGATAATCTGTGGCAGATGCCTCGATATGGATGGTTGTCTGACCGCTGAGCGCACTCATGTTGAACGCACCAGAATACGTCAACCAACTGGACCAAGCGCTACCATTCCAGACTCGATAGGTGGTGGTATCCACGCCCGCACCTGTATCGGATGCTGAGATTGTAATCGGGGTCCATGGCGCCACCCGTGTACCATTGGAAGGTGTACCCTCGTGAATTGTGACAGTTGGTGCGGTTGAATCAAATCGGAAGGTATTGTTGTGAAGCGATTCGGTTAGGCTACCATTGTAGGCATACCACTCGAGGAAAATGGTACCTTCAGCGTGCGAAGTGAGTGTGAAATCATTGGTGATGTTTGACCAAGCACTCCATGAGCCATCCCAGGTTCGATACGATATACCGGTCGCATTGGTTTTGGAGAAGTTGAATTGGCTACCGGTGGTCACCCATGTGTCCATACCATCGAGGTGGCTGTTGGAGATTGAAGAGAGTGTACTGACTGGGGCATTCAGAGTATCATCAACAATCAATGAGGAATTGAGTGTGCGCGTGTTATCAAGATAATCCGTTGCTTCTGACTCGATGTAAATGGAGCCTGTTGAATAGCCTGTGAGCGTGAAGCTAGAACTGTAAGTGTTCCAATTCGACCAAGAGGTGCCATTCCATACTCGATAGCGCACAACATCAACACCGACGCCTGAATCACTGGTGGCAAACGAGAGGGGTGTCCAGGTCGCGATTCGGGAACCGCTCGATGAAGGTTCACCGATTGTCAAAGACAAGGTCGGCTGGGTGGAATCAAACATGTAGGACTGATTGCGCAGAGATTCTTCCTGTGAACCATTAATGGCATACCATTCAACATGGATTTGACCTTCGTTCAGACTACCCAAAGTGAACGACTGCGTGGTACTGCCCCATGCTGACCAAGAACCGTCCCAAACACGATATGAAAGCGAGGTTGCATTGGTGAGCGTGTAGTTGTATTGACTGCCGGTGGTCACCCATGTCATTGTTGCAGGGTGGCTCTTTGAGATTTCATCAAGCGTGCTGACGGGCGCATTGAAGGTGTCATCAAGATCAACGTTCCAACCTGGGTGATGTGAGTTGCCAAGGTGGTCATGCGCATCGGCCTGAATCTGAATATTGCCCGAGGGTTGTCCAGAGAGGTCAAACGGTGCGGAATAGGTGAACCATGAGCTCCAGCCTGAACCGTTGTTAATCCGATACTTCGTTACATCAATGCCTGAGCCTGAATCGCTCGCACTGAGGGTTAACGGCGTCCATGGCGCTATCCGTGTACCATTGGAAGGTGTACCGATTGAGAGGGTGACGGTTGGCGAAGTCGCATCGAACTGGAAGGAATGGTTGTGGACATTTTCAGTGAGAGAACCGTTGAAGGCATACCACTCGACATAGATGGTGCCATCTGAAAGCGCTGGGAGTGTGTGACTGCTAGAGACTGTAGACCAACTGCTCCATGTCCCATCCCACACCCGAATCTGCAGAGATGAGGCGTTTTGTAGCGTGAAATTCAGTTGACTGCCCGTGGTTACGTAAGTGAATCCACCAGGAGCGACATGACTTGGATAGACGGCTGTTAGCCAACTGATTGGCGCATTGAGGGTATCATCAACGATGAATGAACTGTTCAAGTGAGAAGATTGTTGATTGAATTGGTCACTTGAATAGGCTTCGAGGTATGCGTTGGTTCCATTTGAGACAGCACTCAGGTTGAACGCATTCGAATAGGTCGCCCAACTGGACCATGCAGTGCCATTCCAGATTCGGTATTTCGTTGATGAAACACCTGAACCTGCATCATTAGAAGAGAGCGTCAATGGTGTCCATGGCGCTATCCGCGTGCCATTGGAAGGGATACCGATGGACAAAGACACGGTTGGCGAAGTCGAATCGTGCATGAAGGTGCGGTTGTGGGTCGAATTCTCAGTCCGTGTCCCGTTGTAAGCAGCCCATTCCAGATGTAGAGTACCATCACTCAAGCCTGCGAATTGTAGACTCGAAGAGGAAGTCGTACTCCATCCTGACCATGCACCATTGTTCCATGTTCGATATTTGAGACCGGTTGCATTCTCCAGGGTGAAGTTGTACCAAGTCGAAGAGGTGACCCATTCATTGCTACCATCACCATAATTCGGTGAGACGCTGGTCAAGGTGCTAGTAATCACGGAAGCGCAGCCGTTGCTATCGACAACTGAACCCAAGGGTGTGCGTGGACACCAGTCATTGTCATCTGACACACCATCGTTGTCATCATCCAAATCTTCATCATATATTTCACCAATGAAATTAGAAGACTGGCTAGAAATTGGTACTGAATAATTGGAATTCCCAATCAACATCCAACAAACTGCAGAACAGGACCCAGTTGACATGTAGAAGGGGATTCGGTCAGAAGTCATGCCTGTATAACGCACACCACCGTTATCGTTGCGATCCCCACCCATGCTCATTGCCCAGGTCCAGACTCCATTCGAAGACAACTTGGCAAAGAACATGTCACTGCAACACTGGGAATTTCTCGGGTTTAGTGTCGTATTTCCAAGAGCAATTTTACCATAGAAATTTCCAGAGACTATGAGGTTTTCATCATCATCTAGAGTAGGATTATGGGTCCAAGTGCTAGAACACTGGGAACCACCATCTTTGTTGCCCTGAATTATTCGTGCCCATTCAAGCTGATTGGAAGAGTTCAACTTGAGGATATAAGCAGAATTTGGATTGCTCGTACACGATCGATTGTCAGTCAATATTGTTGTGCCACCCATGGACAAACTTCCGTAGAATTGTCCCCAAACATAGGTATTCCCAGATGAATCAAAGACTGAATTCAGGGCTGTAGCTCCGTTAGAAAAATTGGTGGAGAAGGATACGAATGCTTCGTCATGGC
>CAYYKF010000086.1:0-8274 GCA_964441035.1 uncultured Candidatus Poseidoniales archaeon
TTGTTGGACTCATGGGCACACCCTCCACAGCAACGGGCGTGCAGAGATTTGACACATCGACGGGACAATGGGGTGCTGGTCGCATCTCAGCCGGTTTACCGAGCAATGTTGTGCTAGACTTTGAACAAATTGCAGATAGGGTGTACATCGCTACTCTCTTTGGAATAGGTGTTTGGAATTTGACTGCAGATGATTGGGAGGATCCAATGACCACTGCTGATGGCCTCCCCTCACCATTCATCACGCATTTGGATTCGGACAATGGTGTCCTCATCATCGGCACACCATCTGGACTGTTGTCATATGACCCCGTGCACGGCATCGGTTCGTTATATGGGCGCACTCAAGGATTGGTTGGAGATTCAGTAAGTGGTATTGCAAAGGTTACTTTGGCAACAACTGGAGCTACCACGTATTTTGTCAGCCATAACGGAGAGGGCCCAACACGTCCAGGTTTCAGCGAGGTTAATCCCGTCCACCAACAGGGCGTGGGTCCAAATCACTTCGGCTTCTCAATACAAGACACAACCTTGGTGGATATATTACCAAGCAACAGAATCACAGCGCTAGCCAGTGATTGGTGGGGTGTACACATTGCAACAGATGCCGAACCCCTGATGCATTGGAATGCAGCAACCTCTGAAATGGAGCAAGGAACTTCAAGCGCTGCTTTGGCATCTTGGCCAATACAACACATGGATAGCGATGGTCAGAACATCATTGCGATATCCAGTTTGGGTGTAAATCGAATAGATGTGACTGGATCGTTCCACACATCCTCGCCTTTGATTTCCTACGCAGGATTGAATCGCGGCACAATCACATCAAATGGAATTTTCATTGTTGGCCAAGATGGGCTGCACGTCTGGAGCGGTCATCCAAGTTTCATCGAAAAAGATCGTGCTTACATGCGCAGAGCAGATCCTTTGATGATTAATTTTGGAGTGGGTGGTGATTCCCTTGATGCAACAGAGTTAGCAAGGCCTGGAAATCAAATCACACTAATTAACTCAAGTAATCCAGTCACATTACCTGAATTTGGAAATCCAGGACCTGGAAATATTCTGTTGACTCAAGATATGTTGACTCTTACCAGTCCAGTTTCTGGTGCAGCAACTTGGGTTTCGAGTTCACGATTGAATTATTCAGGAACGTGGGATTTAGTTGCATTAAATCCTAGCGTACAGACGGCTATACAGGTAGCAATTGACAATAGTGTATTATCCACTGCAGGCAGAACTCTGCACATCCAACTTCAATCTCCACATAATGGATCTATTGAAGTTCGATTAACGTATGATTGGATACGTTCGGAATCACCAAGCGAATTAATCGAAATTTATGATCGGCCAGAAGATGGAGGTGGAGTGCTTGTTGCACAGTGGACAGTGACACAAGATCATACATTCTATGCCTACCGTATTTACTTACGACCTGATACTAATTGGACAACACCTCCAACATCAGAGGATTTGTTGTCAACTACGTGGGATGCCCGTTATTCTAATTGGCAACGCACATCGGCTGAATTGAACACCCATGCTGGACAACCGTTGTCCGATGGAACTCCATACTGGGCGGTTATTGTCATCGAGTATCCAGATGGTTCAATTGGCGATCCCAGCGTACCAATTGGTCCGGCAACTCCAACTGACGAAGTACCAACCCCGCCCGTGTGGGCCGATGCAGGCCCGCTTCCAGATGGTATGATGGGTGATGATGGAGATTTGTTTGTAGAATGGACTCCCTGCACTGAATTAGATGCTGATGTCACACGAATATGGGCAAGCCCGACTCCAATCACAAATGCTCTTGGTTTGTTGGATTCAATTGACTTCGCTAACGAAGCAGGAAATAATACCTCCATTTCATTACAAGAAGGCCGACCATATTGGGTTGCTTTAACCTGTGTCGATGAGAGCGGTCAACACAATCCAGCAAATGCAACAATCATCGGCCCTGTTGTGCCGACAGGTGGGATTAATGATTTCACCCCACCAGCACCAGTTGAAGACATTGATGCTTGGGACACACCAGATGATGAAGGTGGTCAGATTAACGTTTCATGGACGCCTAATGAGGAAGAAGATTGTGCATGGTATACAATATTTGCAACCCCTGTTGTATCAGAATCTCCGCCAGTTTGGGCAGATGATGCAGAGATTGCAAGTGTTATCGCAAATTGTTCATTAAATGGGACTATAATTTCAGAGATTGCAGGAGAATTATTGATTGACCAACAAGCATATTGGATTACAGTCGCAGCATCTGATGAATGGGGCAATGTTGACCATTTCAACGTTACATGGGTATCCACATTTAGTGTACAAAATAACATGGGAATTGTCCCACCACCGCGTGTTGAGGATTTGGTGGCTTGGGACCATCCCGATGACACAGGAAATGCAGTGGATGTGCAATGGACTCCTACGAACGTAACGGACTTTGCATTCTATGTGGTTTGGGCCAGCGAACACCCGCTCGACGATGTGATTCTCAAATGGAATGAATGCAAAGATGATCCAGCATCTTGTGGCCTTATGCGCATAACGCAGCAAAGTCAGAGCTTTGATGAGCCCATGTTTGTTAAGATGGAGTCAGCGATATACGGTACTTCTCTTGAATCTTCAACTGCTTCCCAAATAATTCCCAACCAGCCAATATGGGTCACGGTGACAGTTCATGATGTGAAAGGGAATGCATTCCTGACCGGTTTAACCGATCACATGGTTATGGTTACACCGATTGACAACTCTTTGGATGAAATTGCACCAGATAGATTGGATGAACCTGAAGTAACCGACCGACCAGATGACAATGGAAACGGTTTACTGTTGTGGTTTGATTACAGCGATGCAAGCGACATTGATTATTACAACGTCTACGTTCATGATTTCCCCTTCACTGATGTAAGTTCCCTTACCCCTTCAAATCAAATCCCTCGTGACGCTCCACATCCAATTGAGTTAGAACAATTGTCCAATGGCTCTGATATAGTACCTGGAAAGATGCTATGGGTTGCAGTTGTTCCAGTAGATACTGCTGGAAATGCTTGGAACGATCAACTCAATGTCGTCAATGCGATGGCTATTGACAACGGTTTAGAAGACGCTTTACATCTTCCTGAAATTGAAGGCTTGAATGCAACATGGAACGAAGATGGTACGGACATCGTCGTTACATGGGACCCTACGACAGACTCACAGGTGAAAGGGTATCTCGTGCATTTCAGTGACCAGCCATATGAGGACAATCGCCCAATCGATAAGGTAACCCTCGTTACGGAAGAATTGATTCAGACCTCAGAAATAACCCTGAATGCAACGACTTGGGATTTGAGAAACGATCAACTATGGTACATTTCAGTAGTAGTGTCCGATGGCGAAACAAATCGCTTTGGAGTTACTCCTGTTGAGGTTGGAGTTTGGATTCCAGTACAAATTGAAGACGGGGGCCAAGGAGATTCAACGGAAGAAGGATCTGGAGCTTGGTGGGAGAATCTAAGTGTATTAGAAATTGCATTAATCATATCTCTCGCGTGCATGATTCTCATTCTCAGCCTCGTATTAGTTGTTAGATTACGCAAGCCTCGTTTTGATCCATTAGATCATGCCACCCCTAATTGGGAATTACAAGTTGAAGACTGGAGTGATACAAGTGCAGATCCTGCCCCCCTAGCCTCCGAGATTAATTTTGAAGAAACATTACTCCCTGCAGCTGCAAATATCAAAGCAAGCGACACACTCTCTCAAGTGGATTCCAATTTCGCACCTAAAGATTCAGGACCTTCTACTGATTTGGATGAAATCGCCGAAGGTCTACTCAACGAGCCAGAATCAAAGAGCAAAAAAGTAGACACATCCTTCCTTGACGACTTGCTTTGAATCTCACTTGGGCTGTGCGTGACTTGAAGCGTGACATCGCTTTCGCTCAGCACGGCCGGCATGTCTTCTTCCACCGCAACAACTTCTGTTTTCACGACCATGAGATGGATGAATACTGGGCATGTGGCTTGGTTGCCCCTTCATCTTTCCCGCATGCGTGCGCATGCTGAACGTCTTGGTATTGATTGGCCTACAGACATTTCTCAATTGCTCAAAGAATCTAGTATACAAGGTGAAGGAAACCTTTGTCGTATTCAATTGAATGCGAATGGAACCGTTAATCTCACTCTTCGAGAGAGCAATTATCCGAATTCTCCTCTAGTTGCGATATCGCGGCCCGCACCTCGATTCGCTGAGAATATTCAAGGAACAAAACACGCCGCTTGGGAAGATTATTCCAATGCTCGGACCTCCTCAATAGATAGTGGTGCTAACATCGCATTGTTGGTGCATGATGGAGTGGTTGTAGATGGCGATCATTGTACTCCAATTCTATTGGATGTAGATGGTGTTGCTCTCGCCCCATCTCTTGATGGTGGAGGGGTTGATTCAATTACACTCAGCATCCTGAAACCGGCTATTGAAGCAGCCGGAATTCCGTTTCGCTTTGCTCGGTTGACAGAGAACCTTCTCGGTCGAGCACGTGAGTTAATCGTTGTTGGAACGGGTGTTGGTGTCGCTTGGTTGAATCAGGTCGATGATCAGAACGTCGGAACAGGCTCTCCAGGTCCACTGTTTGAAATATGTCATTCTACTTTTGAATCTAAATTGAAAGAGGCATGGACCGTGTTGAGGTGATAATTTGAGGGTAACGTGTTTGATTGAAAATCGAGAAGAACTACCTCTGGACCTGTTGGTTGCAATTCGACAATCAGAACACCTCATGTCCGAGTTTGGAGCACCCGACGAATTGCTTCTTCACTCTGGCGGCCCAGAACATGACTTGGCACAAAAAAGTCTAATTTTAGGCCCACCAATCCGTCGGTATCTAGTGAAACAAAATCCGACCGATTCCTCTAATAATCTACAACATTCGCCTCTCAAAGGTCAATTGCAAGTGCAAAATGCTCCCTGCCCCATGCGAATTGAGGTTGAAGATTGGGATGGAGTTTGGAATCACTCTCACACCGTTTCTGGTACCTCTTTGTCGGATGCACTTCGAAAACTCACTGATGATTTGTCCCCTGCAGAAGGAGAAGCATTTCAGGCAGGTGGTCTCGCAGGACTGCTGAATTATGACATGGTTCAATTCACAGAACCATTGTTATTGAATCATCTTCCTTCTGAAAATTCGATACTAATGGTACTCTATCGAGCTGATCGTTGGATTGTACACAAAAGAAACGAATCTGAAATCGAACTATTATCCACCATCGTTGATGATCCATGGGTTAAGAGAATTCGCTCAATCTTGGAATCAGGAATACCTTCTCGACCTGAAGTTTTGAAACCTCGTTCACGAATTCCGGAATCAGAAACTGATGCATCTCATGCAAACAAGGTTCGCCGCACACAAACCGCAATTCGGGAAGGTGTTCTTTACCAGTTGAATTATGGCCGAATATGGGAAGCAATAATTGAAAATCCATGGGATGTTTTTGAGCGTCTTAACCGAGATAATCCTGCTCCATTATCTGCTTGGCTACACCCCCCAGATCTTGATTTTAGTATCGCAAGCAGCAGCCCCGAATTATTGCTTAGTCAGAGTAATCGAACAGTTACAACCCGTCCAATCAAGGGCACCCGACCACGTGGTGATGATGCAGAACATGACGCAAATCTTCGAGGTGAACTTGTTGGAAGTGAGAAAGAAATATCTGAACATTTGATGTTGGTAGATTTGGAACGAAACGATTTGGGAAGAATATGCAAAACAGGTAGTGTATACTGGAAAAGATGGCGGATTGAAGCATTCCCACACGTCCAACATATGGTCAGTGAAATTGAAGGTGTCCTTAGCGATGACAAAGATGGTTTTGATGCCCTACAATCAATTTTCCCAGGTGGTAGTATCACCGGGTGCCCAAAGAGTGCAACCATTGCTGCTATTGATGAGTTGGAAGAGACCCCCCGCCGTGCATGGACCGGTTCAATTGGTCACATTGATCCAAGAACAGGGATTTCTCAATGGAACATATTGATTCGAACGATGGAATCACATTTTGATGAGAATTCATGGAATGCTACCGTACAAGCAGGAGGAGGTTTGGTGATTGGTTCAGATCCATGGCACGAGGTAGAGGAAGCAAAATGGAAAGCACAAGCCATTTGTCAAGCAGCATGGAATTATTCTCCGGCAGGTATGACTTCTCACGCCCCTCTTGGAAAACCATCGGTTAGCATACATCCAATTCCTCCACTCACTCGCTCAATTCGACAACTCATCGATGGACGCGAAACTGGGTTGATTCGAATCGATAAATCAGGTCTTTCGGAGCCAGTAGTATGGGCAGAAGGTCTTAGATTGGAATCATCGAAGGCAAACAGAGTGTTGTTCATCGACAATCTTGATTCATTTTCATGGAATATTGTGCATTCATTTGCAACTCTAGGAGCAGAGGTCATTGTAGTTCCGGGGCGCACTGATTTACAATCAGCTAGAGATTTCATTGATGATTTAGCCCCCACACATGTCGTTCTTGGCCCTGGCCCTGGTCGGCCTGAGATGTCGAGACTAACGATGCAATTTGCACATCTTGCAATTGAGGGAAATTGTCCACCATTGCTTGGTATATGTCTTGGCCATCAAGCCATAGGTCAAGCGCTTGGTTGGCCGTTAATTACCTCACCAATGGGTGCAGTACACGGTGTGCCAGACAATATCTGCATAAACGGTTCCCCATCAATAATGACTAGATATCATAGTTTGATATTGGATCCTACTAATTCCGATGTGTCCGATTCTCAATTCAGGATAACCGCATTTGATTCAGCAAGTGAATCTCTTATCATGGGCATTGAACATGAATCGTTGCCCATTGTAGGGGTTCAATTCCATCCTGAATCAGCAGGTTCGATTAATGGCCTCTCTATATTGAAAGATTTCCTTGCACTGTGAAGGTGCGAAGCGTTCAAGAAATGCCCTTCGTTGGACACGTTCAATGCCAACGTGTCGCCTTTGTAGTTGCTCGTATCCAGGCAACCAATTTATTGAAGGAAATGGACCACGTTACTTGGTATGTGTTCGTTGTGCAGTGAATGAAGGATACCTCAACGAATCAGACGTCCCTGCTCTCTATGATGATGATTTGGCCAAGGCACGGATGACACTCTATGCGCGTCGATATGGCTTACTTTTCTGGTTGACCACATTCTGGACATTATGGTTCCTCCTTTTCCAAGGCATTGAATTGTGGACCACCCTGACCCTCATAGTATTGATTTTGGCAACATTGATTGTCCCCATCCTCTTTTTCCTTCGAACGGCCAAATTCAACGCCCAACTACGTCATTTAACACCCTAGACATATCCTTGGGATAATTGAGGTATGTCGTCGTACTCTTCAAATAGGGAGATTGTATAGCGTGTGTCAGAGGGAACAATGGGTTCTCTAAGACCGAACTGAAGCTGAACCGCTTGATTGGAGGCATAAACAAAGGACTGCGAGGCGATGTGGAATACGGGAATTACCCGTCTGAGCGTGGATACGCACCACATCTCCCGCGAGAACCCGCGATAGCCCTAGCGTCAGCTCAAAACCCACACATTTCCCAGAGATTTTCCGCTCATATGGGCGTAATCCTGGAAAGAGAGAACAGTGGGTTCTCTGAAATTGGTTTACAAGAAAATAGGAAGTGAAAAATAAATGAACAACCGAAAGAACCTGAGCATGCTAGTAGCGACATTCCTCGTCCTGATGACAGCATCGTCTGTTGTCAGTGGTGATGGAACTGACCCCCTCGACCCGTCTGATGGCGGCGCCGATTGGGACGGTGACGGACTTACCAACGCCGAGGAACAATCGCACGGAACGGATATGACAAAGGCAGACTCTGATGGCGACGGTCTACCAGATGGATGGGAGGTCAATCATGGCATGAACCCAAACAATGGTGGCGATGCTAACAGTGACGCTGACAATGATGGATTAACAGCCGCCCAAGAATATGCGCAAGGGACCAACCCTAACAGCGCAGACACTGATGGCGACGGACGTCCAGACAACTCAGATCCTTTCCCGAATGACCCCAATGATGGTGAGTACTCGGATTCAGATGGCGATGGTATACCCGACGCCTACGATCCAGATTACCAGAACGCTGAAACAGGCAGCGGAGACGGCGGCACCCAAGGTGGCGGCGAATCCAATGACCAAGGACAGGGACAGGGTCAGGACCAAGGCCAAGGCCAAGGTCAGGGACAGGGTCAAGGTCAGGGTCAAGGCCAAGG
>CAYYKF010000087.1:0-2449 GCA_964441035.1 uncultured Candidatus Poseidoniales archaeon
TGTTCCTGCTAGAAACATCATTTACCTCCTTGTAATGGTAATGGCAGTTGGATTGTTGAGTATTTTGTATCTTCTCTGTAAATATGGCGCACTGGGTGCTCTTCAAAGTTGGACCAATCTCCGTCAAATGAGCAAGCTACTGCTGCTTCAACGTCTTCCTCACTGTTACCAAGGAGAACATTGCACGCTTTGACTCCTTGTTCAGGGAGATGGTCCATTAAATCTTGTCCTTTTGTACCTCGTACAATGAACGCTGTATTTTTACTGTTAAAGTTGTAGTAAAAGAATTCATTTTTTTCTATATGTATTATTCCTAGATTTTTTACTATCTCATTCATCTCTTTTAATAAGCTCAGCATTTTTTACTCCTTTTCTTTTGTAATTTTTGCGATGGCACGATTTATTACTTCTTGTCCAGCTTCTGTTTGGAAGAAGCTCTCCAGTAGTTCTTCTAGTAGCTTTGGTTCTTGTCCTTCGTATGCAATTGTTATTTTTTCATCCATTGGTTAACTCCACGGCATAAAAAAAGCCCACCCGACTTTCATCGAATGGGCTTCTTGTTGTTACAGATTGCCACATATTATCTGTGTCATATGTGGTGACTTGCTACTCGTACAGTGCAAGTCTGGTGTGATTTGATGAACACTATCCATAGTTTTAATAGTGAACGGCGGTGTACGCCACCATTACGGGGTCTAGGCCAGTAACGCTTCGACCCCGTAATTCTTTAAGCAGAGAGTCTATCTGCCAAATCGCCGAATTCCTGATCGACAGATTTGATTTCGTAGCCAGATAGTTGCTGAGATTTTGCATTCATTGCTTCTAGTGCATCTTCCCAATTATAGCATTCTGCTTCGTTTACCCACTCACCATCTTCGTTCTTACCGCCGATGGTTATCATTGCAATTGCGGGTTCTACGTTGTCAAGATATTGCATCTGCTCGACTAAGTATCCATATGCTGTTGTCATGGTGCGATAGTCTTCATTGATGATATCAGGTATGTTTTGTATCTCGGTGTATACGCCTGTTTCTTCAGCTGTTTCCTGGCTGTAGTCGATGCCGTTTTCGCGGTCATCTTCTTCAGCTACTCGTTGAGAAATTAGCTGCTTTCGTGCGTTCCAGCAAGCTTTTTGCATGACTGCTTGGCATAGATTGAGCAATGACTCTGGTTTTACGCCTGTGTAGTTATCACCTGCTGCTTTTGTTTCTTTGCGTATGTCGTTCAAGATGATTCTTGTTTCGGCAAAGTGGAAAGGTAGCGCAGGTTCACGGCTTATTGATCCAAGCGGTGAATTTTGCAGGACCGCACGTGCTGTTCTTGCTGCTGCGTTTTCCTGTTCTGCTACTGCTTCGAGTGCTTTGTTAAGGAATGTTTGGTTGCTCATAAGTCTCCTCCTGAGTTGAGCGGGTTGTGGAATAGTGTGACGAACTCTTCGTGGTCGTCGAATTGAACTATCGATTGATGAATCAGTGTATCTTTATTAAGTAGGGGTATGGGGTCTGTATTATTTGGTACTATTTCCCATCGTTCTCTACTTAGATTTACTTCAAGCATCTTTTACTCCTGTTGTGATTGATATTAACAGCTATTAAACTGCACAAAATGACCTGACACCGCTGCAACGGACGCAACTAAGTATTTTCTTTAGTGGTTGCAGCGGCTTAGCCTCCAACTTGGCAAGGTTGGCTCGCACGATTGAACCCTGGTTTCCCTTCCTGTCTGATCCTCTTGTTAGACAGTTGTTTATTTTTCTTCTTGTGCTTACGGGATAACGATTGAACAGTTGGTTCATGTCTCTTCATTGTATCTCTTCTCCTCGGCTTTTATGTTTCTGTATGACATGTGCTCTGGTTCTTTTCTCTTTCTTTCGTTTCTTTTCAGTAGTTCTTTACTCGCTAGTTGCCTATAGAAGTTTGTGTATTTCTTTTCTTCTATGATTTTTATTAACTCTTTTCCAACGGCGCAACTGATATCTATAGGTATTGGTTCATGTCTCTTCATGCTACATCTCCATGTTGTATCTATTTTCACACCAGTCATCGAAGTCTATTTCATAACTGGAACCTGTCTCCATGTATTCTGCATAGAGATCTACTTCATTATCATTGAACCAATCTTCATAGCTTGCATAGTCTTGTGGGGATGCGTTTTTCAAGCTCATGTCTCTGTCCTTTTGTCTCCAACGTTGATTCCAAGTTTCTGCTGCTGTTGGTTTCATGTTGCCTCCTGCGACCATATCTCTTCTGGGTTTGCTTCGATGTTGAGCAGTTCATCCAACTCAGAATTGAGGCTTATGTTCTGCGCGGTTAGATTTGTTACGTGCTCCAGAAGCCCCGCATTCTCAGTCTCTAGCCTAGCAATCTGCTGAGCCTTTTGCTTGATGATGCGATGCAGTGTTTCCATTGTTATAGGGTATGGAATGTCCCTTTCGCCGTTGTTATCCATT
>CAYYKF010000087.1:2549-8195 GCA_964441035.1 uncultured Candidatus Poseidoniales archaeon
TTAAATGTGTGTCATGTGTGTCTAGTTTTATTTTTGTTTCAGAGATATTTGTAATCAACTGTAGAAAAGAGCCAATTTCTCTGTATTTAAGTGCGTGTATGGTAAGTGAGATTCAAAAAAGCTGACACACGCGACACACACGGCATAAATCCCTTTTGTTTCAGTGGGTTACGATTTTGAAGTTGACACACAGCGTTGACACACACTTGGCACACATGACACACAGTGGTTGTAGGGGCGGCTGCGCCGGTTGATTCGGTTGATTCAGGCGTGTTTTTAGAGTCTTGCACGATTGAACTCCCTTATCCTTGCACGATTGAACTCCCCCTATCCTTTTGAACCAGCTGTTGCAGTAGCTCCGTCCAATCGTGTAAGACTTGAGCTACTGCAACAGCTGGTATGGGGGAATGGCACCTCTTTTAGACAGAGGAAGTTAATATGTAGAACATAGTTTGTGCGCCAGCCACAAATCCTATTAGTGCGAATAAGGTAACAGTTAGCACTTCGTTCCAGTCGCTTATGGTTTCACCTGCGCGAATTCGATCCATTTGCTTCACATGTTTCAGTCGCATCTTCGCCAGCTTCTGTTCTTCAGCGTACCGTCTGCTTTGCTTCTTTAGGTCGTACATTAGTATGTGCCTCCTTCTAAGGCAGACTCGAAATCTGTATGAATTTTTTCCCAGCGGTTAGCTAACCACGTATTGTAATCAGTAGTGAGTACTGCTTCTGATATGTGGAATTCTCTGCGGTAGGTTTCTTCGTTTGTTTCCCACCACATGTCGAAAGCGTCAGACTTATCTCTTTGTGCTATCCAATTAGCAGTGATTAGTGCGCGTCTGGTGACTCGTTGTTCTAAGTTTAAGTTAGTCATGGTGCTTTAGTGCTCCAGTTTGGCCCCTCTTCGCTATGCTTCCGAGGGGCCGTAGGTTAGTGGTTAGCTTCGTGCCTTGCGCTTTGCTTTGGCTGTGGGCTTCCATGTATTGACTTCGCCGTACATACCGCCTTTCTTAGACCGTTTGATTTCGACGTTTAGCCATCCGTTGGTAATCACACCAGCTTCTTTCAACTCCTCTATCTCTTCGAGTAAGTTCTCGATATTGAAGCCGAGCTTAGCTATCACCCAGTCTGGGCAATTCTCAGGGATTTGCTTACAGACCATTGAGTTGAAGAAGGTTGGTTCTTGGGCTTTTTTAGTAGCCATGTTGTTACTCCTTAGAAGTATTAATGAATTAACGAGCCAATTGACTCACGTATTGACCTGACAACTCCCGCGAGGAACGAGTCGGGGGTTACTTAGCTACAAGGTTCCAAAAAGGTAACGCAAAACAAGGTTCCATCCCCCCCTATTTCCGGTTGGGGGCAGCGCGTGACGGAAAGGGGGAGATGATGTCTCAGCGATTCACATTAATTTTTGAAATTTTTTTTCTAGGAAAAACTTGTCCCAAAAGCCCCATTCTGTATAAGATGCGCTGATGAGCGAGGCGGGTGACACCTTATCGACTGATTTGGCAGAGATGCCCCACGCTGAGTTTGAAGCGCATGTTCCATACATGGGGCTTCAACTTGGCGAATTAACCGTGCAACAAGAGCGGCTGGTGCTGATGATCAGTAGCGGTATGACAGTTGCGGCGGCAGGGCGGTCTGCTGGTTATGGAACATATACGGCGGCACTCAATGCCTCAAAATTACCTAAAGTATCTCGTGCCTTAGAATACTTTCGGGAGCAGATGCGTGAAGAAGTCAGATTCAATCGTACCAATGCCCACCAGATGTATATGGAGGCATACCAGTCTTCAGCGAATGCAACAGAGATGAAGAACACAGTTGATTCTCTGGTGAAGTTGCACGGCTTAGGTACTCCAGACACTGCTACCCAGATTAATATCAACGTAAATACCACGGCGAAACAACTGGAACGTTTAACAGATGAAGAATTGTTGGAAATAGCAGGTCGAGAGACTGCCTATTTGGAGCCAAAGTGATACGGCACCAATGCGCCGTCTGTAATAATCTACACGCAGAAACTCTGTTCAGTGGTACAGATGGTATCTGCGTGTACTGCAAAGCAGACAGGACAGAAGCACTCCCCGTACCAGCGGCTGCACCGGAAGAAATTGTAGAGGAGTCAACTGTTGAAGAAAAAGCCAGAAAAGAATTGGCACTTAGAATCCTTACTCGCAAGCGGCTCTTACCATTTGTCGAACGCTTCAATGCAGATTATCAAGCGGGGTGGGTGCATAAAGATATTTGCCGACGCTTGGAACAATTCAGTCGGGATGTGGTGGCGAAAAAGTCTCCGCGCCTTATGCTCTTTATGCCACCCCGACACGGTAAGAGCACATTGGCATCGGTTGCGTTTCCGGCTTGGCATCTGGGTCGCAACCCAGAGCATGAATTCATCAGCTGCTCTTACTCAGGCTCATTGGCAATGGGCTTCTCTCGTAAGGTTCGTCAACTACTCCGTGAACCCACGTATAAAACAGCTTTTGAAACAAGGCTTGACCCTGATTCGCAATCTGCGGAGGCGTGGTTAACAACAGTTGGTGGAGGTTATGTTGCGGCAGGTGTTGGCGGCGGTATCACAGGTAAAGGCGCACACGTATTAGTGATTGATGATCCGATTAAGAACCGTGAGGACAGTGAGTCAGAAAATAACCGTTCCGCTAACTGGGACTGGTACACCTCTACTGCTTATACCCGACTAGCCCCAGGTGGTGGCATCTTGGTGATTCTGACCAGATGGCATGATGACGACTTGGCGGGGCGGTTGCTTAAAGCAACGGACGAAGGTGGTGACGAGTGGGAAGTGGTGCGCTACCCAGCTGTTGCAGAAGAAGACGAGCCGTACCGGAAGCAGGGCGATGCGCTTCACGCAGAGCGTTATAGTCTCGACGCATTAGGGCAGATCCGTAACGCAGTCGGGCCAAGAGACTGGTCAGCACTTTACCAACAGAATCCGGTTTCGGATGACGGCGAGTACTTCACCCGTGACATGATCCAGTATTACAACGCTGAAGATGTTGATCCTGATGAGATGCGTTACTACTGTGCGTGGGATCTGGCGATTGGTAAGCGTGATCGTAATGACTATACAGTCGGGATGGTCGTAGGGGTCAACGAGCGTGATGAGCTTTACATCATGGACATTGTGCGCGGCAGGTACGATGGCTTTGAGATTGTTGAACGCATCCTTGATCTATATGAGCAGTGGAAACCTTCGATGGTCGGTATCGAGAAGGGGCATATCGAGATGGCGCTGGGTCCGTTCCTTGAGAAACGTATTCGTGAGCGTGGGCTATACGAAATGTATGTGAAGGATCTGAAGACAGGTCGGCGCGATAAAGAAGCAAGGGCACGGGCGATACAAGGTCGAATGCAGCAGGGTATGGTCTTCTTTCCAAGAGAGGCTATGTTTACGGGGCCAATGGTGGCAGAATTACTACGTTTTCCCAGTGGTATCCATGATGACCAAGTGGATGCGCTTGCATGGCTGGGTCTAATGATGACTGAGTTCTCAACTTATCAGGCACCTGTGGTGCATATCCCAAGTTGGCGTGATCGTTTAAATAGTATAACTAAACCGGATAAAGCGAAATCAGCGATGAGTGCATAATGGCAGAATCTACAACTAAGTTAGCACAGGGTGGTATGCGTAAAGAGGAGCCTAAAACAAAACTAGGCGATAACTATGACCCCTCGATGTACCGTGCCGATGGTTCAAAGAAATCAGCACGTGGGTTTTTAGGGCCAATTAAAAACTTGGTCGATGGTGGGACTATGACTGAGTTCTCTACTGACTTAGGTGATGACTTTGAGTTTGAGGGGCGTGTATATCCTGCACGTACCCCTATCCCAACAATGGTTCCGACTCAAACGCCTGAAGCCATAAAATATATGCAGAATATGAAACCTGGGCAAGGCTGGGATAGAAGTATCCCTATGGAAAAACAGATCTTAGATACTGCTACAGTCCATGCCCATATGCGTATTAGACAAGGTAAAAATCCATTCTATATAGATGGTGAAGAATTATGATGAAAAAATTAAGCCCAGCGGCAGAAGCTGAAGTAGCTGCTACGCAGTGGAGCCGTTACACAAGAGCACGTGACAATGGGCATCTTGATTACATTGAGATGGCTAAAAAGTGTGATGCTTTTTATCGGGGCGACCAGTGGGACGAACAGGATCTTGCTGTGCTGGAAGCGGAAGGGCGACCTGCGCTTACAATTAATACAATTCTTCCGACGATTAATACCGTTCTGGGTGAGCAAGCTACCCGTCGTGCCGATATTAAATTTAAGCCTAGACGTAATGCTGATAATGAGGTTGCAACTACTTTAAATAAATTGTTTATGCAGATCGCAGATAATAATCGTCTTGACTGGGTAGAGCAGCAAGTATTCAGTGACGGTTTGATCATGGATGGGCGTGGGTACTTTGATGTACGTATGGATTTTAGTGACCATGTAGAAGGTGAGGTCCGTATTATCGCAAAAGATCCACTAGATATTTTGATTGATCCTGATGCTAAGGACTCTGATCCTAAGACTTGGAATGAGGTTTATGAAACCCGTTGGATGTCTATGGATGAGATCCAAGAACTGTATGGCAAGGCGAAAGCTGAAAATATACGGTTCATTGCAGAGAATGGGAATGGGTACGGTCGTGACAGTATTGAGTATGAAGAAACCAGATTCGGTGACCTCGACCCAACTGATGATTACTTTGGCGCAGGTGTTCCTAGCGAGGATGACTACAAAAATGTCAGGTCAGTTCGTGTTATAGAACGCCAGCATAAAAAGATGCAGCGGGTAGATTGCTTTGTTGATCCTGTAACAGGTGACCAGCGGGACGTACCGGAAGAATGGTCAGATCGTAAAATGAAAAAATTTGCGAAAGAATACGGCTTGAACATTATGTCCAAGGTCAAACGTAAAGTCCGGTGGACAGTAACCGCTGATAAGGTCGTACTGCATGATGACTGGTCGCCGTACAACGACTTTACTGTGGTGCCCTTCTTTGCTTATTTTCGACGGGGCCGTCCGTTTGGTATGGTGCGTAATCTTCTGTCACCACAAGAGCAGCTTAATAAGATTGCTAGTCAGGAATTGCATATTGTTAATACGACGGCTAATAGTGGCTGGATGGTAGAAAGTGGCTCACTGGTCGGTATGCAGACTGATGATCTAGAAGAACATGGTGCAGAGACTGGTCTGGTTGTTGAGTATAACCGTGGTTCTACGCCTCCTGTAAAGATACAGCCTAACCAGATTCCAACGGGGCTAGATCGCATCGGGCAGAAAGCAGCCCTTAATATTCAAACGATTTCTGGTATTACTGATTCTATGCTGGGGTCTGACTCAGCAGAGGTTAGTGGTGTAGCTATTCAGGCAAAACAGAATCGTGGTGCTATTATGATTCAGGTGCCGCTTGATAATTTGCGTAAAACACGGCAATACCTTGCAGAACGAGTTCTACATTTGTTGCAGACTTTTTATACGGAAGAACGAGTCATCATGGTAACAAATGAGGACATGGCAACAGAGCCTCGTGAAGAAGTTGCTATTAATGTAGAAACTCCTGAAGGTCGTATTATTAATGACCTGACACTGGGTGAGTATGATGTGATTGTCTCAACAGCACCTG
>CAYYKF010000088.1:0-8189 GCA_964441035.1 uncultured Candidatus Poseidoniales archaeon
CGAGATGCTGCAGATTCAAAATTCTCTTCTCTGAGATCTACACGGATGAGATTTATCATTGCGATGTAATTTTGAGGGTGATGTTTTAGAACTCGTTCCCATCGTTTTCGAGCCTCAATGTATTCTTTGGAATCGGTTGCAATTCTTGCATAATTTATCATGGCTAATTTGTTTGTTGGATTTATGTTGAGTGCATTATAACAGTATTTTTCAGCTAATTCTAATTTCATTTGTTTCCTTGCACAATTTGATAATGTATTCCAAATTCTAACATCATTTATCCCATCCTCCAATAGTATTGAGATTCGTCCCTCTACCTCATCATAACGATTTAGATTTATCAACACATCACAGTATTGTGTTTCATAATGTATCCTTTGCGGCTCCAACTCAATTATTTTCAGATAGAAAATTTCAGATTCAGCATATCGTTCTAATTTGTACAGGCATCTTGCAAGTCTGTATAATGCGGTAATTTCTGAAGGATATATTGCTATAATTCTTTCAAGATATGTCATTGCTTCATCATATCTTTCCGAATCAAAGAGATGAGTCCCTGCTAGATATAATATGTCAATATTGGTCGGTGATTGAATTAGAATTTGATTGCATTCTTCGAGACTAAGTTCATTCATTTCTTTTTCTGAGAAAGTAGGTAAAGTTCGCTCTATGACCCCATCTTGTCGAGAATGATCTAGATCTAGACATAAAAGGGTCAATCTTTGAATCCGCTGGTCAACGGTAGCATTGGCATGATTTCCAAAACCATCCAATGCCCAAGTCCAATGCGATGCGCCTGCGTTGAAAATTTGGCCACCATTTTCAGAACTTTTCAGTGAGATGTGTGATTTTCGATATCGCCACAAACGATGTCGAATTTTCCTTTCAGAAATTATCCTTACATTGTTTTTGTCATGCACACAATCCCACGACTGCCCACCAATTCCATGAATCAAGCCCTTTCCATAAGGAGCAACATCTACCAACCAAGGATGTCCATTTTTTGGTAGGCGAAGGTCAGGCCACGGAGGTTTCCACCTTGATCCAGAAATAGTAGTTCCTGTAAGTGGATTTTTCAACCTCTCACCGACATGAGAATTATTTTTTGATTGAAATTTTAGAGTTCGATTCGAATCATTAGAATAACTTACCAAATGCTGTCCAGCCTCAGAACCAAGATGCACATATTTTCCACCATTTTGAACAAAATTGGACAAGGCCAGGTCGAATTTTACACTCCAATATCTTGTAGGCCCTGCAGTCACAACAGTTTGAAATCTCTCTAGAATAGATGGCTCATTGTCCACATCTAAATCTGTTAAGTAATGTACATCCAATTCTAATCTCTCTAACCAACGCACGAGAGGATATTCCCAGCGTAACACATCCCCTCCACGGGCATTGTAGTGTGGACGATTGTATGATAAACTCGAACTTCCAATTGGATAGTAACAATTGGGATCAATTGTGGGCCCTTCCATTGTAAGTTTTTGAGTGGCACTTGCCCCACCCCACCAATTCCGCGCTTGCCACGTCATGGTAGAGAATACTACTGCAATTTCAGCCTCCTCTCCCATTGAAGATACCCAAAATGGGTGCAAGTGAGCCTTTCCATTTGTCAATTCAAAACGAGCAATATAACAACCAGGTGCCCAATCGGATGGGATGACGAAATTGTGAAAAGTTGGCCAATTCGCAGCCCCATTTTCAGGAATATTTTCTACATTTATCCAACCTGTTTTTTTTGACCATGTACCATGTGAACCGACCGAAACTACTGGAGATTGATACAATTTCCTAGCTCCAGTACCGGCATACCAACCCATCCGATAAATTTGAATTTTGCATGAAACTTCCCCACCATCAGAAGAACCATGAAACGATAATTCCTCACCATGTGAAACGTTATTGGGAGTTGCATATGCTTGAAACGCTATTCCAGCATCTTGCCCCTTAGTAACTTTCCAACCCAACGACCCCAACATCAAATTTTCTTCACTTACTAGACCCCTCATTCTTCTTCCTCCGCGTCATCAAGATGTCGCGGTTCTGCTCTACCATGGTACACCTCAATTATGTGTTCAGGGTCTCCAATATCTTTTACCGCTCCATTTTCAAGTAGCACAAGTCGATCACAGATATTTTTCAGTAAATTGAAATTGTGTGATACGATGACAACAGTTCCAGCATTTCCAACCATCTCTAATATTCGTTCCTTACTTCTTTCTTTGAATTCTTGGTCACCAACAGCTAACACTTCATCGATTAACAGAATTTCAGGCTGTACAGCAGTCGCAACCGAGAATCCAAGCCGTGCAGTCATTCCTGAAGAATAGGTTCTTAGGGGCTCATCAATGAATTCTTCCAATTCTGAAAATTCAATAATTCCAGGCATTAATTTCTCCATTTTTTCTCGAGAATGGCCAAGTATACTTCCATATAAAAATGCATTTTCTCTTCCTGTGAGATTACCGGTGAAACCGATTCTGATTCCTGATAGAAGGAAGATATCCTTCCGCGAATATACCTCTCCCTGGGTGGGTCTGTAAATCCCTGAAATAACGCGTAGAGTGGTGCTTTTACCAGAACCATTCCTTCCAATTATTCCTAAAACTTCTCCCTGTTTGACATTGAACGATAAATTAGATAGCACGGCCCGTACTTTAGCCGGCCTCCATTCTTTTGAAAACAAATTGGAAATTATACGTTTAAGCGAATCGAGCCCAGGGCGCGTTAATGGAAATGACATCGAGATGTCATTTAATTTAATTACGACAGTCATAGGTGTTTCACCACCTTCCATTCAGTTCGCATGAATACAATGACTCCCAACACCAGCGTAGTTAATGCAAATCCAACAGAGTAAGCAATCCAATGAAATTCAATACCCAAAGATGCACCATCAACACCACACCTCATCATTTCCAAAGGCACAACCATAGGATTCAGTAAGAGGTAATTCGTCAAGTCATTTCTTCCACTTGGCACCATTCGCATAGTCCACATTACAGGTGACAAAAAGAATCCAGCCTTGGTTATGAATTGAAACAAATGCGAAACATCACCATGAATAGCATTCAATGGAGCAAATAACATTCCCATACCTAAAGCGAGTATTGTTGTAATTGCTAAACCGGCTAGTATCCATGTAAGGTGAATTCCAATTGGCAGATTGTAGTAATAGATGAATGGAATTACCACGGTCATGCTAAGGCAAGTAATTATCAGATTTGAACCAACTGTGGTAACTGGAAAAATTTCTCTTGGGAAATATATTTGTTTAATCATCCCCGAATTTCTTGAAAGTGATGTGATTGATCCATTCAACGCACGAGAAAAATATTGCCAAGTTATGACGCCAATCAGAACCCAAATCGGATACAATTTCTCAGGAGTACCTGCGATAATGACGAATAGAAAGTAATAGACTCCAGACAATAACAATGGTTGCAAAACAGTCCATATATAGCCTAGAATTGAATTCCGATATCGAACTCGAATGTCTCTTCTAATGAAATTTTCAACCATGCTCTTATTTGAATAAAGGTTGCAAATGAATCGAAGTGGACTACCGAAGAATGATGGCGCTGGATGGATTACACCTAACTCTCTACGATTCCCCATGAATCTTCGACAAGTATACCTTTCTTGAGTCGTTCCCTCAATTTCTTCAAAGTAGATGTCTTTTTGCCACATCTATTGCCGGTGGATTCATCCACCTTCTGTAAGAGCCATGGGTGTGGCCCACATTAGTATGGTTGTATCAAATGGTTGCGCCCCAGACCCGAGGGTACTCCGTGAGGCTAGTTGGTTGGTTAATGAAGGACATGAGGTAACAATCCATGCTTTCGACCGTTTACAAAACCTTCCTGCAGAGGAAATTATTGATGGAATTCGAATCCAACGCCATCGTGTAGGTTTTACACCATATGGTGGCACTTGGTCCACAGTACGTGGATTGAGTAGATTCAGGAAGTCAGTAATTAAGTCGATACAGCATACAGATTTAGTCCACTGTCATGATGCAGACACATTAGCCGTAGGCGTAAATTTAGACATTTCACCCGTGTTGTTTGACATGCATGATTTACATCACACCTGGTTGCTGATGGGTAATCCAAACTCTATTTTTCGAAAAATCTTAGCCAATCGATTCCGCGCCTCGATGCTTAGAAGGGCTCGAAAATGTTCAGCTATCATCACTTCATCTGAGGGTTTCAAGAAATGGTTGGCTGATTACAATCTTGATTCCGCAGTTGTAGAGAATCGATTTCCAAAACAAGAATCCATTCCGCTACCAGAAAAATTCACAATCGGATATCTGGGAAAAGTACGTGAAATTGAATCATTTAAATTCTTACTGAATGCCCTTCAATTAATTAATTCAACAAATCGTCCGCGTGTATTAATCGCAGGCGATGGCACCGCCTCAGAAGGTGTTGCCAATATCATCCAAAATGCAATTTCTGAAGGATGGCTTGAAGGAGAAATACATGGCTCATTCAACGAGAGAGAGAGAAGAAAACTGATGAAAGAAATTAGTGTGATGTATGCGATGTATCCTACCGAAAGAGGCAATATTTCTGAAGGAGCACTCCCATCAAAAATGTTTGAAGCCGCAGCATTTGGACGCCCCAGCATTGTGAATTCAAACACGCCAATGGGTGATTTATGTAATTCTGAGAACCTAGGATGTACTGTGGAGTGGGGTAACGAAAAAGAATTGGCTACAACACTTGAAATTATGAATGGAGAAAAGGTTGAGTTGTTGCATGATGCTGAAAGAGAACGCAACCGCTTCCTTACAGTAATCAATGAATTGTTGTGATTATAATCTGAAATAGATTAAATCAACAGTTTCTGCCAATCTCAGAATTGTATGGATCTGGTGACAACATTCCACGCGCTGCAAGTTGAGCGGCTTCAAATAAAGAATCTGGAGTCCCACAATCAAGCCATATTTTTTCACCAATATCAAGTAGTTCTGCCTTATTTTCAAGTAGGTACAATTTGTTGAGATCTGAAATAGATAAATCTCCACTACTTTTGGTGACAAGATCAATTTTTTCCCAAAAGGTTTCGTCATAGAGGTAAATTCCCCCAATTGCAAGTGCAGACGGAGGTTCCTGTGGTTTTTCTATAATATCAACAAATTTACCCTCGTCATCAAAAACCGCAACTCCAAATCTTTCTGGATCATCCACCTCTCTTCCTAGCAATACGCATCCAGGAGCCTCTTTAGCCGACTTGAATTTAGTAACACTCTCTGCCAATTCCATTGTAGTAATATTATCTGAAAAGTAGACTAAGACTCTTTGATTTCCAATGTGCGGCCTAGCAAGACTGAGCGCGTGGTGAACGCCGAGAGGCTCTTCTTCAATTACATAATGGATATTTTCTCCGGGCAATCCTGTGCCTACATGTTGAGCAATTTGTCCAATAAATCGATTCCCTATGATTGTGATATCAGATATCCCCGCACGGCGGATTGTTGCGAGAGCATAGTCAATGACCGGATGTCGATGTAAAGGCAAGAGAGTTTTGTGTGTATAACGCGTAAACGGGTAGAGACGCGACCCATGTCCACCTGCAACAAGAATAGCCTTCATTGAATATCTCTCCTCGTTCTAGTTTTTTTTATTATTGATTGGTGAACCCACAGCATAAACATTCCAACCCAACTTCCTCATTCGAGTTAAATCCAGTCGTCTTCGACCATCGTATAGAATCGGTGTACGCATTTTACTACACAACGCCGCCCAATCCAATTCTAGGCATTCTGGGTGTGCCGTTGCGAGCACCACTATATCGAATCCAACCATTTCATCAATACTTTCTATGAGATTAATTCCCTTTGGAATATCGCTTGAAGTGATGTATGGGTCCCAAGTTGAAACAGAAATTCCAGCATCAGTTAAATTCTCTGCAAGTTTCTTGGTTGGAGTTTCGCGTGCATCTCCTACGCCAGCCTTGTAAGACCACCCGAGTAGCAATACTCGACGATCATCAGCAGGTACATTTGCTCTGTAAAGTAATTCACGAAGCACGCCAGAAACATGCTTGGGCATCATCCTGTTAACAGCCCTTGCGGCGGTAATGAGTTCAGTAGGAACCCCTACCTCTTGCGCGCGTTGCATCATATAATATGGGTCAACAGGAATGCAATGACCTCCAACACCAATTCCAGGTGTATATCGATGAAAATTCCATTTTGTTGCAGCTGCTGAGAGCACATCTTCAACATCTAAATCTAGTTCAGGGAAAATTTGGGCCAACTCATTGACTAAAGCAATATTAATGTCTCTTTGTACGTTTTCAATAACTTTGGTTGCTTCTGCCACTTCGATTTTCCCAACATAGCGAACATCTCCTACAGTCAGTCTTTGATAGAGATGAACTAGACTCTCTCCAATTTCTGGATTCGCACATCCAATAACGCGCGCAACCTGGCGAACACCATGATTTGGGTCTCCCGGATTGAATCTTTCCGGGCAATATGCCACTTCTACATCTTGCCCTTCTACAAGTCCTAACTCATCAAGTAACGGTAGCCATATGCTCCCAGTAACACCTGGATAGACGGTACTTTCGAGAATGACAACTTTGTGTGAACCTTTTTCAATCGCTTCAAAAATTGCTCTACCAGCACTTTCAACATAACTCAAATCCGGCTTCAAATCTTCTGAAACAGGTGTTGGAACCGTTACAATGAGAACATCACACGCAGCAACTGCTTCTGCAGTATTTCTTGTGATGTTCCAGCGCTCTGAATTAGGCAGAGGAATCTTTTCATTCAAATCAGGATCCCCAAGCGGGTTTCTACCTTCCATAAGAGCGCTTAATATTCGCTCAGAGAGGTCAACCCCCCACACTTCAAAGCCAGCATCCCTGAATCCAATCGCTGTAGGAAGACCAACATAACCCAACCCAATAATGCCGATAGTCAGATCGCTAGAATCTGCACGAGAAGCGAAGGTTTGGTCCCATCCCATGATTTGGCGGCCATAGTGATGATTCATCAAGCCCTCGGTTGATGTAAATGACCGGATAACTCAAGAAATACACCCCAAAGTAACGCACATGCGCGTCTTTGTCACTGGCGGTGCTGGTTTTATCGGGTCGCATCTTTGTGACGTTTTGATTAGTAAGAATCAGGAGGTTGTGTGCTTTGATATACTAACTGAGAATGAGGCCCACAATATTGCTCATTTATTTGATTCTACCCATTTTTCTTACATACAAGGCGACGTTAGAAATGAACAGGAAATAGGAGTTGCAATGTGTGGTTGCACACATGTTGCACATCTTGCAGCACTTGCCTCAGTACCACGTTCTATCGCAGAACCGTCACTTTCTGAATCAATTAATTTTCAGGGCACTCTGAATGTCATTGCTGCTGCTGAGGCAGAAGGAATTGAACAATTTGTTTTCTCTAGCACGGCAGCAGTATATGGAGATGCGACGGATAGTCCGGTCACTGAATCAACTCCAACCAATTGCTTATCACCTTATGCTGAACACAAACTCGCTGCTGAGAAAGCCGTATTATCATCAGTAATACCCTCCATATCTCTTCGATATTTCAATGTTCATGGCGCACGCCAAGACCCTCATGGTGCATATGCCGCAGTCATTCCAAAATTCATTGAAATGATGGTAGGTCATAGATCGCCCACAATATTTGGAGACGGTAGTGCAACCAGAGATTTTGTGAGCGTTGAAGATGTTGCAACATTGAACCTTCTCGCGCTGCAAACTGATAACAACCATGCAATGAATGAAATTTACAATGTTGCATCAGGAACAGTGATTTCGATTCTGGATTTATTTCATATGTTGAAGGAATTATTGGCAATTCACGATTCTCTTATTTCCGCCATTAGGCCTGAATTTAAATCAATTCGCGATGGTGATATCCAACATTCATCAGCTTCAATTGATAAGGCTAGGAAATTGTTGAAATTCAACCCCCAAACCGACTTACATCAAGCATTATCTCAAAATGTTGAAGCCACATTGGAAACTTCAGGGTGAACCGTCCGGCTCACTTCTCTTAGGTGCCTGTGGGAACTCACCTTCATTTGTCCGTAATTGACCTGTTGCAACCAAATCGCCCAGTTTTTCAACGCCAGACTCAATCAAATCAGGGTCTGAAGATTCAGCAGCATCCCAAGCAACCTGAGCATCCT
>CAYYKF010000089.1:0-8169 GCA_964441035.1 uncultured Candidatus Poseidoniales archaeon
CCAACTGGCTTATCCCAAGTGAGTTGCAAATCGATGATGCTCTTGATGACCGCTTGACCCATTGCAAGACCGTGCTGTGTCTCGCCTTTCTCGATAATACCCAAACAGGCTGCACCTTCAACCTCTTCACTGGCCAATAATCGGTCAAGTGCCAAGGGTACCTCCATTGAGCCAGGTACCCAGATGACCTCTGAGATTACCATGCCTCGCTCTTTGGCTTCATCCGAGGCCCATTCTAGCATCCTTGTGACCTCTTCTTTGTGGAAAGAGCCGCATACGATTGCAATCTTCATCAGATCACCTCCTTGCTCGCCATCATCCGCTTGACGGTCTCGACAACCGCTTGAGTCATTGCATCGATTTCGATGTTTACCATTGCCCCCACTCCCTTTGAGCCGATTGTTGTCAAACGTAGCGTTTCAGGGATGATATGGACATCAAAGCAGCCATTACCATCCGTCTTTCCAATCGTCAAGGAGATTCCATCGACAGCGATGTATCCCTTTTCATGAATGAATTCAGCCACATGAATGGGTGCTGAAATTTTGTAATCTTGATTTTCAATTGATTGAATCGTTGCAGTGGTCATCACATGCCCAGAGAGCAGATGCCCACCCAATTCATCCCCCATGCGCATTGCACGCTCGACATTCACTTTCGAACCAACACCCAAGTTGCCAAGTGTGGTTCTTTCCAACGTTTCAGGGATGAGGTCGAAAGAGACAATTTCACCAATTGAAGTTGCAGTTAAACAGACCCCGTCGATTGCGACCGAGCCGCCAATCTCCAACCCAGTTGTGGATGGTAATTCAATTCCAAGCGTGGTAATCTCACCGTTTGTTGCTACAGAATGAACTGTTCCACATCCTTGTACAATTCCGGTGAACATTACTGCTCCTCCATTTCACTCATTCTCTTTTGAGCCCATTGAAGTGACAGAATTTTGTCGATGATTTTGCGGGTTCCATCTAGGTCTTCTGCCAGTCCTCCGACACGAACCAATTTGATGTGGCTAAATCCACGCTCATCAAGTCCTGTACGTATCGCTGATTCTGCGTGTTCTTGGTCATATCCTAGAGCGATGATTTCGGGTTCAACCAGTGGTAAAATCTCATACATCGGTAAGGTTGGAGGATTTCCCACAATGGCGTGGTCAACCGGTTTTAGTCCGGCAACCATGCGCCTTCGCAAATCATGATTGGTGACAGGTTCGTGTTTTCTCATTCGCACTGTATCATCATGCGCAATAACGACAGTGAGATGATCTCCGAGTGCTTTTGCCTCTTCTAGATAATGCAGGTGCCCCGCATGTAGCAGGTCGAATACACCGACAGCCATCACCCGAACCATGCTATTCCCTCCCTTTTGCACTCACATTGCATTCATGATATCATCGCCGGTGAGCATCGGGATTCCGCGCGCGCGCGCGTAGGCACGTGCATCATCAACAGAGAGTGCTCTGTCACCGTCAGGTTGTAGCATCTCTGCTCCGATTGTACAAGGTGCAAGTCCTGCAAGACGTGCAATCGCGACTGCCAATTCGGTATGCCCTTGCCTGGTCGATAATCCACCAGGAGCTTCTCTACAAAGCGGAATATGTCCAGGGGTCCGGAATTCTTTTCCAAGTGCTTCCACGGCATCAGATGAATTCGAATTAGCCATTTCAGATGCTAATTCTCCAAAGCGACGCGTCGTCAAAGCACGGTCATGATCTGTGATGCCAGTGTACGTGTCTCTATGATTCAATGAGAGTGTAAATGCTGAGCGTGTATCGTACTGCAAATCATCGGTAATCAAAGCACTCAACACTGGATTTTCTTGTACCAAAGCGGGGTGTGTGTGGATATCTTGAAGCCAAGGTAGACCAAACAGTTCCCCAACTTCATCTCCAATTGCAAGGAACAGCAACCCTCCACAATCTTGTCGTAATCGCCGCATGATGGAAGGTGTTGCTGCTGCTGCGGGCCACAGTAGGTCAGTTTCCTTTTCTCGAAAATCTGAATCAAACACCATTACTGGTTGGCCATTTGCAAACGCTTCTATCGCGTTTGTAATATCAGGAGATTGCTGCATGACTGCCATCATCCTCACTCGGCGGAGGGGCTCTTGAACCCCGTTCTTTTCGGTCGATACACATCCCCTTTACGTAGGATTCTTCTCTACTATTCTCGGAAGGGTGGACGATACGGCCCCCTCTTACGGAATGTCGAATACCAAACGCCTTTCAGAACTTGTTTGGAAAATCGCAACCAAGAGCCGATTGTTTTGAATGGATGGCGGAAGAATCTCAACGGATTTCCCCAGCCCTCTAGTGGATATTTCAATTGACCAAGCAAACCATCGGGAATTTCTTCGTCAATTCCATATTTTTCTGGCCTTTTGTCAGCGGGCATGTAATATGTTCCAAAGATGATATCCCAAAGTGGAAGGAACCCTGCGTAATTGGAGCAGTGCGCCTCCTTCTCATTCGCATGGTGCCAATGATGGAACTCAGGCGTGGGGATTAAGCGATGCAAGGGGCGTAACTTCCAATTCACATTGGCGTGTAGAAATAATCCTGTGATAAGTTGTAGAGCTGCCAATATACCACTTGTTTCAGGGCTAAATCCTGCAAAAATCAGGAAGAAGAAACCGGGACCAATCAAAGCGAAATCCATGGGATGAACACGAAATCCACTGACCCAATCCATGTGTTCTGGCGAATGGTGAATCGCATGGAATTTCCAAAGTTCTGGAACTTCATGATACCAACGATGCGCCCAATAGCCAAAGAAATCGAAGAGGACGAATGCGACGACCGGTTGAAGATACAAAGGTATCATGTCAACGACACCGAAATAACGGACGATGAGTCCTAGGACCCAAGTGAATGAGAAAAGACTGATGATAACTGCAAAAATAACCCCAAATACATTCAGAAAAGGAGATGAAAGTGCATATGTCATATCCAGTTTCCATTTTGGTCGGCGCACATTCTGCCCCTTATGTCGAGGAAAAATTTTCTCCATTGGGACTACAAGGATGAAAAAGACAATGACAATGAAGAGGGATTCAAATTGATAGTACCAAAGTGAAAAGCCAACAATTGAAAGCACGATGATTCGTCCAAGTAACATCCAATACCATGCTGGAGGAGCAGGCATGATTGGAAGCCCATCATCTCCAATCGAACTGGATACTTCGATTGTGTCACTCATCGTTTTTCCTCATTTAAGACTGAATGACGAGTGTTTATCAATGGCGTGCTACTTTGTTTATCCATCAATACTCAGAATCCGCATGATTTTGCCCGAATCTTGAAGCGGGATACCCTCTGGTCCTGATGTAGAGATGTCACGAATCAACATCCTCTGGCCTATTCTGGCCATTGCGTTACTCCTCACCAGTTCTAGTTCAGTCTATGCAGAATCGGATGAAGAATCCTCACCTGTATTTGTTGATGTCACACAAGGTTCTGGCCTCGAGTCGATTGATTCTGGTCCTTTGACAACTTGGGCATCCTATGGTCCAGGCATTGCTTGGGGAGATTATGATGGCGATGGTGACATGGACATATTCATCACGGCTCGATTTGACCATTTAGGACAAGAGACTGCAGTTGCACTTGGATATGAACAAGTGTCTGAAGTTCTGGCTGGAACAAGTGATAGCATTGCAATACAGGAAAATGCAACGGGGACCTCACATCTGATTCGAAATGATGGAAATGGAGTCTTCACAGATGTCTCCGAAGGAAGTGGAATTATCACGACAAATTCGACTACACTAGGGGCGACGTGGGCCGATTATGATGGGGATGGCGATGTTGATCTTTACCTCTCAAATTACGGCCGTGCTGATTTTGGAAATCCACAACATAGTGGGGAAACGAATCAGATGTATCGCAATGATAACGGGACATTTACTGATGTCACAGCAAAGACACATCTTGGCAATCCAGGTCACTCATCCGGTTCAGTATGGGTTGACTATGACCATGATGGTGACCTTGACTGCTATTCTCTGAATTTTGGAATGATTGATGAGAAGAATCTCGTGGCCATTCAAGAAACGAATATATTGTATCGGAATGATGGTGATACAGATGGGGATGGTGTCCCTGAATTCAGTGATCAAACCAGAGAAGCAGGAGGGATTTCTGGCCAGAAGGAACTCGCTGGTAACGATTTTGAAACACTTGTCGGGTCTGCGATGCCTATTGCAATTACTGCCCCTTCAAACCCCAGTTCTCAAGTTCAATTACCTGCCCAGTGGGGCGAGCATCCGAGTGGCTCTGGTATGTCTTGGGCTGCAGTTTGGCTCGATGCGAATGGCGATGGATGGGAAGATCTCTATGTTGCCAGCGATTTCGGTATCTCTCCCTTATACCAAAATAATGGTGATGGTACATTTGACATCATTACAGAACAGGCGAACTTGATTAAGTCAGGTACGGGTATGGGTGCTCATGCTGCTGATGTTGACCTCGACGGAGATTTAGAAATTTGTCAATCAAATTTCGGCCCGAATTTCCTCTGGAATAATCAAGGCGATGGCACATTTTCTGAAGATGCAGAGGCCCTAGGTCTTCATACCAATACGCTGGTGAATTGGGATTGCCATTTCGTTGATTTCGATCTTGACGGTGATATGGATCTATGGTTCGGTGTAGGTCGCATCAATCTATACGTCTCTAATCAGTACAACTCTTTGTATCGAAATGATGGAGACACTGATGGCGATGGCCAGATTGAATTTACTGATGTAGCCAACGAAATCGGTCTATCGGAAACCGATGGAGATGGATTACAAAAATCAGGGAACAAGACGATGGGTGCTGCTCTTGCGGATTATGATGGGGATGGTGACCTTGACTTACTACTTGGCCATGCAGATGGTGTTTTACGACTATGGAAGAATACAGCGGTTGAATCGGGTAGTGGCCAATGGCTCAAAGTGAGATTACATGGAGTTGGCACAGATTCTGAAGGTTCCAATAGTCATGGAATTGGGTGTTTGGTTCGAGTAACACTTGATGATGGCACAGTACTGATGCAGCACTCATATGCAGGTGACGGATTCCTCGGTAGTGGGGACCCAGCAATTCACTTTGGTTTGGGCAATCGATCTATCAATCACGTAACCGTGACGTGGTCAACAGGACATGTTCAAACAATCGAGGATGTATCTGTAAATTCAGTGCTAGATGTGCACGAAGAATTACCACCCAAGCATCTTGATTTAACATTATTTTTCCTTGTAGTAATGGTGCTTTTGATTGGGCTGTTGTGGTATAATCGACCTTGACTATTCCTCTTCGTGTTTCCAATCGGCTCTAACTGAGTTCATGATTAGCAAACCTGCCACGCCTATAATCAATAGACCGAGCATTAGCATTGGCATATCAGCATCATCATCCTTGGATGCGTCACTCACTTCTGCATTGGCGTGATGACAATCCATGCTGGCCAAATCATGTTCGGCAAAGAACACGTTGCACTGGATTGTCTCAATCTCTGTATTCCTCAAAATGACATCGGCAAGACTTGTATTCATCAACTCAGATTCAACTTGGGCTAATTCAGCATCATTCTCGTAGTAAAGTGGGTCACCATCTCGTAATCGAATAAACTGTTCTCGAATCAAGGCATCCATAGTTTCGCCCAATGCTGAATTTTCTAGATGGTCTTCTGCTAGCATGCCAATGAGTGGATCTATGTGCCCCGGACTCTCATTGCCATATGCAATTGAAAGTCGTTCTTGGATTTCAGCATCCGAGGTGATATCTGTATAGTTCGAGATTGGCGCCATACCCAACGCTGCGCGCAAAGCCCCATAATCTGCTAGACCGTGATCGCGCCCACGTTGAATGTCAATGGCGCACAAATCCATTCCCCCTTCACCGGGCAAACCAAACAATTGGTTTCGCAGATTGTCTCCAAAGTAAACGTCGTTTGCGGGTTGAATTTGCATCGCCATACCTCGAATGAGCGGTGAGATCCCACCTTCCTCTGTGATTGGGGTTGTGGTCCAAAATCCTTCGAAGAGTGTCATATGTCCAGCAGGAGTTCGGTCTTCGTTTGCACGCATGAATGAATCTCCAATTTGGCTGTGACCCATTCGGAATGCGACAGTCGCAAACGCATTTGTGACGGTCGGTACCAATGATTCATTGTAGCCCGTGTATGGCTCAAGAGTGATTCCAAGGCTCGGTAGAAATTCTTCGTAGGTGATAGCTTGAATCTGTGCAGTCACGATTTTTCGTGCCCGTTGAAATATCTGCTCATCATTCCAACTGGGATTACGTTCAGCAATCTCATCGGCGAGTCTGTTATGTTCACGCATGAACAAAACATGTACAGCCATCAGGGCGATGTGCTCGTTTGCTCGAGCATCACCGGCGACGAATCGGACATCTGCACTAAATCCAGCGAATGACATGCCAGGTGCCGATTCGTCATCTTTTTCAGCAATAGGCAATAGGTCTCCATCTGCCCATTCACTGACCTTAAGTTTCCCGCCTTCAAATGTGCGTAACCAATCGGCACGAACCTGATCAGAACCATAGACCACACTACCATCAATCCACGATGTAATCGAATTTGGATGCTCGCGGCCAATAATCGTGCCATTGTCATCTGTCAAATTTTGATAGAGTGAGCGGAACACCATCATCTTCGACCCGCCAGGTGCACCCATCACAGGGTCATTCTCTGCGATGTCGATATCTGCGCGCTCAGGAATTGCGGACCCAACCCTACCGTTTTGTGTTAATGTGAAATCAATTTCGTGGGTAATAAACTGCCCCCACAACCAATTGAAGTCTGATAAATCGCGGTCATCTGAGATTTTGCCATTGCTATCACAGACAACATTGCTTATTTCTCGAGGATTAGGCAAGTCGGTCAATCCCATCCAACTTTCATTTGCATCATGCGTCGCTGGCGCAATTCTTCCAAGTAAAGTGCCTGCTGCACCTAGATTTGCATCGGATTCAACCAAACCGGCTCCGTCGATTGGATAGATTTGTTGTGGACTGACTTCACCTGCAGCGTAACTTTCAGAGATGGAGACCTTGGCTATGGCGGACGCACTCGCAGGCGTCACCAATAGAAGAATGAGAGACGCCGCCACTAAGATAGAGAAAGAACCTCGTCCGGATTGCAATCTTCTCATGGACTTCGCACGGTAGAGATTTACAGATAAATGGAGCAGACGATTTGCGAAGGTTGAATACAGATGTTGTACAATACTAAGTTGTTCGAAGGGAAAAAGGGCAGAGTCGACACTCATACTCTTTTCAAACTGAGAGCGTTTCGGCCGGAAGGTCGGAGGGATGCCCATGCCACTCAAATTAGGACCTGCCGGAGTTCCTCTTTCATGTAAAGGGCGAACGATTGTTGAAGGGATGGATGACATTACAGCCCTCGGTTTGGAGACAATGGAGATCCAAACTGTGCGCACAGTTGCCCCTCACCATTTTGACCAATATTGGCAAGCAGGTATCCTTTCGTGGAAGACCAACTTTGAGATGAACCTACACGGTCCGTATTATGCAGAATTATTGGGCGACCGTCGTGAGATAAATCGCACCCTCTCAAAGATGGAGGCGAGTTTGCAAGCTGCAAAGGTCATTAATGCTAGACATATCACTTACCACGTCGGTCCATATGGCCAATTCGGCAGAGGTAAGGAAGCCAATGAACACGTTGCCAATGTGGTTGCCGGCGTTGTTGATCGCTGCGCACAAATTTGGAATAACAAAGAGGAAGAGGAAGATTATGCCGCATTCCCTTGGGTGTTAGAGAATTCACCGACTCTGATTGGAATTGAGACTAGTGGCCGCCAAGAGTTATGGGGTACACTGGAGGAAGTATTGGAAGTAACCAATCATGTCGAAGGGACTGTGCCAGTTCTCAACCTTGCACACATTCATGCGCGGGGACATGGGAGGTTGCGTACCTCTGAGGACTTTGGTGAATTATTCGACCAAGTACGTGAGACGATTGGAGGCAAGACATTCTATTGCCACTTCAGTGGGATTGAGCATCGAATGGGCAATGCTTTGCATTACACTCAGATTAAGAAATCTGATTTGAAGTTTGAACCCCTTGCAGAATTTATTGCTGAGGATGGCGAATGGTTGGATATTACCATGATTTCAGATTCACCTTTGCTTGAGCATGATGC
>CAYYKF010000090.1:0-7905 GCA_964441035.1 uncultured Candidatus Poseidoniales archaeon
CGTCTATCTGAGGTGATACAATGAGTCTCACTGTCGCGGCATTGGTTGGTAGCATCACAGTTTTCGTGTTGGCAATTTTCCTTGGCTTTGAATTGATTAGCAAGGTCCCACCCACGCTACACACACCATTGATGTCAGGTGCAAATGCAATTTCTGGAATCACCATCGTTGGTGCCCTTTTCTTGTCGAATGTCGCTTTTGATGGAGGGAATCCTGGAACTGCTGCTTGGCTTGCTTGTATTGCGCTAATCATGGCGACCATCAATGTCGTAGGCGGTTTCATGGTCACAAATCGTATGCTTGAGATGATTGCAGGGAAGAAGAATCGGAAGCGAGGTGACTGAAATGGTCAATCCAGTTGTGTGGGACGTCGGTTATCTGGTATCAGCTGCGCTATTCATCATTGGAATCAAACGTCTTTCAAGCCCCAAAACTGCACCTTCAGGTAATCGCTTGGGTGCATATGGAATGCTTCTTGCAGTTTTGGTTACGATGGCAAAAATGCAATCAGAAGGAAAAATCGAATTGGAACTCATCTTAGCCGGCTTGGCAATCGGTGGGCTGATTGGTTTTGTCTTGGCAAAGCGCGTTGAGATGACGGGTATGCCCGAATTGGTCGCCCTGTTCAATGGCTTTGGAGGCGCTGCCTCTGCCTTGGTGGGATTATCAGAAGGTCTGAAACACATTCAAGCAGAAACTGTGCCAACCGGTGGTGTCGAATTGTATGCAGTTTGGATTGCCATCGGTTTGTCTGGATTGGTTGGCTGGATGACTCTGACGGGCAGCCTGATGGCCATGTTCAAACTCAAGGGTGGATTCACGATTCCATTTACCAAAAAGTGGATTCGCTTCCCAACATGGGGCCCACCTTGGTTGAACTTCGTTAAGGCCGGTTTACTCATCGCTGGTTTTGTCTTGGTCTGGCTGACGATTGATGACCCATACAATACACAGTATGTGTACGGCATTGTTGCAGTATCTTGTATTCTGGGCGTTTTGTTCGTCCTTCCAATTGGTGGTGCTGACATGCCAGTTGTCGTCAGTCTTCTGAATTCCCTTTCGGGAATCGCAGCTGCATTCACCGGATTCGTGATTGGCAACAATGTACTCATCATCGCTGGCTCAATGGTTGGTGCTGCCGGTCTGATTCTAACATTCATCATGTGTAAGGCGATGAATCGCACACTCCCTGCTGTTCTGTTCAAATCATTTGGTGGATCTGGTGACAAGGATCAACTCACGCGAACAAAAGTCGGTAGCGACCCTGAAGAGGTCGCAATGGTGTGTGATGGAATTTCAAAGTGCGTCATCATTCCAGGATATGGAATGGCCGTTAGTCAAGCCCAACACGCTGTGAAAGAATTTGCAGATTTGCTTGAGGCACAAGGCGCTGAGATTAGTTACGGTATCCATCCGGTCGCGGGCCGAATGCCAGGGCACATGAATGTCCTACTGGCTGAAGCAAGTGTGCCGTATGAGCAATTGATTGAGATGGAAGACATCAATTCTGAATTGTCTGATACAGACGTCGCCATTGTCATTGGTGCCAATGATACAGTCAATCCAGCGGCCAGAACGGGCGAAGGCCCTCTTGGCGGGATGCCCATTATCGATGCAGATAAGGCAAGAGTCGTGGTAATCATCAAGCGTAGCCTATCGGTTGGTTATGCTGGTGTCGACAATGATTTGTTCTACGAAGATAAGACCATGATGCTCTTCGGGGACGGCAAGAAGATGATGAACGAACTCAATGCTGCCGTCAAAGAACTTTGAATGTGTATTCACAGAAGGGGTGCCCCTTACGGGCACCCCAATGAGGGAACCGTTAAGGACGGACCTCAGGTCGAACGAATCATAGAGGATTACCCATGTCTCGTGTATCCATGCGATTGATGGTTGTCTTCTCGTTGTTCATCATTCTAACAGTCCCTGCTTCAGCATGGCACCTCGGTCCACCTACTGACGACAAGGGTGACGGCACAGGTGAGCCAACCTACAAGGTAGGTTGTACATGTCATAATGGGGGCTCAGATTCACCAAGACTTTTCATTCAAGTTTCTGGAGTGCCATACGTTTACAACAGTTCAACATCGTATGAGATGACACTCACTCTAACCGACATTGGAGGGGAGAATACTGCTGGCGGCTTCATGCTTTCAACAGAAGGCGTAGGCACATTCTCATGGGATGAAGAGCAAGTCATTCGGCCACTCAAAGACAGCGGCGAACTCGTCTCCAACAACTCTACTTCAGCCGGTATATCGCAATCTGATGTCACCGATCCAGCAACATGGACATTCACATGGACCTCTCCTGATGAAGATGCGGGATACGTCAAATTCTGGCTGGCCGGTAATATCGTAGATGGAGGTGGCGCCCCAGACACAACCGATTATTGGCTCACATCACATTTCGGCATCGACTCTGTTGCAGATACAGTTTGGACTAATGCTACCCAGGTCATTGAAGCCATCAAGGACCTCCCTGAAGGTGATAACTCCGCAGCAGAGGAGAAAGCTCGACAGGATGCACTTTCAAAAGAGGTCATGAACAACGGTGCGACTTGGTTCTTCATCTCATTAGTCGCTCTTATTGTCGGCGGAATATTCCAGCGTGAAATCCTTGAACGTAAGCACGACACTGGCCCATCTCATCTGGACAAACAGTTAGCCTATCCCGAAGGAATACGCCGAGGTATCCTTGCAATCGGTTTGGCAGTACTTGGCTTGTATTGGCTGAAGCATGATGCTGGTGGTCATCTTTGGGGAACTGCATTCTTTTGCAGTGCTTGGGCTGCTTATGGTGTGTATCGAACGATACTGGCTGCACGTACCCCTCCGAAGCACATGGATATCATGTGAGGTGTTAGTCTGCGTCTCCGACTCGCAAGGGATGCTGACCGCCCTCTACAGAATCATTTCGATGAGTTAGCAGTTCGTGCAACAGCAGTTCTGCTTTTGCTTAGCGTATCAACCATAGTTTGGTGGCTGTTAATTGATACTGTGCTTGAGGCCTGGCTTTCGAGCCTACCACTTGGAGCCGCTGAAGGCACAGTTACTGTGTACAATCCACATGGATGGATGGCTACGAGATGGTCAATGATTGGATTGTTTGCATTGCTCACATCTCTACCTTTAGCCGCCCATCAATTACTTTCCTTTGCAGATGCAGGACTTCTACCCAGTGAACGAAAATGGTTGCGAAGTGTGACAATAGGGGGCGTCATTACGGGCTTATGCGCTGCACTTGTGTGGTGGATTTGGGCATACCCTTGGGCCATTGAATCCGCAGGAATCTCCGGTGGAATTGATGGTATTGGCGCCCAATACGATGCTTCGATGCTCTTTGAAGTAGCCATCGGTATTTCGTGGTGGATATTTCTAGTGATTGTATCCACTATCGCCCTAACTGTTGCTTGCCTCATGTCATTGGTGACGACCGAACCTCTTGATCCGTTGCGTGTACGTGTGCATGGTACCATCGTATTCGTTTGGTGGTTAGCAGGTCCAACAGTTCTAGACGGTGTTTGGTTGAATCTTGCGCTGCTCCTCATTATTTTACCAGAAGCAGTTCTTTTGTCAATGCCAAAACCAATTCTTTCTTCCAAGGCTAGAGCGCCTACCGATGTGTATGACCGTGAAGGACGGTTGCGCCGTCGGATGTTTGCAATGTGTCACTGCGAAGGCGCTTGTCCTCAAATCGATGCAGATTCTGTTCCTTCGCGATTGGGGTGGTCGGAGATTCAGGCACTTTGCTTGGATTCAGATGAACGCGATGCACTGCTGGATACTGTCATTCGCAATCGAGCGACAGATCTAATCATCAGCGGCTGTAATGGAATGCCACTTCCATACGAATTTCGAGAATCACTACGCAGTTCATCTTGCACTCTGCGGGGAATGGAATGGCTTGACTTGGATACGGATATCAAGCAACGACAGGATGAACTTGTGGCGTTATCCACATCCAGCGATAATTGAATCATTTAGCGCCCGAATGGCCGTGGCCTTGAAGCATGACCTCAGCACGGGATGAATCATGGGTAACGTCATCCGGGTGGTTTTGGCAGTCCTAATCATCATCGGTGGACAGTTACTAGCCGACCGTCCAGATTTGTATGAATCGTTCTTCGATGCAATCTATGAGAGGGACACAGTTGCTGAAGATCCTATTATAGTACCATTACAAAATGATGAACGATGGTTGGTCGTTGTCATTGAATTCCCAGGTGACCCTTCCCAGGGTGGATCTGACCCCACGCGTGCTGAGAGTATACTGAATGGTGTTAATTCTGTGAAGACATATTTCAGTGAGATGAGTGGAGGCACCTCCAATTTTGTAGCTGATGTGCATCAAAGCATCCATACAGCGAGCCATCCAATCAGTGCTTATGGAGCAGATGATGGTACTAGAAGAGATGTCGGCAATTCAGATACAGGTGGCCCTTCGGGATTGGTAGAGGAAGCATTCAGTAGTACGTTCGCAGATATTGACTTGTCACCATATGACCTCGATGCTGACGGTTGGATTGATCGCTTACTAATTCTGCATACAGGTAATGCACAGGAGGGTTCTGGTGGCTCAAATTCAATCTGGAGTCACTATGCAACTTTGACTGTTGGATTCACAGTAGGAGATGTTGGAGTTGGCCAATATTGCATTGCTTCATTTGACTCGGGGATGGGTACAATGATTCACGAGATGCTCCACATGTTGGGCACAGTCGATTTGTATGATGTTCACAGTGATGTTCCCACAACCGAATGGAACGGATTAGGGGATTGGGATATTATGGCCAGTGGAAATTGGAACGGTCCGAGTAACAATGGACGTTTCCCAGCACTACCTACATCCTCAACGCTTGAGTTAATCGGAGCGGTTAATCCTGTAGACATACACATTGGAGAAGGGGGAGCCGAAAATCAATCATTCATCATCCCAAAACATGTTAGTAATTCCGGCATCATCAGAATTGAAATCGCACCGAATGAATACATCTGGATGGAATCAAGAGTCGATTCAGGTTTTGACAAGCATCTCCCAGGTCATGGCCTTCTGGTGACGCAGCAGAATCTTAACAATGGAGACATCTCAAATAATGAAGTCAATCATGACCCAGATTTTTCGTGGCTCAAAGTCGTTGAAGCAGACGGTGATGATGGATTGATTCGCGGCGTTGATGATGGCACCGCAGGAGATGTATTCACTACAGGGAAGTTTGGTGCAGAGGGAATCCTCATTCGAGATAGTCATGGTAGATTGCCCCACTGGACAGCCGAGGTCATAGGCTTCGATTCAACTGGCACTCAAATCAATTTCACGAGCGGAGGTCTTGGCCATGCCCTTGTGATGCCACCACCATCTCCTGTACGATTGCTTGATGATGAATTCGTGCAAATTGAATTCACGGCGCGTGAGAGTTGTATGCCATGGGCTCAAATCACGAGTACAGATGGGCGAATCGTAGAACTCGATGCACCCGCATCCCCATTGCAGGTTGGAGAAATTGTAAATTATCCTTTAAAATGGACAAATGGAACATCTATCGCAGGCGAATCAGGCCTGCTTGAAGGGACAATCGGTTGTGGGATGAACAATACTCCAACCAATGTCATTATTGATTGGTCAGTTGTTCAAAATCGCCTTATCGTTGAGGAATTTGAGGATACAATTCCTGTTGAATCATCTACTAAAATCGTGCTTGAACTGACTTTTGAGGGTGATGGGAAGTCGAATTTCGATGTAGTCATTGAAGGCCCACTTTCCAGGATCGGATCGACTGCAGACGTACAGTATCTGGGCAATGGAAGTAAATTGGTAATTGAGATAGACCCTCAGGGCTTACTGGCCCCCGGAATGATTGCGGAAGGGACAATACAATTGTACGATACAAACGGCAAGGCTGCAGAATTCCCCGTAACACTTCAAGCACAGCACCCTGATGGTGCTGGCGCAGTCCTTGCATGGTTGGCAAATCCCTCAAACAATATCCAACTTGTTTCATTTTTGATGGCGTTATGGGTTATCAGTGGCATGAGATTCAGACGTAAACCAAAACAGGAAGCAGTTCGGACCCCCGACCCCCATCAATATCAACCCGCACCCGCGACACATAATGCGCAACAAGGTCCCGATTATGCATTTTGATTAATGCCTGACTGGATTCGTCCACCTTGCATCTGATGGTGGCCGTTCAAGGGCCAAGAAGCGCCAGCCTCCAGCACCTGGTCGAGTGTCCATTGGACCGCTACTCGACACCGAAGGTAGAGCACACAACCAGTGCTTGTTAACGCCGGCAGCCAATCTGGCAGATAGACACGCCTCCGCCCAATCTGTCGGCGCTTCAAATGACGGAACAATTAGCCAAGGTGCATGCCCATCTCCAATTCGTCCATCATATGCTCTCCACCTCGTCCCATATTTGAATCCAGGTCTGATTGCCAACCCTCGACTCATCAAATCTTCCAATATGTGTACCAATGCACCCTCATTCCCCTCAGGCCTTGGCATGGTTGGATTGATGATTCGACTGATGATTCTAGATTCCAATTCATCAATCCAGACCCCTCCTTCAAGATTAATACCGATTCCTGATAAAGGCCAATCCCCAGCTTGGACATCCAACCAATATCCTCCGGCGGTTTCTGTACTAGAAGCCCAAGCATGAGCAACTTTCTGTCGACTTGTGTTTTCTAATTCCCTGAATGGATTTGAAAGGCCACCTTTCGGGTCATGATGGCGTGTTCTGTAAGTGACTACTCCATGCTCATCATCGACAATAAGGATTTCAGGCACCCGATTCCCTCCTTCCACATTTGCCGTCCAGCGTGCCAGTGCATCCCAATCTATGGCATCACGTGCCCGCATCCACCGCACTTCAGAAACTGGTTCAGATTCACTAGGTTTGGTGTCACGCGACCACCTTAACCCCCATGATTCTTCGTCCATTAGTACAGCATTCACAGCAGACAGGTTGCGCGATAAAATGAATTTTTCACCTGGATATCGTATGGCCCCAAGTGCTTCACACTCAAACAGTAAATCGGGTTCTGATTTCAGCGCGTTTGAAAACCAATCCTCGTGCGGCAAGTGCATCCCTCTCAGCCGATGTGCATTGAGAACTTCTGCTGTAGTAAGTATGACTCCATCACGTATTGGGCGACCAAAGCAACCGCGTTCCCACAATCGATTGGCGGCACCCCCGAGTACGGCCCACCCGTCATCTCGTTCAACCGGCCGAGGTAGACGACTACCTCCAGGGTTTGCATTGGCCATGCCTCGTCGTAAAGCAGCCATCCTTTGATTGCAACGCCTGTATGTCTTCTTGGCGAATTACATAAGTGTCGGGCCGCTATGTGACACTCTACCGGAGGGTCAGGCATGTCGGATGGAATGATGGGGACACTGACTGTCGAGCAACGCGTTTTGTTGCACCTTTGGGACACACCTCTCGGTGACAATCCGTGGGAAGGGCGGCCTGAATTGACGCAGGCTGGCGTTTCAAGTGCAGTTGGAATAGCACGCAAACATTTACCCCGTACACTCAAGAAATTGCGCGACAAGGGGCAAATCAGTGAAGAAACTCGACATGTTTCAGGTGCCAAACAACGTTGCCGCGTTTATTCACTTAGCGCATCTGGGAGGAGTGCAGCTGGGGAATTGGTAGAACGAATTCATTCTCGCCCAGTGAAGGTTGATGGTGAAATGCAGGAATTGAAACAATTGCATAATCATTCAATCACACTTCTCGAAGTTCTCCGCCGAATTGACCCTTCGGGGACATATCGTCCACCTAGTGATGATGATCTTGAGGTCGAGACACAACAAGTAGAGGGCCGCGACCTTCCATTGGAACATCGACTTGGAATCTATGAAAATATTGTTCGAACCGCTTGGATGGATGGA
>CAYYKF010000091.1:0-7837 GCA_964441035.1 uncultured Candidatus Poseidoniales archaeon
TTTATTGGTTTAGTTGGTGGTGCTGGCTTCTCAGGATTAGTAGGTGGTGGTGTCTTTTTATCAGGCTTTGGTGGTGGAGGCATTTCACCAGGCATAGGTGGAGGAGGTGGTAGCGAGGTATCTACAGGTGCTGGCATATCTGTAGGCATAGGGGGTGGGGGGGGTAAATTTGCAGAACCTGGCATAGGTGGAGGTGGAGGGTCTAAATTGGCATCTTCCTCAGTCATGCTCGACCACCGTAGTACCCTTGACCCTGCATTCGCCTTTAACGTATGCTGCTATGGTCCTTCCACACCAACTATGTTGGTGCTCTCAATCTACTGGTTCCGCCCATCCCTTCAAAACCAAGAATGTGGCAGTAGCTTCATCCGCATTAATCTCATCCCCCTCATCAAGTACACCAGACGCCTCTCCAATGCGATAGCAAACATCAGTACGCAATGCCCGTAATTTTTGCAAATCACCTCCTTTTTGCCAAGGCACAGCCTCTGACAGTGGATCAAATGGATTCGAACCCGACCGATCCAATCGTTCCAATGGAAGTTCGACCACCTTCAATCCAGACTTTCCGTGCAGACTTGTTGGCCAACGTATAACACGTTTCAAGTCAATAGTGACAACTTCATCAGTTTCTCCTGCTTTACTCAAAATAACAGAACTATCACCCTTGACTAATTCACTAAATATGTTATCTAATTGCGCACTGCCACCACTACCACCGAAAACTGGCTTTAGTTCACCAGTTTCAAAACCGCTCGTCAAGCGTTCACGCCGATCGGTATTTTGCACCTTCTCTGCAATGGATAATATTGATTGTTTTCCGCATTTCTTTACACGGCAATCAGGGGCACCTATTCGAGTATTGATGATCTGCAATAATTCCTTTACCTTTTCACGTCCCAATTCATCATCGTTTGCGGCAATATCCAATTTTTCCAATATCGAATCGACACCTGAAATCACACGCCTTTTCCAAGCACAATCGGGGCCCTTAATCAACGCCTCGACATTAACACCTTCACCCTTGATGTGTGCAACAAGTTCTCGACGGGCATTCGAATCAAGACTCCAAATATCAGGTGACCTATAGTGCAAGTGAAAACCTCGATGACCAGAGAATGTTACCTGTAAGTATTTTCGATCGAATCCAAATTCAGGTTCGAGAAAATCATACCATAACTGATGTGTTTGGTCTTGGATGACGTCAATCATCGCTGGAAAATCACCATCAGTCACACCAGGCAGGTGGTCGCCATCTAAATCAAAAATTAAATCAGCACCCAATAGTGTCTTATCTTTCATAGATCTTTGATTAGGGTCTCTGTAATATGCAGTGCTGTAAAAACAACTTTTCGGAACTTTGCGGTTGACATGAGAAATCAATTCATGTACGTTGTTGAATCCCCTGTGTCTTTCAGGAGGACGCTGATCAAATCCGTCGAACATCCATTCCCTTGTACGCATTCGAGGAGGTGTCCAGTAACTATCAATTGGCTGTGTTTTGTAATATTCACTGAATTTGAACGCATACCGAGCCCAGCCACTTGACATCTCGGCACTACCCCTATCATGGTTCTAGTGCATCCTCAGTCCGGGATTATCTTTGGAATCGGTGGATGATTCCGAACCGGTTAACGAAACATAACATGCATAACAGACATACTGTTCATCAATTGTGCACGATTCACCAAATGTCATTAGGGCACCACAGTTATCGCATATGGGCCCTAATTCGCCTTTTGAAACTGCTAGACGCGATTTGTCGACCATGTTATCATATTGCTGATATGTACATGGCCTATAAGTATACGTCCGGGAATATTGCCATCCGAATTTATCTTATGCTCGATGCATTTCCAAGAAATATGCAAGAGTCAAACGATGAGCATGTGATACGCATTGGGCACTCACCAGATCCAGATGATGCATTTATGTTTCATGCATTGACGACAGGAGAAATTGATACTCCTGGTTATAGATTTGAGCACGTTCTTTTAGATATTGAAACTCTAAACGATAAGGCACTGAAAGGTGAATTTGAAGTTAGTGCCGTGAGCATACATGCATTCCCAGATATTTCTGAAAAATATGCCCTAATGAATTGTGGGGCTTCGATGGGTGAGGGATATGGACCCATGTTAATTTCAAAAGATGATATATCTTTGGAGGAAGCCTGCAACAACACCATTGCAATACCTGGATTGAAAACATCAGCACACTTGGCACTGAAATTGGCATGCGGCGACGTATCAACGGAAATAGTACCATTTGACGAGATTATCACTAGAGTACTGAGTGGTGAATTTAGTAGCGGCGTAATTATTCATGAGGGGCAACTCACATGGCCGGATTATGGATTGAATTTAGTTCTGGATTTGGGTATTTGGTGGAACAATATTTCGGATGGTCTGCCATTGCCCTTAGGAGGAAATGTCATCCGTAAAGATCTCGGAGAAGATGCTTGCTACAATATTACAAAATGGGTTAAGGAATCGATTATTCATTCAATTAATCATCCAGAGAAAGCGCTTGAATTTGCGATGCAATGGGGCCGTGGTATCGATGCTAAAACAAATAGTGATTTTGTCCAAATGTATGTAAATGAAAGGACGATTGACTACGGTTCAGATGGTCGCATCAGTGTGCGAAAATTCATTCAAATGGGGCAAGATATTGGAATGATTCGTAGTGATTTTGACGCTGATTTAATGAAATTTGTTGGTAGTGAGTAGATGAATGGGATACCTAAACGCAGTGAATTTGATTCTGTGGACCCAGCACCACCATCTACGGAAATCCGCATACATGAATTACGTGATGTATTATGTAATGAGGATGAACGAATGTTCCTCAGAATGCGTGCATTATTCGCATTAAGGAATTTAGGAGGGAAACAATCTGTCGATGCTTTAGTTGCAGGGTTTACAAGCAATAGTGCACTATTGAAACATGAAATCGCCTATGTATTGGGGCAGATGCAAGATGGGCATGCCGTATCGTCATTGATCGCAAGATTGAGAGACGTAAGTGAGGATTTGATGGTTAGGCACGAGGCTGCTGAAGCATTGGGAGCCATTGGAAATACTGATGCTCTTCCAGTACTGCAGGAATTTGTGAATGATACAGAACCAGTCATCTCAGAATCATGCGAAGTTGCACTTGACTTGCTCGCGTGGGTTCGAAATAAGCGACTTGATAATGACGAAGTCTAATTTTTGACCGCAATTTCTTTGATAGTGATGTGCAGTATATCCACTGTGCGGAAAAGTAGTCAGTCACCATCAGCCCCTAGAGTTTTACTCATTTGCCTGATTTCATTGACGATGTTTTCCACGCCATCATTGGCTGATTTGTCCTGGGTTGGTGCAATAGAAACTGGCTCTAGTAATAATGAAGGTAGCATTGTTACATTCTCTAATGATGGAACAATATTGGCGAGCTCACATTACGATGAGATATTTTTCATCAATGCATATACCAATATTTTACTTCCATACTCAATTGAACTTGATTACAAAATTGAGTCATTGGAGTTTTCCAATGATGATCGCTACTTACTAGCCGGAATGGAAAGTAAATTGTCAAACACTCCAGCAACTGTAGTGCTGGAATTAATCGATGGGAAGTATACTCGGCTGAAACATACTGAAGATGGAGTACATGTAGCCGCGCTTAGTTTTGATGCTGGAAACGATATTTTCGCGACACCTAACGAGGCAAATGGAATCACTGAGTGGTCAATCAGTAATGGTGTTGGGTCAACCGCGTCCTTATGGGGTGAATACCCGAGTACTCATACGAGCAACATCACGTGTTTGGATCATACATTAGACGGTAAATTCCTACTTAGTGGGTCGGAGGATGGAGTCGTTATTTTGTGGAATCGTAGTGATTGGACTGAGCAACTCCGATGGGAAGAGAACCATCCTGTTTTTGACTGCCATGTCAGTGACGATGGATCTAAACTAGCCTGGTTGATTGAGGGGTCTATGCATATCCGTAATTATGATGAATTCATATCCTACTACGCCCAAATTGATATTGACGGGCATGTGCGTCAATTTGCATTCACCAATCAAGATTCTGAAATTGCTATGCTTACCCCCATACATGATACTGATGCCAGTCGAAATATTCAGTTTATGGATATATATTCAGACGATTTTCCAATATTACGTACACTTTCTATCGCCCATCAAGCATCTGATTTTTCGATACATCACAGTGGTGATATTGTAGCAATTGCCTCTTCCTCTAGATTGGTTTCATTGTTCAGCACTTCAGTGCCACCATCTACACCATCTAATGGTCTAGACACGGATTACGATGGAGTAGCTAACTTATTCGATGACGATGATGATGGAGATGGAATACAAGATGAATTTGACCTTGTTTGCTCAGAGGGTTCATTATGTGATATACACGCTGATACATCAAGAATCCGTCAACTCAGTTTTGAAATCGCAGGCAATGATATGGACATTTATGATACAATATACCTTACAAAAGAGGATAGTACAGCATTACGAGATTTGGCATCACAGTCTATTTACCAAAATGCCGTTGTAGATTCTGCTGAATCAGTGTTGATATCTGATTCAGTATGTGAGAATGTTAATCAAACCTCCATTCTGGAACAATGGTCAAAATCAATCGACGTCGACGGTCGTAATTTTATAGCAAATAATGTTGAATGCAAAATTCTCTCTGGCTTATCGGAAACTTATCGAAATGATGATCGGACAAGAATCAGTGTGCGTTGGCATGTATCAGGCAAACTATCTGCTCCGGCAATTGCGCCATACAATCTGACGATTGCCCGTGATTTTGTCAACCTAACAGGTTCTATTGGCGCACTTGTACACCAATCCCCTGTTCATGTATTCATTGAGGATATTTCAGAAGGTAGTTCTGAAATTGAATTATGGCATTCAGCAAATACAGAACTCACTGTTATCATTAAAATCCCCCCTGTTGAAGAAGAATCAACATTCGAATCAATTTCTAAATTCATACAGGATTATGTGTTTGTTTTGGCCCCCATTGCTTTGCTAATTATTGCAATTTCAGTCATCATTTTTGTACGGAATCGGAATGCAATAGATATGGAATATGATGATGATAATTTTTCCTTGACTGATGAGGATGATGATTTAGATGAGATTATTGATGAGGCTGTCGGTTGGGATGACTGGTATGAAGAGACTGAAAACATAGTGAAAGACCAGCCCAAACCTCCAGAAGCAGTTATTCGAGATATCAGAAAACCAGAACCTCCAAAGGCCGTGACTGATGATATTTCCATCATGAAGGCACTAGATGGGAATCTCCCAGATTCTAGCATAGATGAAGTAACTCAGATCCATGAAGAATCCAGAGATGTTGGCTTTACACACTTACTGGATAATGAACATTATGTGGCATCTAATACAAATCCAGAAGATACGGAAATTGATGAGGCATTGGAACTATTCAAAAAATCCGTCTCAGACCCCCAAAAACGGAGATCTGTTCGAAGGAAGAAAGATCCTAAGTGATTTGCAATATATCATAATTATCTATGCCACAAACATCACTGAGGAATTTTTCTAGCCCTTTTTCTGCCCTTTTGTCTAATCTTAAAACAACTTCATCGAAATATTGCTCCACACGAGCTATTGAAAATCCACTTCGTCTTGATGTTGCTGCAATCAAATCCTTTCGATAAATTGAATCATTTTCAAATCTATTCAATTGTTCCAGTAAGCTATTATGTGCCCTCATCAATGTTGATTCAGGTGCATCTATGTGCGCCGCAAAAACACCGAAAACCATGGGCAAACCAGTATGTTCTAACCAACTTTGACCTAAATCCATCCTAACCAATTCTGGATTACGTAACGATTCATCAATTGCACGGTCACCGATTAGTAGAGCGCCATCACACCTTTGCAACATTTCTTGGAGATTAGGCCCCATATCTACTGGGCGTGGATTCAATCCGATTTTATCCAAAATCCACATCAATAACATACGACTAGTCGCCGAGTCTGTGGGTAGAGCGATATCTCTCATAAGTGAGGGGTCTCTATTACCAAATAGCAGAACTGATCCGACCGAACCCATAGAGCCAATGCCTAGTCCGGGCAATATTTTGAGATGTTTTGCATGCTTCGCGAAATCGGCCGTTGGAATCGGTGCTAACAAACAATCCTTCCTCATTAAGTGCCCAGTTAACCATGCAGGGGGTGCTGGCAATATCTCCCATTCACTAGGCAGGGAATAATACAGTGGGTCACAATTTACAAACGACACACGACCAAGTATACTGTGCCACTTTTGCATACAATCACATCAATTTATAGCAACAGGTAACCGCAATCCAGAATTGTCATCATCGTCCTTTTGAAATCTTCTAAATTGCGTATATATGGTATTTCTTTGGATGGGTTGAGCACCAATTTGAGTAATTGATTTTGCAAGTGAATTTCTATCATCATTCAAATTTGCCGTTGAACCTGCCTCATGCATAATTTCCTCATGACTGACTGTACCATCAATATCATCGGCACCAGAAACTAAGGCAAGCAATGAGATATCAATACCTAGATTCATTCGATATGCCTTGATATGCGGGATATTTGTCAAAACAATTCGGGAAAGAGATATCATACGAATTATCTCATTAGTAGTGGCTAATTGAGCTTCTGGCAGTCGAGATTTATCAGGTAAGAATGGGTACGGTACAAAGCACTGAAATCCACCAGTTTCATGCTGTAAGTCTCGAAGTGCAATTAGATGCTGTATACGGTGCATAGGCGATTCAATTGTACCAAATAGCATGGTACAATTTGTAGGGATGTTCAAATTATGTGCTTCTCTGTGAATATCTAAGTACTCATCTGAAGATTCCTTACCTCTACAAATGGCATCTCGTATAGTATCATCTAGAATCTCAGCACCGCCCCCTGGTAGTGAATCCAATCCTGCATCACTCAAACGTGTCAAAGTTTCCTTGACAGATATATCACTCAACATTGCAATATGTTTTATCTCAACAGCAGTTAATGATTTAATGTGTATGTGTGGAAATAACTGCTTCATGCCCTTGAATAGACTCTCATAATAATCGATTCCCCAATTCGGATGCAGCCCACCTACTGTGTGGACCTCGTCAATGTAGTGTTGATATGGAAATATTCGATTTAGAATATCCTCAATAGATAATTCATATGCGTCATTTGACTTTGGACCCCTACGAAAGGCGCAGAATTTACACGCCAGCGTGCAGATGTTTGTATGGTTAACATGTAAATTTGTATTGAAGAATATGTGATCCCCATACATAGACTGCTTTATTGCATTCGCAATATGCGAAAGAAGAGATATGTCTGGATGTTCATACAGTCTCAAAATCTGATATTTATCCAATGTATGTCCAGAACGAATATTTTCGACCAGATCCTGAACATTTCGTGGATAATTGTCGGTAGGTGGTAAGATTGAATTCAGTCTGTCAATCCAATCCAGATTCCGACCACAATTGTCAATTGTAGATACCCAAATGTCATTCACAATGGATGGGAGATAGAACACTGATAAAATACCACTCTAGCGGATTTTTGAAAGTGCCCTAACGCGGAAAATGAGTTTTCGTAACTCATCAGCCAGAAATACGCTTGATGCCGTAAAGAATACGATTAGCCAATCTATCGGTTCAAGTGGTACAACAGATAGCAAATCACCCAAAGTCACGCCGATGAAGGGGAGTTCCCAGTATGCTAACTGGACGATTAGCTATAGCAGAGATGCGCTTAGATCGAAAGAAATGGTGATTGCCTTATTATTGATGACGCCT
>CAYYKF010000092.1:0-7641 GCA_964441035.1 uncultured Candidatus Poseidoniales archaeon
TTTCTTTCTCCCGCAAATTGATCAGTTTATTCAAACGATCATATTCGATTGACATTGAATTTGTAACTTCTTGTAGCGGTGCATCTTGTTCTATAGCGGTTGTGAGGAGATTTATAACTCGCTGAATGAGTGTACTACGGCTGTTCAATGCATATTCTACAAGCGCGGCATCGAATGTTGTTGCACGTGAACGGTCAATCGCTTGTTTGAGCAATTTTCCTGTTTCGTCACCTCTGTGCTGGGAAATGTCTGTTAGCGCTTGTTGCAAACCCAATCCGGCACCGATACTTGTTGAAATTGATTCCAAAACCTCAGGGAGTGCTTCTTCCAAATTCCTTCGGCGTATTCTGTCAAGAACACCAGGAATTGCACCCGCAGCACAAGGTAGGGCCAGCGGCAACAATATCACCAACATCAGACTGTTTGATGCCAAATCATACAGTGACCATAGAAAATCCATCAAATCACCCCTGGGTCTTTCGAATGGGCTCGATAGCCGAGGAATCCAAGTAATATGGTGGTAATAAATATTGCAGGCCCGAAACAAGCTGCAGCTTGAATTACTGAATCCAACCCTGCAAGTCCACTATCCAGAATATCTGGGGCAATGATTGGCAACATTGCAGGAATTCCAAATGTAATGGGAGCAAGAATACCAAGAGTTAGCATCATTGTTGGTAAACCGCTAACAGTTTCGATGTATTGCTTCAATTTGTCATTGCGTTCCTCTTCTTCCCTGTCAGCTTGTTGCTGGAGGGAGCGAACGAGGTCCGTGTCGCTGGAGACGTTCGTTCGCAGGGTACCCAAAAATCTCTGATACCCCTTGCTTTTTGCTGATGAGGCTAATCTAGCCAATTCATCTTCCAATTTACCCCCGCGTTGCAGATTTTCTAGAATTTGTCGGAAATCATCTGAAATAACTCCATACCCGCCACGAGCAATCATCTGAAGTGCCGATTCTAATCCAATACCTGAATTCATCAGGACCATGACTGCGCGCATCGTATAGAGTAGATCGGATGACTCCTCTCTCTCTGATGCCACTAAATCACATCCTCAATCAATTCAAATGAATAAGCACCACTTTCTCCTTCGTAATGCAACCTGTGAAAAGCAACTTTCAATTCCTGTTGAGTAAAAGGATCTAGCAACCAAGTTTCTCCTGAACGGAAGATGGAAAGAACCTCTCGATATCCCTCTACTCCAAGATTCCCAGAAAGCGTGTAGACCGCCGATTCAGCCCCCTCATCAAGCAGGTCGTCACCTTCCCCACCTCGCTTGACTTCTCTCGTGATTCTACGGCGAATATCGACGACGATATGGCAATCCACAAATTGAAGCCAATCACCATCGGAACCCCGAATGAAAACTGTTCCAGCCTGAGCCATGGGCGCGCCTCAACACGCCATGCCAGAAGAATGAACTTCAAGGTAGCGGGTCGGCGACATCCCGAAGGGATGTGTTTACATTGGAAGGAACCAGCCAAAATTTGGTTCCATTATCTCACATTTATCATCACGCAAGCAATCAATTGCATCCTCAATGCTAGATTCGTCAGTGAGGCCTTGAGCGGCACATTTCTTGACGATAGAATCGTGATCAATGCCCCGTTCTCCTGAATTTTGTTTGATGATTTCTAGAACGATTGCTTCTATTTCAGCAGTATTCATCGAATTTGAAGCGACATTGTCATCGGAGTTCGATTCTGATGATTGCGAGGACTCATTCGATGGTTCGGATGCAGTCGCTTCATGCTCTTCGAAATTGACAACGCGACCCTCTGCAGCACTGAGAGCTTGTAGAACGCCAACCTTGTATCCCTCAGGATCCCATTCACCATAGTGATTGAGAGCCAACCCAAGTCCATCGATTAAATCTTCAGGCACCTCTGCATTACGCAAACTCTCCACCGATGTGTCTTCAGCAGATTGTGCCTTGTATAGAGCATCTATCCTGCGCATGGTTTGATCTGATGTTTCAACCAGCCACTGTGCGTAAGTATCACGATCAATTACAGAAAATTCCTCCATCTGCATACGGCAGAATATACCCCCGTCTTCTGTAGCGAAGTGATTTGATTTCCCAATACAAGCCATCAGGAATCGATCTCCGCCCTCAAATCGAGCTAGTAATTCCTCCAACTCTGTGTGTAACTCTGGTTTGAATGAACCAACACTCCAACTATGCATGCCTGTAGAATCACGAACACGTCCGGAGTACATCGGACCCTTTTCGGTTTCACGACGCTCCATACGTTCTATGACACCAGCAACCATCATTCGATTGACGCGTGCACCTAATTTGGTGACTATAAAACGGGGGTCGAATTCACCTTGTCCACCATCTGGTAAACTAGATTCATTGTATTCCTGCGCGAACAATCGAATGGCTGTTTGACGACGATGGCGGCGACCTTCAATCATGCGAACACCCCCCACCTTTCACGAACTTCTTTGGCTGATTCAGATGCCTCTAATTCAGAATTATCAAATGAATCAGCCATTAATAATGCACCTTCACCATCGATGATGGCTCTTCCCGTAAAACGGAAACGGCGACCAATCAATCTAGCCCGCAACTCGTTTCGGAATACTTCACCACCATCATTCTCAAATGATTTGGAAACATCATCCATTGATTGATTAAGAAATTTCTCAGATGATTCTCGTCCAAGAATCAAAGCCCCATTGTGAAGGCCGTTATCGAGAATCAGGCGCAAGCGAAGGTCTTCAACACCTGCTTGAGGTCCATGTTCTCTACAAGAACCATCGCGCATCGCCTTATTGCAAGAGGGGCAGCGGTGAATTATCCCAGAACCTTGTTGAACTGCGATTACCGTCGCCTCACTGGTAATTCCTTTCCGAGAACCTCCCGTCAATAATTCAGAGAATGAGACTGTTATTGTATGAGAAGAGGGATCAATTGTTTCCCAAGGAATTTTTCCCAGAATTTCAACTTGTTCCAAACGATCAACAACAAGGTCTGGTGAACCCTGCCAACTGCGTACTCTTCCATTTGATATTTTGATGGCGACAGGGAGTGATTTTGATTCAATAGGGATTTCAGTCCATGCTGTGAGGCGGCATGAGCCTGTAGGATCAACCACGTCGCCACCCCAAACCGACTTTTGCTCTCCTGATTGGTCAGTGTACTGTCGCATTTCCCAGGACGTTACCTGCACTACAGTAGAAACATCAGTAGCTCCATCTCTAAGCCCTGCAATTTGAACCACTGCGGATTCTTCTAAATCCTCAAGTGAAGCAAAACCGCCATCATGGAATACCTCTACCTTGGTACGTTCACCTATGTTTAATTCAGGATTATCTCGGAACCTGCGAATAGATGCATTCTCAATTTTCAGCAATGTTCCAACAGGATGGTCGAAATCTCCCCAACAAGCAAAACCCATCGACCCTGTTTCATCTGCTAAACGACCTTTGATAATCTCTCCACTGGTTCCATCTTTGCGTGATATGGGTTGTTTACGAATCGATATCAATCTTGCCACAACGGTTGCAAAACCATCCATTTTGACGACACGATCGATAGGTGTAGGGTCTGATGATGCGAGGACGACCACTCTGTCACTTGCCCTCAATATTGCAACACGGCTCGATTGATTGATGTTGATTGAACGCTTTCCATTCCATTCATTGACGGAAACGCCTTCTAATCGAACAATAGAACCAGGAGCGAGTGATTCCGCATGATTGCCCCAATCCTTGAAATCCCAACGAGTTTGTTCACCACCATCTTCCCAAGGGTTGTCTTCAATCCACCCAAATGCGATTTGGCGCTCTTCGCCTCGAACCATTTGCATACGCGGCGTATAAGTGATGATTTGGACCTCAATGGTTACATTAGTGTCATCTGAGCCTAAGTCGCTGAATCTATCAACCGACTTTGCAGAAGGTTTTGCCGTATAGCTAGAAGATGGTTCAGTTACTTCCAATCCTGCTTCCGTTTGAAATTTTTTCAATACGCTACGAAGGGCTTCTTTTGGTGGGATGAGAAATTCATCACGATAACGCCGAAATTCTTCAGCGATTTTGCTCTCATCTGCGTCAGGTACTGCTTCTTTGACAGCATCAATCTCATTGGCGAATTCATCAGTGGACATAATTGCAACTCCTTACGGGTGGTCAGAAGACCGCGTCCGCACGAGCGCATCCCGCCTCAGTCGTAGATTCACGACCGAAACGGAAGACGATGGCCACTCGTGCTATTTGGGGAAGACGCGGCACTCCATCACCTCCGGGAAACGTGCCTTTTACGCGGAGGTTCTTGAACTCTTGTGAGTGAAAAATAAGGATGAATTGTCAAGAGGAGGTTTGTTACCTATTTTCTCCTCGCACATCTATGACCGGAGGAGATTCGTTCAGTTTTGATGGAATCGAAATTGCTCCGGGTTCGCGAACTGAAACACAATTAGATTTGGGAGATGGACCCACTGGAAACAGTCGCAATATCCCGGTCTATATCATGAATGGAGCAAAACCTGGACCAGTTCTGGCGCTAATCGCAGGCGTCCATGGGGACGAATTGAATGGGGTTTCTGTCGTTCATCATTTAATCCATGGAGACGACCATATTGCTGGCACTGACGATGATGTAATCGACCTATCGAATATGGCTGGAACACTTCTCTGTGTACCTGTTGCAAATGTCGAAGGTATGCTATTGCAACAACGGGAAGCGCCAGATAATCGAGATATCAATCGATTATTTCCTGGGCGTGCTGATGGTAATCAATCCCAACGGATTGCGCACGAATTGTTTAGTGGTGTTGTAAAACGTGCAGACTACCTCATCGATTTGCATTCTGCACCACAATCAAGGACAAATCTTCCACATGTTCGTGCTGATTTTGACAATCCCGAAGCGATGACGCTGGCTAGAGCATTTGGATCACGTATTATCCTACATTCGAAAGGGCCTGATGGTTCACTCCGTAGAGAAGCGACAGAGGCAGGCACAACAACAATTCTCTTGGAAGCGGGGAGTGCTCATCGATTTGAAATCGAGGCGGTTCATTCTGGAATTGAAGGTGTCCTCAATGTGATGTCTGAACTTGGGATGATTGAACGAGACACTCACATGCCTGCGGTGAGAATGCTCGTTAGACGTTCAAAGTGGGCTCGTGCAGAAGCAGGCGGCCTACTACACTCACAGGTAGAACCAGGAGATCATGTCAAGAAAGGTGAAGTTATCGCACATGTCACAGATCCTTTTGGAGCTAGCACACAAACTGTTGTAAGCCCAAGAACTGGGATTATCGTCGGCTTGGCTGTCAATCCTCTTGTTAGAACAGGAGACCCAATTGCCAACATCGTACTCTGTTCAAAGAGTCGTTGGAAACGAGCGCTGGAAGAGCGCACATCGCTTGACCCTGAGGAGGAAGAAGTCGTCGACGAAGAATCTCTCGACGATGCGTGATAACCGAATAATTGACCCTGCGCCCCTAGGGGCGCACCGAACACTCAAGAACTCCTCCTTACCGCTGCCTTCCTCATGTCCGAGGAGGAGGTTGTCGTCGATGACAAGACCTTCTGGTGGTCAAATTGGATACGTGTCGAGAACCTTGAATTAATCTTCTCTCTAATCTCGATAGGAATCGTTATCTTCGTGATTCAGGAAGATCTTATGAATTCTAATCCAACACTATTCTGGATTGTAGCCATACTCGATCTTGCTATTGTGGGATTCTTTGTTGCTGAATTGGCAAAAGACCTGTCACTCACAGAAGATCGAGCTGAATGGTGGCGTACTCAAAGCTGGGGAATGCTCGGCTTAACACCCGTAATTCTGGCTGCAATTCCCCAAATTAGTCTGATAGTTTTGCTAAGATTGGTACATCTTTCAAAGGTTTATTCTCTCGCTACTAATCTACTCGGATTACATGAAACAAGCGATGAGTCGCCTGTTCAAGTACAGATTCAACATCTCATATTCGTTGTCACAGCGATTGGATTTGCAGGAGGATTCATCGCCTATCTTTTCGAACAACAAGCATCAAAATCCTCATGCGGCGAAACGTGTATCGATACATTACCTCAAGCAATGTGGTGGGCAATTACAACTGCGACGACAGTAGGTTATGGTGACTATGCACCGGTCACAACCGGTGGCAGAGTCGTCGCGATATTCTTGATGTTCACAGGTATTGCTCTGTACGGATTATTGACGGCAACACTCTCACAACTAATTTGGTCAAAGAAGAGTAAACAAAGTAGAATCAACCATGAATCTGTCGACACAGATGAGATGATTGAACGATTGGAGAGACTCGCAGATATGCGTCGTGACGGGTGGTTGACTGCAACTGAATTCCATGATGCGAAAATGAGTGTACTCACCGACAGAGCACCCGGTGGCATTATTGCACAAGATATTGAATCCCGTAAACCAATTCCTCGACATGAACGTAAGAAGCGAAGGGAAACTGCTCGTTCAGCAATTGTGAGTCTAACCGAAGAAGAGTGAGGATTCTTAGCAAAGTGTTCCTCGCCTCGACATGGTCGGCGACACCATCACCTTCGGTGTGCTCACCGCTTCAGACCGTGCCAGCGATGGTACGTACGAAGATTTGAGTGGGCCTGCAATCGTCAATTTTCTGAACGAGGCCATCAATTCTAGATTCACTGTTGAACGCCGAATCGTTTCCGACAATCAATCATCAATTGAAGATGCATTGATTGAATTGTGTGGGATTGGATGTGCTGTCATCGTGACAACTGGAGGTACTGGTCCAGCACCACGCGATGTTACTCCAGAAGCAACTGAAGCAGTATGTGAACGGATGTTGCCCGGATTCGGTGAACAAATGCGTGCGATTTCCTTGCGTCACGTACCCACTGCAATTTTGTCCAGACAAACTGCAGGTGTTCGCGGCTCTACTTTGATTCTAAATTTGCCAGGTTCACCCCGCTCAATTCGCGAGACTATTGATGAAATATGGTCCGCAGTACCCTATTGCGTTGATCTCATTGGTGGACCATATATTGAGACGAATGAGGGTGTTTGGAATGCTTGGCGGCCCCCACATGCACGCCGCACGATTCAAAGATGAAGCCCCGGTCGGCGGGCCATGGCCAAGTTCAAGGAAGCCGAATTGGAACTATCCAGAGAAAAAGATGAGATGCGCGATGTTGAAGTCGAACTAAACTTCACACCTAACGCGCTCGCGAGCGTTCTCTACAAGCAAGGAGATACCACAGTACTTGCCTGCTGTACACGTGCAAAGAATCTACCACGTTGGTTTCCCCGTGATGCCACCAAAGGTTGGGTGAATGCAGAATACAGCCTACTACCTGGTTCTACAGATTCTAGGTTCCAGCGTGAACGGCGTGGAGCGAAAGGACGCACCTATGAAATCGAGCGATTGGTCGCAAGAAGTCTCCGTGCGGGAATTGATTTGGAAGAACTTGGGCCACACAGCCTCACTGTGGATTGTGATATTCTCAATGCAGATGGAGGTACTCGGTGTGCGTCCATAACCGCAGCAATGATTGCACTAAGACTCGGTGTGCGTCGTCTCATCGATGAAGGGCTCTGTTTACCTTTAGTAGACCGAAAACCAGCTGATGCTGGAAGGGATTGGAAACCTAGGGCATTGAGTACCGAAGAGAAGGCTGCACACGA